>NZ_JBWKIR010000003.1:358401-425276 GCF_056432605.1 Streptomyces sp. NPDC045022
GGGCGGGGGGGGGGGGGGCGGGGGCGGGGGGGCGGGCGGGGGCGCCCCCCGCGCGCCCCCCCGGGGCGGCCCCGCCCCCCCCCGCGGGGGCGGGCCCCCCCCCCCCCCCCCACGACGCCACGTGCGCGGTGTTCGGAGGCGAACACCTACCGACCGGCCTGGACCCCGACTGCTGCCACTGAGAGTGCCCCGCGGGACTCGGTGCCGGTGTGTGCCGGCCGGGTCCCGCGGGGGTCAGCGGCGCTGCATTCGGTTGGCGATGGCGTGGCCGATGAAGAGGTAGACCACGGCGGCGAGCCCGTATCCGGCGACCACCCGGGCCCACGCCTCGTCGAACGTGAACAGATCGTGCGACCAGCCTGCCAGCCAGGAGGCCGCGTCATGGACGAACTGGACCAGGCTGTTGGCCCGGTTTGCGTCCAACAGGTACATCAGAATCCACAGGCCGAGGATGAGGGCCATGATGTCGGCGACGACCGCGACGACCGTGCCGGCCTGATTCGCGCCAGTGCGATATCGAGACATGAACTTCGGATTGCCGCTTCACGCGCGGTGAAACAAACGGGTGTGCGGGCCAGGTCACCCGGTCGGAGTAGCCCGAGTGGCGCAGTCGCGGCGCCCGGGTGAACCTGCCGGAGGAAGCAGACCGCTCGGGGAGACACGTCCGGAGGACCTCGTGCCCGTACCCATACGGCGCCTCTTCGTGGCGCTCACCCTGTGCTGCGCCCTGGTGGCAGGCTCCACCGCCTGCGGAGGCGGCGAGAAGGCCAGTACGAAGCAAGCCGCGACGGTCGCACCCGCCGTCGACGCGGCCACGCCGAGCCCGACCACGTCCGCCGAACGCCAGAAGTTCGCCAAGACCCGCTTCGTGGCGAACGCGGCGCTCGCCGCCGGCGCCACCTATCAGTGGATCGTGAAGCCCTGGAAGGCGGGCAAGTTCAAGAAGGGCGCCAAGGGCCGCAAGCTGACCCTGGTGAAGGCGGGCCTCGCCGGTGTGTTCGCCTACAACCGGCTCAAGGCGGCCCAGAAGAACGCCCAGGGCGACCCGACGCTCTCCAAGGCCCTCGCGCCACTCACCGCCGGTATCGAGGCGCTGAAGAACCTGCCGTCCAAGCTCCGCAAGGGCGACGACAAGGCGGCGGGCTCCTTCGACGACATCATCGACAAGGTGAAGGACGCGGGCAAGAACGCCGGCGCCCCGGTCAAGGACAAGGTGCCCTCGACCTCCGAGCTGTCCAAGGGCTAGGGCCTCTCGTTTGGCCTAGGAGTTCAGCTCCGCCAGCACCCGCAGTGTGTGGGGGTCCGGTGACAGGGCCAGCAGGTCCGTCACCGGGCCCCGGCGCCACAACTCCAGCCGTTCGGCGATGCGTTCGCGGGGGCCGACCAGGGAGATCTCGTCGGCGAAGGCGTCCGGCACGGCCAGTACGGCCTCCTCCCGCCGCCCGGCGAGAAACAGCTCCTGGATCCGCCGGGCCTCCTCCGCGTACCCCATGCGGGCCATCAGGCCGGCATGGAAGTTGCGGGCCGTGTGCCCCATCCCGCCGATGTAGAACCCGAGCATGGCCTTCACCGGCAGCAGCCCCTCGGCCACGTCGTCGCACACCTTCACCCTGGCCATCGGAGCCACCACAAAGCCCTTCGGCAACTCATGCACCACGTCCCCGTACACCTCGGGCCGGCTCGGCGCCCAGTACAGCGGCAGCCAGCCGTCGGCGATGCGGGCGGTCTGCGCGACGTTCCTGGGCCCTTCGGCGCCGAGGAGCACGGGAAGACCGGACCGCAGGGGGTGCGTGATCGACTTCAGGGGCTTCCCGAGACCGGTGCCGTCCGGCCCCCGGTACGGCAGCGGATGGAACCGTCCGTCCACCTCCACCGGCGCCTCCCGGCGCAGCACCTGCCGTACGACGTCCACGTACTCCCGGGTCGCGGTCAGCGGCGACTTCGGGAACGGGCGGCCGTACCAGCCCTCCACCACCTGCGGCCCGGACAGGCCGAGGCCGAGCAGCACCCGCCCGCCGGAGAGGTGGTCCAGGGTGAGCGCGTGCATCGCGGTCGCGGCCGGCGAGCGGGCGGCCATCTGGGCAACGCCCGTACCCAGCCTGATCCTCGACGTTCGCGCGGCGATCCAGGTCAGCGGGGTGAAGGCGTCCGAGCCCCAGGACTCCGCCGTCCACACGGAGTCGTAGCCGAGCCGTTCCGCCTCCCGGGCGAGCGGCACCTGCCCGGCGTCCGGACCGCGTCCCCAGTAGCCGAGTGCGAGACCGAGCCGCATACGCCTGCCTCCTGACGCACCGTCAGACACGAGCCGGGAGGCGACTGTACGACAACGGCCCCCCGCCCGGAAGGGCGAGGGGCCGGTGCGGTACGGCGTACGGCTCAGCCGCGCTGGATGCCGGAGGTGTCCTGGAGGACGCCACGGCGGCCGTCCTGGGTCTGGGCGACCAGCGCGGCACCGCGCTGCTCGACGGCCAGGTACCAGGTGCCGGGGGCCAGTTCGGCGATCGGGTTCGACGAGCCGTCCTCCCCGAACAGCTGTCGGGGAACCGGCACGGCGAACCAGAACGGCGAGAAGTCCCCGCCGGCCGGCTGCGGCGCCGGAGCACCCTGCGGAGCCGGAGCACCCTGCGGCGCCGGAACGCCCTGCGGGGCCGGCTGCTGACCGAACGGCTGGCCCGGCTGCGGCTGGGCGCCGTACGGCTGCTGCGGCTGGGCACCCGGGTAGCCGTAACCCCCCTGCGGCTGGGCGCCGTAGGGCTGCGGGGCGACCGGCTTCGGGGCGGAGACCAGGGCGGCCTGCAGCGCGGGGACGAGGGGCGTGGCGATGGCGGCGGCCGTGAGCACGAGGGCGGCGATGAACCCGAGGATCAGGCCCGCGCCCGCGTCCGCGTTCTCCATGTCGAGCATGGTCCACAGCAGCGTCCAGGTCGCCATGATCGAGAACGCGGTGCCGACCGCGCCGAGGTCGAGCCCGGCCACCTTGCGCGGCTGCGGCAGGCAGCGGTTGACGACGATGAGAACGGCACCGATCACCGCGCCCATGTAGGTGCCCAGGCCCACGCCCAGGGATTCCCACGCGTTCCGGCCGTACTCGGAGCCGTAGCCGGAGATGGTGTAGAAGTCGAGGAACGACGCGATGAACAGCACCACCGCTGCTCCGATCACCACGCCGTCGCCTCTAGTGAGGGAGCGGATATTCACTTCAGGTCCTTCGTAGGTCGTCTCGACGTCGGTAGACACTACCGTCCGCAAGATCCGGCTGTCCGGCCGGTTCCGCCCGCCGGTCACGACCGACGCAGGAAACTCACGATTCCCTCAGAGATCCCTTGCGCCGCCTTCTGCCGCCAGGCGCCGCTGGTAAGCAGTGCCGCGTCCTTGCTATCGCGCATGTTGCCGCACTCGATGAACACCTTGGGAACCGTTGACAGATTGAGACCACCCAGGTCCGTGCGCGTGACGAAACCGGTACCTCCGCCAAGGTAGTTCGAGGGCGGCTCACCGGTGTCCCGGACGAAGTTGCCCACGATGCGCACCCCGAGGTCGTGGGAGGGGCCGACGATCTTCCGGGTGTCCGCGGCACCGGAGTGGACGGACCCCGGCAGGATGACGTGGAAGCCGCGGTTGCCGGGCGCGGAGCCGTCGGCGTGGATCGAGATGGCCGCGTCGGCGTGCGCCTGGTTCCCGATCCGGGCCCGCTCGTCCACGCACGGGCCCCAGGCCGGGCTGTCCCCGTCGTGCGTCAACTTCACCGTGGCACCCAGCCCTTCCAGGAGCGCGCGCAGCCGGTGCGCCACGTCGAGCGAGAACCGGGCTTCCGGGTAACCGGCGTTGGTGGACGTACCGGTGGTGTCGCACTCCTTCCAGTTCGTCCCGATGTCCACCTTGCGGTTGATCTCGGACGCGTGCTGGAAGTTGCCCGGGTTGTGGCCCGGGTCGATGACGACGACCTTGCCCTTGAGTGGCCCGGAGCCGGCCGGCGTCGCCGACGCGGAGGGCGAGGAGGGCGCGGGGGACCGCTTGCCGTCGTCGGTGGGCGAGGCGGACAGGGCCGACGGCGAGGAGGACGCCGGGGCCGTGCGTGAGGCCGGGGCGGGGGACACGGCACGGTCCGGCCCGTCCGAACCACCGCCGCCCACCGCCTCGTACACCAGCCAGCCGAGCAGCGCGCCGGGCACGAGCGCGGCCATCGCCACGGTCAGCGGGCCACGCCGGGGCCGGCGCGGCTGCGGGGGATCGAAGTCGGGGCCTACGTACGACACGCTGCCACCTTACGGGCCGACGGCGGCGGACGCAGGGACTCACATCCCCCCGCGCGTCCGCCGCAGCACCCGCAGCGAGCCCGTCGCCGAGATCTCGGTGAACGCCCCCGACTCCAGGGCCCGCAGATAAATCCGGTAGGGCGCCTGGCCGGTGAACTCGTCCTCGGGGTGCGGGAAGACATCGTGGATGACCAGCAGCCCGCCGTCGGCCACGTGCGGGGCCCAGCCCTCGTAGTCGGCGCTCGCGTGTTCGTCGGTGTGGCCGCCGTCGACGAAGACGAAGCCGAGCGGGGAGCCCCAGATCGCCGCGATCTGCGGGGAGCGGCCGACCAGGGCGACCACGTGGTCCTCGAGACCCGCCCTGAACAGGGTGCGGCGGAAGGCCGGCAGCGTGTCCATGAGGCCGGTCTCGGGGTCCACCGTCGCCGGGTCGTGGTAGTCCCAGCCCGGCTGCTGCTCCTCGCTGCCCCGGTGGTGGTCGACCGTCAGCGCGGTGACGCCGGCCGCACGGGCCGCGTCGGCGAGCAGGACGGTGGAACGGCCGCAGTACGTGCCGACCTCCAGCAGCGGCAGCCCCAGCCGCCCGGCCTCCACCGCCGCCGCGTACAGCGCCAGCCCCTCGTCCACGGGCATGAACCCCTTCGCCGCCTCGAACGCGGCCAGGATCTCGGGCTTGGGTGCGGCGGGCATGGGCGGCCTTTCGGTCGTACGACTGTGGCGCTCATGCTGCCGCACCCCCTGCCGGCGGGCGACAGGGGGTGCGGGTGACGCCTGGAGGGCGTGCGGGGAACCGCGCGGCAGGCCATCGGGGCGCCGCAGCCGCCGGACGGCGGGGCGCGGCACCCCGGGGGGCGCGGCACCCCGGGGGGCGCGTCGCCGCGCCCCGCGGAGCGCTACGCGCTCACCGTCTCTCCTGGCAGCGACAGGTCCATGCCCACCGTCCCCTGCTCCCCGGAGTGCGTCGCGGACGAGGCGAGCGGCCCGTGGCCGGCGGCCCTCGCGGCCAGCACGTACGCCCCCTGCGCGGGGACGGCGAGGGCGTAGGAGCCGTCCTCGGCGGAGACGGTGGCGCCCGCCTGGCGGCCCCGGCGGTCGATCAGGGTGACCTTGGCCCGCGCCACCGGAGCACCGTCGGCGCCCAGGACCCGGCCGGAAAAGCCCCGCAGCGCCTCCTCGGCGCGCTCCAGGCCGGCGTCCTCCTCGCTGCTCGCGCGCAGCTGGGTGTGCTGGGCCGGCCGGGCCGGCTTCGGCAGGAAGAAGGCCAGCAGCAGGCCCACCGCGACGGCGGCCGTGGCGATCAGGAAGGAGACGCGGAAGCCGTGCATGGTCGGGATCGCGACGCCGCCCACGTTGTCCGCCGTGTTGGCCAGCACCATGCCGATGACGGCGCTGGAGACGGACGTGCCGATGGACCGCATCAGGGTGTTCAGGCCGTTGGCCGCGCCGGTCTCCGAGGCCGGGACCGCGCCCACGATCAGCGCGGGGAGGGAGGAGTAGGCCAGGCCGATGCCCGCGCCGAGGACCACGGAGGTGACGATCGTCTGCCAGGCCGCGTCCATCAGGCCGAGGCCGCCGCCGTAGCCCAGGGCGATGATCAGCAGGCCGGTGATCAGGGTGACCTTGGGGCCGTAACGGGCGGACAGGCGGGCGTAGACCGGCGCCGTGAACATCATGGTCAGGCCCAGCGGGGCCACGCACAGACCCGCGACGACCATGGACTGTCCGAGGCCGTAGCCGGTCGCGGTGGGCAGCTGGAGCAGCTGGGGCAGGACGAGCGAGACGACGTAGAAGCTGACGCCGACCATGATCGAGGCGAGGTTGGTGAGCAGCACCTCGCGGCGGGCGGTGGTGCGCAGGTCGACCAGGGGCGCCTGGATGCGCAGCTCGTACACGCCCCACAGGAGGAGCACGGTGAGGGACGCGGCGAACAGGCCGAGCGTCGTACCGGAGGACCAGCCCCAGTCGCTGCCCTTGGTGATCGGCAGCAGGAGCAGTACCAGGCCGGTCGACAGGCCTGTCGCGCCGAGCAGGTCGAAGGAGCCCTCGGCCCGCATGGGGGACTCGGGCACGACGAGGAGGGTGAGGGCGATCGCCAGCGCGCCGAGGCCGGCGGCGCCGTAGAACAGGGCGTGCCAGTCCGTGTGCTGTGCCACCAGGGCCGCGGCCGGGAGTGCCAGACCGCCGCCGACACCGATCGAGGAACTCATCAGGGCCATGGCCGAGCCGAGCTTCTCGCGCGGCAGCATGTCCCGCATCAGGCCGATGCCGAGCGGGATCGCGCCCATGGCGAAGCCCTGCAGGGTACGGCCCACGATCATGGTGAGCAGCTGGCTGGTGACCGCGCTGACCAGGGCGCCGACCACCATCACGGCGAGGCTGAGGATCAGCATCCGCCGCTTGCCGTACAGGTCGCCGAGCCGGCCCATGATCGGTGTGGCGACGGCACCGGACAGGAGAGTCGAGGTCAGGACCCAGGTGGCGTTGCTGGGGGCGGTGTCCAGCAGTTGCGGCAGGTCCTTGATGACCGGCACCAGCAGGGTCTGCATCACCGCGACGGCGATGCCCGCGAAGGCGAGCACCGGGACCACGGCCCCGCCGGCCCGCCGGGTGGGTTGATCGGTCGTCGTGTGAGTCATTGAGTGAGGCCTCCCGTGGACATAAGTGCTGGGTAAACCTCGTATGCGCAGGCAACTATTCCGTTGCTTCGGGCCTCTAATGAATCCTTGACCATTCCATGAGATTCTGATGCCTCGTCAGGCCGTCGGCACGGCTTCGGGGCGACCCCGCCCACCGCGCGGATCGCCCACTCCTCGCCGGCCGTGCCGGCCGGCGAGGGGAAGGAAATCTCCGAGTCCCGCCGATCGAGGCAACGGTCCGGGCGGCCCATGGACTCCTTCTGACATCAAGGAGGTGCCCATGGGGGACGGGAAGAACGCTCGGAACGAGGAGTTCCAGAGCTTCATGATCGGCCGCTGGCCGCGGCTGATGCGTACGGCATTTCTCCTCACGGGGGAACAGCACGCCGCCGAGGACCTGGTCCAGTCGACGCTCGAACAGGTCTACGTGGCCTGGCGCAGGGTCGGCGCCGCCGACAACCCGGAGGCGTATGTACGGCGCGTGATGATCAACGCACACGCTCGCAAACACAGAAGAAGGCTGAAGGAGTTCCTGGCCCCGAAGGACGACTCCGGCCTGGTGCGCGAGGTGGCCGACACGGGGGACCGGATCGCGCAGGCCGACGATCGCAGCGCGCTGCTCAAAGCGCTCGCCCAACTGCCCGTACGGCAACGGGAGGCGGTCGTCCTGCGCTACTGGGAGGACCTGACGGAGACCCAGGCGGCGGAGGCGATGGGCTGCTCGGTCGGCACGGTGAAGAGCAACGCGGCCAAGGGGATCGCGAAGCTCCGCGCCATACCGGGACTGGCCGAGACGGTGACGTACGGAGGGCGGAAGTGATGAGCGCGGACCGGGAGAACCACGACATGACACAGACGGACATCGCCTTCCTCCTCGCGGACGCCGCGGACGAGGTCGAGATCGGCATAGCCCCGGTCCAGGCGGTCATCCGCGGCGGCCGCCGCCGCAGAGCCCGCCGCAGGGCGGTGACCACGGCGACGACCCTGGTGCTCGCGGGGTCGACGGGGGTGGCGCTGGCGTTCGCCGGGCTGCCCGGCGGACACGGCGACCGGGCGGCGCCTGTGGCGACGCGACCGACGTCTCCGGAGGCGCGGCACGTGTACGAGCCCCAGTCGACCGAGCTGTCGAGGGGAACCGAGAAGGGGAAGAGGTGGTACGTCACCTTCGACGTGTGGGGAGCACCGCGCGACGGCCGGGAGGCGGACCGGCAGTTCGGCCTCATGGCGCAGCGGGGCCTCAAGCCGGCGGTGGACAAGCCGGCCGGACTGGTCGGCAAGACGTCCTACTTCGCGATCTGGTCCTACGGGGACGACCGACGGCAGATCACGTTCGACACGGTCAAGAAGATAGAGCGCCTGTCGGGCGACGACCTGGGCGCAGCCGCCGTCAACCTGGGAGAGCTCAGTGCCACGGGCCCCTTCCGGCTGGTGGTCGGCAAGGTCGCCACAACCGCTCGCGAGGTCACCTGCACCTGGAAGGACGGCCGGACGACCGTGGCCCGTCCGGCGGGACCCGCGCCCGCCGCCCCCGACAGTTCCTCGCTGATCCGCCCGGTCGCCGGCTACCCGGGAGCGAACTGGTTCGTGTGCGCCGGTCCCGCCGGGACCACGTACAAGGACGTGAAGGTCACGAAGTAGGCGCGGCGGGGAGGGGGAGCGGAGGGCCCAGGGGGGGAGGTCACAACCACCCCTGCTGCCGGGCCTCCCGTACCGCCTCCGCCCGGTTCCGGGTGCCCGTCTTGCCGATCGCCGAGGACAGGTAGTTGCGTACGGTCGACTCGGACAGGTGGAGCCGCCCGGCGATGTCGGCGACCGTCGCCCCGTCCACCGACGCCTTCAGCACCTCGCACTCGCGAGCCGTCAGCGGATTCGGCCCGGCGCTGAGCGCGGCGGCGGCCAGTGCCGGATCGACCACCGTCTCCCCGGCGAGCACCCGCCGGATCGCCGTGGCCAGCTCCTCCACCGGCCCGTCCTTGACGAGGAACCCGGCCGCCCCGGCCTCCATGGCCCGGCGCAGATAACCGGGCCGGCCGAAGGTGGTGAGGATCAGCACCCGGCAGTCGGGTGCCTGCTCCCGCAGCCCGGCCGCCGCGTCCAGCCCGCTGGTGCCCGGCAGTTCGATGTCCAGCAGGGCCACGTCCGGACGGTGGGTGAGCACGGCGTCCACGATGGCGTCACCGGAGGACAGCTGGGCCACGACCTCGATGTCCTCCTCCATTCCGAGCAGCAGGGCGAGCGCGCCGCGCATCATGCCCTGGTCCTCGGCGAGCAGAACCCGGATGGACTTCATGCGCCCAGATTACGGCCGACGCGCGAACCCATCACCGGGCCGGGGTGCGGGCCATGCCCCTCCGCTCCGCTACCGCACCGGCCCGTCCGGCCGCCTACCGCAGTCGACCCGACGAGGCGGTGCGCTCAGGCGGCCCGGAGCGCGGTGTCGAGAGTGCGTATCAGCTCGCCCACGCGCCCGCCTCCGGGAGGGGCGCCGGGCATCCGGCCGAGCACCGCGGTGACCGCCGCCGGTGCGTGACGGAGCGCCCATGCGAGGGTGGTCCCCGCGGTGGCGCTCCGGTCCGCCGCGGAGGCCAGCTCCTCCGCGCGTGCCGCATGCGCCGCCGCAGCGAGAATGTGTTTCACCTGATGGGCGTCTGCCAGGGGATGAAGGTACGCGGCAGCGGCCGCATGGCTCGCCGCTCGGGCCGCGGCGACCGCGGCGGGTGAAGCGGCTTCCTGCGCCGCTCTGTACGCCGCCCACGCGCGCTGCCGCAGAGCCGCCGTGCGCCGGCCGCCCCCGGCGAAATCGTCTGCCGCGTCGATGGCGTCGCGAGGGCGCGTGTCGCCGGGGAGGCTCTGTTCGAAGATCGACAGCACCCTGCGCGCACTGTCGGCCGCATAGCCCGTGATCTCACGAAGTTCCTGTTCGCTCAGCTCGATACGGTTCGATTCGGTTGCCACGCCGCAATCCTGCCGCAGACCGCCATCCGTGCGCAGACGCTCTCCGGAGGTCGGCGCCCGCCCGTACCGGGGTTGATTAAAGACTCTCCCTTTTCCGGTGCCGCGGGGGTTGACGGCTTCGGGCCGCACGCAAACACTTCCCCTGCATTTCCAGCAATCCCCGGCAATTCGGCAGGCAAAGAGGTTCGGTATTTCGATCGAACATTGTCCGAGATATCGACCATCGCTCTACGACGAACCCGAGGTGCATCGTGCTCCTGAGAACCCCCCGCGTCCTGCTCTCCCTCCTCGCGATCTGCGCCACCCTCACCGCGCTGCTCGTCGGCGCCGGCGCACCCCCGGCCGCCGCCGCGAGTTCGCTGCCCTGTGACCTCTACGGCGCCGCAGGCACCCCCTGCGTCGCCGCGCACAGTCTGGTCCGGGCGCTGTACGCGTCCTACAACGGCCGGCTGTACCAGGTGCGGCGGGCCAAGGACGGGGCCACCGCCGACATCGGCCTCTCGGCCACCGGCGGATACGCCGACGCCGCCGCCCAGGACTCCTTCTGTTCCGGCACGACGTGCGTCATCACCGAGATCTACGACCAGTCCCCGCGCCACAACGACCTCACCATCGAGGGCGCGGGCGGGGCCGGAGCGGCCGACGTGGGGGCGCCCGCGGACGCGCTGCCGGTGACCGCCGGCGGCCATCAGGTCTACGGCCTGGAGATCTCCGCGGGCATGGGCTACCGGGACAACTCCACGTCGGGCGTCGCCGTGAACGGTCAGGCCGAGGGGATGTACATGGTGACCTCCGGCACCCACGTCAACAACCGCTGCTGCTTCGACTACGGCAACGCCGAGACCAACAACATGGACACCGGCAACGGTCACATGGACGCCATCAACTTCGGCACCGAGTGCTGGTTCTCGCCCTGTTACGGACAGGGCCCCTGGGTGCAGGCCGACCTGGAGAACGGGCTGTTCCAGTCCGACGCCGGATACAGCAAGAACTCCGCCAATACCGGCACCGGTCCGTCGCCGTTCGTCACCGCGCTGCTCAAGAACAACGGCCGGGACCATTTCGCGCTGAAATACGGAAACGCCCGGTCGGGCGGGCTGACGACCACGTATTCCGGTGGTGAGCCGACCGCCGGCGGCTACTCGCCGATGCACCAGGAGGGCGCGATCGTCCTCGGCACCGGCGGCGACAACAGCAACGGTTCCATCGGGTCCTTCTTCGAGGGCGTGATGACCTCCGGCATCCCGACGGATGCCGCCGACAACGCCGTCCAGGCCAACATCGTCTCCGTCGGCTACGGCGGCCCGACCGGCAGCACCGGCACCCTGAACCCCGGTTCGGAGATCTCCCTGCGCGCCACGACGCCGTGCTGCACCACCGACTACATCCGGCACCAGAACAACACGGCCGTCGTCTCCCCGGTGACATCGAGCAGTTCGTCCCTCGACAAGAACGACGCGACGTGGATCGTGCGCCGGGGGCTCGCCAACAACTCCTGCGTCTCGTTCGAGTCGCGCAACTACCCCGGTGACTTCCTGCGCCACTTCGACTACCGGCTCTCCCGGCAGCCGATGGACGGCACCGCCCAGTTCCGGGCCGACGCCACCTTCTGCCCGCAGCCCGGCAGAAGCGGCACCGGCACCTCGTTCGCCTCGTACAACTACCCGACGCGATACCTGCGCCACTACGACCACAACGTCTACATAGCGAGCAACGGCGGCTCCAACGCCTGGGACAGCACCACGTCCTGGGCGGACGACGTGAGCTGGGCGGTCAGCTCCCCCTGGGCGCCGTAGCCGTAGCCGTAGGCGCCAACTCCTCCAGAGTCGGCGGGAGTTCCGCGGTGACCGTGAAACCGCCGCGGGGCGACGGGCCGGCCGTCAGGGAGCCGCCCGCCGCCGCGAGGCGCTCGGTCAGCCCCGTCAAGCCCGTGCCGCCGATGCCCTCCCGGGGCCGGCTGACGGGCTTGCCGGTGCCGTTGTCGGTGACCGTGAGCCGGACCCGCTCGGCGGCGCCCTCTACGGTGATCTCGCAGCGCCCGGCGTCGCTGTGCCGGACCACGTTGGTGACCGCCTCGCGCACCACCCAGCCGAGCAGCACCTCGGCCTGCGGGGCGAGCGGAGTTCCGGTCTGGCGCACCACCGGCTCCACGCTCGCCGCGGACAGCGCCGACCGGGCCCGGGTCAGTTCGGTGGCCAGGCTGCCCTGGCGGTAGCCGGTCACCGCCTCGCGTATCTCGGTGAGCGCCTGCCGGCCCACCGACTCGATGTCGGTGATCTGCGCCAGCGCCGCGTCCATGTCGCGCGGGGCCAGCCGGCGGGCCGCCTCCGACTTCACCACGATCACCGACAGGGTGTGCCCGAGCAGGTCGTGCAGATCCCGGGAGAAACGCAGCCGCTCCTTCTCCACCGCGCGCCGGGCCAGTTCCTCGCGAGCGGCGCGCAGCTCCCGTACCGCCTCGGACAGGCCGAGGATCGCGGCGGTCACCATGCTGGAGAGGAAGGTGGCGTAGCCGATGTTCGTCGCGTCCTCCCAGCCGCCCCGCAGGCCGGAGACGGTGCCCGCGTACACCGAGAGCAGCAGGCCCACGCGACCCAGCCACGGGCCGCGCAGGGTGGCACCCGTCGCCAGTCCCAGCAGCGGGAAGAACATCAGCCAGTTGCCGCCGTAGCCGAGGGCGAGTCCCGTGGTCAGCAGCGCCATCAGGGCGAGCGCCACCCGGGTGGACACCGACTCGCGCTTGTCCCGGTCGAAGGAGCGGAAGGTGACGTGGACGTAGAGGGAGTTGAAGGCCAGCAGGCCCAGGCCGCCGATCCAGGGGTTGGGGGTCTTGCCCTGAAGCAGGTTGGAGAAGGACCCCAGGCCCATCAGCAGCCAGGGCAGCAGGGCGAAGCCGGTGGGCGGCGGACCCGGATGGTCGACGCGCGCGGCTCCGCCGTTCTTGCGGGCGGCTCGTTGCGCGGCCTCGAAGCGCTCGTGCTCGGTCCGCCACCGCAGCCCTTCCGCCTGCCAGGCCGCCACCTGGCACCTCAGTCTCCGCCACCATGTCATCTCTGTGTCCCCCCGGTCGGACGGTCCGCGCACCGAGGCGGTGCGACAGCACAGCGTACGAATGGAACGCTACGAAACCGGACCGGCCTGCGGCAGATGCGCTTTGTACGCAGCCGGCCAGTACAAATGTCCCAGCCCTGACCTCTGCCTCCTGCCCCCGGCGCCTGGCTCTCGCCCCGGCCCCGGCTCCTGGCCCCGGTCCCCGGCCCAGGCCCCCCGGCCCCTGGTCCCCAGCCCCCCGGCCCCTAGCCCAGGCCCTGGCCCCTGGTCCGCAGCCCCCGGCCCCTGGTCCGCGGCCCTGGCCCCCTGGCCCACGGCCACAGTCCTCGGCTCCCGGCCCGGTGGGGCCCACGGCCACGGCCACAACTCCCGGTCCTCGGCCCCCGACCCACAGCCCCGGCCCATGGCCTCCGGCTCCTGGCCCGGGCCCTCTGGCCCCGGCACCCGGCACCCGGCACCCGGCCCCTGGCCCCGGCCCCTGGCCCCGGCCCACGGTCCCCGGCCCCTGGCCCACGGCCACAGTCCTCGGCTCCCGGCCCGGTGGGGCCCACGGCCGCGGCCACAGCTCCCGACCCCCGGCCCCCGACCCCACAGCCCCGGCCCGTGGCCTCTGGCTCCTGGCCCGGGTCCCCTGGCCCCGGCGCCCGGCCCCTGGGCCCCGGCCCACGGTCCCCGGCCCCTGGCCCACGGCCACAGCTCCTGGCCCCGGCCGACAGGCCACAGTCCCCGGCTCCCGCCCGGTGAGGCCCACGGCCGCAGCTCCCGGCCCTTGGCCCACGGCCACAGTCCCCGGCTCCCGCCCGGTGAGGCCCACGGCCACGGCCACAGCTCCCGGCCCCCGACCCCACAGCCCCGGCCCACGGTCACCGGCCCCCGACCCACAGCCCCGGCCCCTGGCCCCCGACCCACAGCCCCAGCCCCTGGCCCCTGGCCCTGGCCCCCCGGCCCGGCCCCCGGCACCCGGCCCCCGGCCCACGGCCTCCGGCTCCCGGCCCACGGCCACAGCCCCGCCCCCATAACCCCCGCCACCGGCCCATGGCGCGCGGCTACAACCCTGCCCCCACAGTCCCCGCTCCAGCCCCCAACCCACGTGACCTGACACAACGTCAGGACGCTTCACAACTGTGGGGCGCTGGGCTATACAGGGGGCGCCGGACTGGAACGCGTTCTAGGTCGGCCCGTGGCGACCTCGGTGCGGCCGACGGTGCGGACGGTCGTGCCGGGGTCTCCCACGATCCGCAAGACGCCCCTTCGCCGCCACGTCAGGAGCCTCATGCCCATCGACGCAGCCCTGGCCCTCGCCGCCGAACCCCGCGTCGGCGAGATCAGCTGGACCCCCAAGGACGTCCAGCTCTACCACCTCGGCATCGGCGCCGGAATCCCTGCCACCGACCCGGACGAGCTGCGCTACACCCTGGAGTCGCGGCTGCACGTCCTGCCGAGCTTCGCCACCGTCGCCGGTTCCGGCTCGCCCGGAGTGATCAGCGGGCTGTCCATGCCCGGCGTCGACGTCGATCTGGCCAAGGTCCTGCACGGCGGCCAGAGCCTGAGCGTCCACCGCCCGATCCCCGCCGCGGGCAGCGCCACCGCCACCGGTCGCATCGCCGCCGTCCACGACAAGGGCAAGGCCGCCGTCCTCGTCATGCGCACCGAAGTCACCGACGCCGACGGCCCGTTGTGGACCAGTGACGCACAGATCTTCGTCCGGGGCGAGGGCGGCTGGGGCGGTGACCGCGGCCCTTCCCCACGCCTTCGACCGCCCACCGGAGAGCCCGACCGGACGGTCGACCGGCCGATCCGCGAGGACCAGGCCCTCCTCTACCGCCTCTCCGGCGACTACAACCCCCTGCACGCCGACCCCGAGTTCGCCAAGCTGGCCGGCTTCGACCGGCCGATCCTGCACGGGCTGTGCACCTACGGCATCACGCTCAAGGCGGTCGTCGACACGCTGCTCGGCGGCGATGTGACCCGGGTCCGCGCCTACAGCACGCGGTTCGCCGGGGTCGTCCGTCCCGGGCAGACCCTGCGCATCCGCATGTGGCGCGAGGAGGGCCGGGTGCGGGTCATGGTGGGCACCGCCACGGGAGTCCCCCCGCGCGAGCGCAGCCGAGAGTGGGGAAGGGACGACACGCCGGTCCTCGCCGACACCGTCGTCGAGCACTCCTGACAGCCCGCCGCCCGCCGCCCGCCGCACACCGCCTCCGAGGGGAGCCGCACCATGCGCGCAGCCGTACTGCACGAGATCGGACAGGAGAAGCTGGAGGTCCTCGACGACATCGAGGCGGTGGGCTTCGGCCCCGGCAAGGTGCGGATCCGCGTCCGCGCCACCGGGCTGTGCCACTCGGACCTGTCCGCGATGAACGGGGTACTGCCCCAGCCGGCCCCCTTCGTGCCCGGCCACGAGGGCGCGGGCGAGGTACTCGAAGTCGGGGAGGGCGTACGGCACTTGAAGCCCGGCGACCGGGTCGTCGTCTGCTGGCTGCCCGCCTGCGGCGACTGTCCGGCCTGCCGGCGGGGACAGACCGAGCTGTGCCTGGCCGGGTTCATGAACGCGGGCACCCCGAACTTCAGGCGCTCCGGCGCCGGCCCCTCCGACGTCTTCGGCTTCGCGGGCACCGGCACCTTCGCCGAGGAGGTCGTCGTCGACGCCGGCTGCGCCGTCCCCATCCCGGACGACGTGCCCTTCGACATCGCGGCGCTGATCGGCTGCGGGGTGACGACCGGGCTCGGCGCCGCGCTCAACACCGCCGACGTGGCGGCCGGTTCCTCGGTCGCCGTCATCGGCTGCGGGGGCGTCGGCATCGCGGCGGTGCAGGGCGCGCGGCTGAAGGGCGCCGCCGAGATCGTCGCCGTCGACCCGGTCGCCTCCCGGCGCGAGTCCGCCCTCCGGTTCGGCGCCACCAGGGCGGTCGCGCCGGACGAGCTGCCCGACGCCAAGCAGCAGGTCACCGGCGGCGAGGGCTTCGACTACGTCTTCGAGGTCGTCGGCAGGTCCGCCACCGCCCGCACCGCCTACGAGAACACCCGGCGCGGCGGCACCCTCGTCGTGGTCGGCGCGGGCGCCATGGACGACTTCCTCCAGCTCAACATGTTCGAGCTGTTCTTCGACGAGAAGCGCATCCTGCCGTCCCTGTACGGCGGCGGCGACGTGCTGCGCTCCTACGAACGCACCATCGCCCTGTGGCGGGCCGGCCGTGTCGACCTGGCGGGCCTGATCACCCACCGGGTGCGGCTGGCCGAGATCAACGAGGCACTGGACCAGATGCGTACCGGGACCGCCCTGCGTACGTGCATCGAGATCTGAGGACACGGCGCATGTCACTGCCACTCGAGGGACTGTCCGCGATCGTCACCGGCGCCGGGCGCGGGCTCGGCCGGGCCGAGGCCCTGGAACTCGCCCGGCTCGGCGCGGCCGTCGTCGTCAACGACTACGGGCAGCCCGGCCGCGACGGCACCGGCGAGGCCTCGGCGGCGCCCGCCGAGCAGGTCGCCGCGGAGATCCGCGACCAAGGCGGCCGGGCGGTCGCGCACACCGGAGACGTGGCCGACTTCCAGCAGGCGCGTGACCTGGTGGAGTGGACGATCGGCGAGTTCGGCACGCTCGACATCCTCGTCAACAACGCGGGCATCCTGCGCGACCGCATGGTGTTCTCCCTGACCGAGGACGAGTGGGACTCGGTGGTCCGCGTCCACCTCAAGGGGCACTTCAACACCACCCGCTTCGCCGCCGCGTACTGGCGGGAGCGGTCGAAGGCGGCCGGGGGGCCGGTGTACGGGCGGATCGTCAACACCTCCTCGGAGGCGTTCCTCGCCGGTTCCGCCGGACAGCCCAACTACGCGGCGGCGAAGGGCGGGATCGTGGGCCTCACCACCTCCACCGCCCTCGCCCTGGCCAAGTACGGCGTCACGGCCAACGCGATCTGCCCGCGCGCCCGGACCCGGATGACCGAGGACGTCTTCGCGGGACTCGAACGACCGGGGGAGGGTCTCGACCCGCTCGCCCCCGAGCACGTCGCCCCGCTCGTCGGCTACCTGGCCTCACCGGCCGCCGCCCGGGTCAACGGACAGCTGCTCGTCGTCCACGGCGGCATGGTCGCCGTCGTGGAACGGCCCCGGGTAGGGGCGAAGTTCGACAGCGAGCGGGAGACGTTCACGTACGACGAACTCGACGCGCTGCTCACTCCGCACTACGCGGACCGGCCGCCGGGGGAGACCTTCGCGGCGGCGGAGGTGCTGGGGCTCAAGCGGGGCTGAGCACGAGAAGAGGGGGCGCCCGTCGGGCACCCCCTCGTCCGCTGCGGCCGGTCGGACCGCCTCGGTCGTGACGACCGTCAGACAGCCGCCTCGGCGGTCTCCTGGGCCGGCTTGCGGTGCCGGCCGTGCGGAGCCGTCTCGCTCTCCTGGGCCGCGATCGGGCCCCGGTGCCGGCCGTGGCCGGCGCTGCCCTGAGAGTCGGTGGACAGCTGCTCCATCGTGCTGGTGTCGCTCATCGGAAGAATTCACCCCGTCAACATGATCTTTCGTACAGCCGAGCGAGTGTAACCGGCACACCACGGGCCGAATCCAGGCGCACACGCCGACCGGCACTACTTCGTTACAAGACGCCCCAGAGGCGCCTGTTGCAGGGGCACGGGACGGGGCGCCGCACCCTCCGGAGGGCCCGGTTCCGCCGCCTTCCGGGACGCCTCGGGCGCCCCGGCGGACGTGCCGTCCCGGACCGGACCCCCCGGTCCCGCGGCCCCCGGACCCGCGGCCCCCGGACCCGCGGCCCCCGGACCCGCGGCCCCCGGTCCCCCCGCGTTCGCGACCGCCGGTCCCCCCGTACCGGTCATGGCCCCTCCGGCCGCCGCACCGGGCGCGGTCAGCTCCGCCACGCCGCACGGAGTGTCCGGTGTGGCGTACGGCAACCGCAGCACCCCGCCCCGCGTCCACAGGCCGGCCCCCGCCAACCACCCCTGGGGCGCCGCACGATGCGTCAGCCGCCGCTCGGCCGGCCGCCAGGTGCCCACCCAGGTGCCGAACGCGCCGTCGATACGCAGGGCCACCGCACAGTGCTCCGGCATCAGCACCTGCCCCGGCTGGATCGCGAACGGTGTGACCGCGCAGTCCGGCAGGCGCAGGCACTCCGGGAAGCGCACCGGCAGCGTGCTGCCGAGCACGCCCCAGCCCAATCGTTCCTGCCCCGGGGAGGGCGCGTCGGAGGAGATCAGCAGCAGCCCGCTGTCGAGGTCGGCGAGCAGCAGCCGGTCGTCACTGCACTCCGCGATCTGCAGCAGGGGCGAGACCTCGCCGCGCTCCAGGTCCACGACGACGGTCTTGGTGCGGCCGCCCAGCTCCCGGTCCAGCGCCAGCATCCGGCCGGTACCGTCCAGCCAGACCCCGCCCGAGCAGCGCCCCGGCACCTCGGCGAGCCGCTCCGGCCCGAAGGCCCCGCCCGCCACCAGCCACACCACGCTGGACCGCGGGCCGACGGCGAGGGCGTACGCCTGCGCGCCCCCCGGTGCCGGCGGCAGCAGGGTGAGCCGGACGCCGGGCTCGGGGCACTCCACCGCGCCCAGCGGCAGCTCGCCGGTGCCGGGACCGGTCGGGTAGAGCAGCGCGAAGACATGCCGCCGCTCCACCAGCCGGTGGATCAGCACCCGGCCGTCGCCCATGGGCTGCAGCTCGGTGCCGGGCTCCTCCGGCTGGTTGCCGGGCAGCGGTACCGCGTACGGCTCCGGGCCGTCCAGCGTCCAGCGCTCGGGGAACCAGGACTCGCCGTCCCGGGCGAGCCGGGCCGCGTAGGCGCCGTCCGCCGTGAGGGCGCACCGCGTCGTCGGCGCACCGTCGGACTCACCCGCCGACGGGGGTTCGATCGCACAGGCCGTCATGATTCGGTCACCTCCGGTGACGAAGCTAGTTTTCGCACGCACAGGCGTGGGACCGGCCCTCTCCCGCTTCACACATACGGGTGGCGCAGAAGCGATTCATCTGAGGAAACCGGGGCCTGTGTGCTGAGCCGGGCCAGAGCAGGCGGATGCGGTACAGCCCCGCCGAACAGCCAGGTAGCCTTTCCCCGTGCCCCGTCTGTCTGAAGTCATCGCCGCGCTGGAGAACCTGTGGCCCGCCGAGCGGGCCGAGTCCTGGGACGCGGTCGGCACGGTGGTGGGCGACCCCGACCAGGAGGTCGGCCGGGTCCTGTTCGCCGTCGACCCCGTGCGGGAGATCGTCGACGAGGCGGTGCAGCTCGGCGCCGACCTGCTGGTCACGCACCACCCGCTCTATCTGCGCGGGACGACCACGGTCGCGGCGTCCACCTTCAAGGGCCGGGTCGTGCACACGCTGATCAAGAACGACATCGCGCTGCACGTCGCCCACACCAACGCCGACACCGCCGACCCGGGTGTCTCGGACGCCCTCGCGGGCGCCCTCGACCTCCGCGTCGTACGACCTCTCGTGCCGGACCCCACTGACCCCGAGGGCTGCCGGGGCCTCGGCCGCGTCTGCGAACTCGACCACCCGCTCACCGTGCGCGAGCTGGCCGCCCGTGTGGCCGAGCGGCTGCCCGCCACCGCGCAGGGCATCCGGGTGGCCGGCGACCCCGAGGCCGTCGTCCGCACGATCGCCGTCAGCGGCGGCTCCGGCGACAGCCTCTTCGACCAGGTCCGTGCGGCCGGCGTCGACGCCTTCCTCACCGCCGACCTGCGCCACCACCCGGCGAGCGAGGCCGTCGCCCACGGTCCCCTCGCGCTGCTCGACGCGGCGCACTGGGCCACCGAGTGGCCCTGGTGCGAGCTGGCCGCAGCCCAGCTCGACGAGATCTCCGACCGCCACGGCTGGGACCTCAGGGTCCACGTCTCCAGGACGGTCACCGACCCCTGGACCGCCCACGCGGCGTCCACCACCACCTCTAGCCCATTGGGAGCCCCCAACTGAACGCCGCGCCCGCCGACCAGATCCGACTCCTCGACGTCCAGGGCCTCGACGTCCGCCTGCAGCAGCTCGCGCACAAGCGGAGGTCCCTGCCGGAGCACGCCGAGATCGAGTCGCTGAACAAGGACCTCACGCAGCTGCGCGACCTGCTGGTGGCCGCGCAGACCGAGGAGAGCGACTGCGCCCGCGAGCAGACCAAGGCCGAGCAGGACGTGGACCAGGTGCGCCAGCGTGCCGCCCGTGACCAGCAGCGCCTGGACTCCGGTGCGGTCACCTCGCCGAAGGACCTGTCCAACCTCCAGCACGAGATCGTCTCCCTCGCCAAGCGGCAGGGCGACCTGGAGGACGTGGTCCTGGAGGTCATGGAGCGCCGCGAGGCCGCGCAGGAGCGGGTCGCCGAGCTGACCGAGCGGGTCGGCTCCGTGCAGGCGAAGATCGACGACGCGATCGGCCGCCGGGGCGCCGCGTTCGAGGAGATCGACGGTGAGGCCGCCTCGGTGACCAAGGAGCGCGAGGTCATCGCCGGCTCCGTCCCCGCGGACCTGCTCAAGCTCTACGACAAGCTGCGCGAGCAGCAGGGCGGCATCGGCGCGGCCAAGCTGCACGCCCGCACCTGCCAGGGCTGCCGGCAGGAGCTGGCCATCACCGAACTGAGCGAGATCCGCGCGGCGGCGCCGGACACGGTGGTCCGCTGCGAGAACTGCCGCCGCATCCTGGTGCGTACGGCCGAGTCGGGCCTGTAGGAGTCAGGAGGCTTCAGGGGTGAGGGAGTTCATCGTCGAGGCCGACGGCGGCTCCCGGGGCAACCCGGGGCCGGCCGGCTACGGTGCCGTGGTGAGCGACGCGGCGACGGGGGAGACGCTGGCGGAGGTGGCCGAGTACATCGGCATCGCCACGAACAACGTGGCCGAGTACCGAGGTCTCCTCGCCGGTCTGCGTGCCGCGCACGCCCTGGACGCCACCGCGACGGTCCATGTCCGGATGGACTCCAAGCTGGTCATCGAGCAGATGTCGGGCCGCTGGAAGATCAAGCACCCCGCCATGAAGCCGCTGGCGACCGAGGCGCGGGCCGTCCTCCCGCCCGGCCGGGTCACCTACGAGTGGATCCCCCGCGAACAGAACAAGCACGCCGACCGCCTCGCCAACGAGGCGATGGACGCGGGCGCCAAGGGCGCGCAGTGGTCCCCCTCCACGTCCCGGGCCGCCCTGGACACCCCGCCCGCCCTGCCCGAGCCCGCGGGCCCGCCCGGGGACGCGGCGGCGGGCGCGGCGAAGGCCCGGACGGCCCTGGCACAGGGCCGGACGACCGGTCCCGGGCAACCGGCCACCGCGCCGGCCGAGGACACCACCGAAGCCGGGGCGGTACGTGGCGGCGGGTCGGTCGGTGGGGCCGAGGTGGCCTCCGGGGCTGAGCCGGTTCGTGGGGCCGAGGCCGACGAGCCGCGCACCTCGAACCCCGGCTGGAGCGCCGCTCCCGACCTGGGTGCCCCCGCCACCTTCGTCCTGCTCCGCCACGGCGAGACCCCTCTCACCCCCCAGAAACGCTTCTCCGGCAGCGGCGGCACCGACCCCTCCCTCTCCGACGCCGGCCGGGAGCAGGCCCACCGCGTGGCCGAGGCCCTGGCACGGCGCGGCACCATCCAGGCCGTCGTCGCCTCCCCGCTCACCCGCACCCGCGAAACCGCCGGCATCGTCGCCGCCCGCCTCGGCCTGGACGTGGCGATCGACGACGGCCTGCGGGAGACGGACTTCGGCGCCTGGGAGGGCCTGACCTTCGGTGAGGTCCGCGAGCGCCACCCGGACGACCTGAACGTCTGGCTCGCCGACCCGGAGGCCCGTCCCACCGGCGGCGGCGAGAGCTTCGCCGAGACGGCCACCCGCATCGCCGCGACCCGTGACAAGCTGGCCGCGGCCTACGCGGGCCGTACCGTCCTCCTGGTCACCCACGTCACCCCGATCAAGACCTTCGTCCGGCTCGCACTCGGTGCCCCGCCCAAGTCCCTGTTCCGCATGGAGCTTTCGGCGGCCTCCCTGTCGGCGGTGGCGTACTACGCGGACGGCAACGCGAGCGTCCGGCTGTTCAACGACACGTCCCACCTGCGTCCCTGAGCCCGGCGGCGGCCCGCGCCAGCTCCTCGACCCGGGCCCAGTCGCCGGCGGCCACCGCGTCCGCCGGGACCATCCAACTGCCGCCCACACAGCCGACGTTGGGCAGGGCGAGGTACTCGGGGGCGGTCGCCGGGCCGATCCCGCCCGTGGGGCAGAACCGGGCCTGCGGCAGCGGACCGGCCAGGGACTTCAGATAGGCCGTGCCGCCCGCCGCCTGCGCCGGGAAGAACTTCATCTCCCGCACCCCGCGCTCCAGCAGTGCGACGACCTCCGAGGTGGTCGACACCCCGGGCAGGAACGGCATCCCCGACCCGCGCATCGCCTCCAGCAGCGCGTCGGTCCACCCCGGGCTGACCAGGAACCGGGCCCCGGCCGCCACGCACGCGCCCACCTGCTCCGGCGTGATCACCGTGCCCGCCCCGACCACCGCCCCCGGCACCGCACCGGCGATCGCACGGATCGCCTCCAGCGCCGCCGGGGTCCGGAGCGTCACCTCGATCGCGGGCAGCCCGCCCGCCACCAGGGCCCGCGCCAGCGGTACGGCGTCGGCGGCGTCGGAGAGCACCACCACGGGCACGACGGGCGCGAGATCCAGCACGGAGGCAGCCGAGGACGAGGGCAGCGGTGAGGTCATGCCCTCATCGTGCCCAGGGAGTGCGTTACGCGCAATGAGCGTTGCGCATGCTGCAACGCCGGTGGTGCGGTCGAGTCGGCCTCAGTGGATCTCCTCCACCAGCACGTCCAGCGACCACGCCTTGCCCGCCCCGGCCGGTGCCGCCGCCTCCACGACGTACCCCAGGTCCCGCAGCGCCCGCACCAGCTCGGCGGGGTCCTTCGGCGCGGCCCCGGCCGACAGCAGGCTCCGTACCATCCGCCCCTTGGTCGCCTTGTTGAAGTGGCTGACGACCTTCCGCGTCGGCGCGTGCAGCACCCGTACGGTCGCCGTCCGCCCCGCGACCTCGCCCCTGGGCTTCCAGGCAGCCGCGTACGCGGAGGAGCGCAGATCGAGGACCAGGCCGTCCCCGGCCGCCTCGGGCAGCACCTCGGCCATCGGCGCGCGCCAGTGCCCGGCCAGCGCGCCGAGCCCCGGCAGTCGCACGCCCATCGAGCAGCGGTAGGAGGGGATCCGGTCCGTCACCCGCACCGCGCCCCACAGTCCCGAGAAGACCAGCAGCGAGTCCGCCGCGCGCCGCCCGGCCGCCGCGTCCAGCGTGGCCAGGCCGAGAGCGTCGTAGAGGACACCGGTGTAGATCTCGCCGGCCGGACGGGTGCCGGCCGTCGGCAACCCGGCGTTCTTCGCGACCTCGCCGCGCAACCCCTCGCTCAGCCCCAGCACCTCGCGCGCCTTCTCCTCGTCGGCCGCGCACAGCTCCACCAGCTCGGTGAGCACGGCCTCCCGCGCGGCGGTGAGCCCCGGCGACGACAGCGACTCCAGCTCCAGCGGGGCACCCTCGCCCGAGTTCGCCTTTCCTTCCGAGGGCGGCAGCAGGACCAGCAACACGTACTCCTCACGTAGACCTCCGCGCCAGGGTACGGCGTGCCACCTCCTGGTCCTCGGCCTACGCTCGTTGCATGCCCCGCCGCCACATCCGCGTGACCGGCGCCCCCGAGGCGCCCCTCCGGGCCGCCCTCGCCGCGCTCCGAGCCGAACTCGGCATCCCGGAGAGCTTCCCGGCCGAGGTGCAGGAGGAGGCCGAGCGCTCGGCGAAGGCGCCCGCGCTGCCGTCGTACGACGCCACCGACATCCCCTTCTTCACCCTCGACCCGCCCGCCTCCACCGACCTCGACCAGGCCATCCACCTGTCCCGGCAGGGCACCGGCTACCGCCTCCGGTACGCCATCGCCGACGTCGCCGCCTTCGTCGTGCCCGGCGGCGCGCTGGACTCGCAGGCGCACCAGCGGGTGAACACGATCTACTTCCCGGACGAGAAGGTCCCGCTGCACCCCACCGTGCTCAGCGAGGGCGCCGCGAGCCTGCTGCCGGACCAGACCCGGCCGGCCGTGCTCTGGACGGTCGACCTGGACGCGGAGGGCCGCACCCGCGCCGTCGACGTGCGCCGGGCCCTCGTCCGCAGCCGGGCCAAGCTCGACTACGCGGGCGTGCAGCGGCAGATCGACAGCGGGACGGCCGAGGAGCCGGTCGCGCTGCTCAGGGAGGTCGGCCGGGCCCGGGAGCGGCTGGAGGTGGAACGCGGAGGCATCTCGCTCAACGTCCCCGAGCAGGAGATCGTCGAGCGCGACCACACCTACGAACCGAGCTACCGCGTCCCGCTGCCCGCCGACGGCTGGAACGCCCAGCTCTCCCTGCTCACCGGCATGGCCGCCGCCGACCTGATGCTGGCCACCGGCATCGGCATCCTGCGCACCCTCCCGGCCGCCCCCGACGGCGCGGTCGCCCGGCTGCGCCGCACCGCGATCGCCCTGCACATCGACTGGCCGCACCACCTGTCGTACGCCGGGCTGATCCGCACCCTCGACCCGCACGACCCGCACCACGCGGCCTTCCTCCAGGAGTGCACGACCCTGCTGCGCGGCGCCGGCTACACCGTGTTCCACGACGGCGTCCTGCCCGGGATCATCACGCACGCGGCCGTCGCCGCCCCCTACGCCCACTGCACCGCGCCGCTGCGCCGCCTCGCCGACCGCTACGCCTCCGAGATCTGTCTCGCGGCCGTCGCCGGCCAGGCCGCGCCCGACTGGGTGTTCGCCGCACTCGACGCGCTGCCCCGGGAGATGGCGGACGGCGCCCGGCGCGCGGGCACCGTCGAGCGGGAGTGCGTCGACATCGTCGAGGCCGCCGTGCTCAAGGACCGGGTCGGGGATGTCTTCGACGGCTGTGTCGTGGACGTCTCGGAGCACCAGCCGACCGTCGGCACCGTGCAGGTGGAGTCCCCGGCGGTGATCGGCCGCATCGAGGGCGACCACCTGCCCCTCGGGGAACGCCTGCGGGTACGGCTCACCCGGGCCGACCCCGGGACGGCGAGGATCCTCTTCGTCCCGGCGTGAGCGCGTCGGCCGGCGCACCGGCCGTCGGCGCGTGGCCGCCCCGGTAGCCGGTGACGGACGCCGGTCCGCGGCGCGGCCCACGCCCGGTACCATGGTCGGCACGGCAGACGAGCCGGGCGGGCGGCCGCGTGGAGTCCCCCTGGGGGGCTTCCCGAGGAACGTCCGGGCTCCACAGGGCAGGGTGGTGGCTAACGGCCACCCGGGGTGACCCGCGGGACAGTGCCACAGAAAACAGACCGCCGGGGACCTCGGTCCTCGGTAAGGGTGAAACGGTGGTGTAAGAGACCACCAGTGCCCAGGGTGACCTGGGCAGCTAGGTAAACCCCACCTGGAGCAAGGTCAAAAGGAGCGCCGTGAAAAGCGCTCTGCGCGGACGATCGAGGGCTGCCCGCCCGAGTCCGCGGGTAGACCGCACGAGACCGACGGCAACGTCGGTCCTAGATGGATGGCCGTCGCCCCGGCGCCCGCGAGGGCACCGGGGAACAGAACCCGGCGTACAGCCCGACTCGTCTGCCGCCCTCATCAGTATCCCGCCGAGCTCGTCGTAACCGAACTGTGAAAGACGGATCCGGTCCGTCGGCAGGGCGCGGTACGGTCGACCAGGGGTTTCCCTGAAGAAGGGGTGGGGACAGTGGAGGTCGGGCTTTGGCGGCAGGAGGTTCGCGCCCCGTGCCCAAGCCGGGACCGCCACGTCCGGTGCAGCAGTGGTTCCAGGAGCGGCCTTCTCCCTTCCCGTGGGAGCAGGACGCCCTCGACCACGTTCGCCGTCTGATGCCGCCCGCCGAGCCTTACCGTGCCTGGGCCACGTTCTCCTTCACCGCGCAGTCGGGTCGTATCAACGAGTGCGACCTGCTGATCGCGGTACCTGCCGGTCTCTACCTCATCGAGATCAAGAGCCACCCGGGACGCCTGGAGAACTCCGGCTCGACGTGGAACTTCCACGGGACCGACCGCACACGGACGATCAACAACCCACTGCATTTCAACGACGCCAAGGCGAAGGACTTCAGGAGCCAGCTGCTGTGGGCCGCGCGCAGGCTCAACATCCCCGAGCGTTCCGTGCCGCGGGTGGAGGCGGCGATCTTCCTCTCCGCGCCGGACCTGGAAAGCCATCTCGACGATGTACAGCGCGTCAGGGTTTGCGGCCGTGACGACCGGAACACCGGCCTGAAGCGCATCTGGCAGGACTTCCTCGGCCTGCCGCCCGACCGTCCCGAGCGCCGCATCACCCCCGACTTCTCCCGGAACACTCTGCCTCGGCTGCTGAAGGCCATCGGTATCCGGCAGTCCACGGCCCATCTCCGGTTCGGCGACGTCTGGAAGCTGCAGCCGCACCCGCTGGACGCCGGAGCCTCCTGGGAGGACCACCTCGCCGCGCGTGACGACGGTCTGGTCCAGGAGGAGGGCCGGGTCCGCGTCTACCTGGTCAGCCAGGTGGCGACCGAGGCGGACAAGAAGTCCACCGAGCGCGCGGCCCGCCGCGAATACCAGGTCCTCCAGGGCATCACGCACCGCGGCATCGTCGAGGCGGTGGAGATCCGCGAGCATCAGGGTGGCCCGGCCATCCTGTTCCGCCACCGCCACACCGATCTGCGCCTCGACCAGTACCTGGCGACCTACGGCGGCAAGCTCACCCCCGAGATCCGGCTCGATCTCGTACGGCAGCTCGCCGAGGCCGTCCGGTACGCGCACAACCGCTCGCTCTACCACCGGGCGCTCGCGGCCAGGTCGGTGTACGTCTCCTTCCGATCGGACGGGCTGCGGCCAGAGCTGCGCATCACCGACTGGCAGACCGCGGCCCGCGACTTCGACAGCAACGCCACGTTCTTCCGCTCCATCGGCGGCTCCGCGCTCGATGCCGCGTTGATCGAGGACGCGGCCCGCGTCTACCTCGCCCCGGAGACCGACCAGCCGTACGCCGTCCTCCTTGATCTCGTCCACCCGGATCTGGGAGGCGTCCAGCACGGCCTGCCGGATCGCGTCGTGGTGCAGCGCGAACTCGTGCCCCGGGTGCCGGTCCCGTGTCACCTCGGCGGCCTTCGACACCGCGCGCAGCATCGTGCGCGGGCTGATCTGCCCCTCGCCGTCCTGGAGGTGGTTGGGCAGCCAGGTGTACGTGTAGCCCTTGCGGTGGTCGGCGCCCATGTACAGGGCCGCCATGGCGCCGAAGACCTCCTCCTGCCGCCCTGGATCGGCGATGACCTCGACGGGTGCGGTGTACCGGCCGTCGCCCTGGGAGTGTCACAGCCCGGTCCGCTCCCGGAACTTCCCGGCCTCCGGCCCCGGCTGGTTGCCGAGCCGGTGGAAGAGCATGCCGTACAGGTTCTCGGGGGTCCAGGTGAGTTCCGCGCGGTTGGATCCGAGCTTCGAGGCGTCGGCGAAGTCCTTCGGCGCACTCTCGTACATGTCGGGACGGACGAAGATCTTCGCCCTCAGGCTGCTGTAGCTCAGCCGAAGGTCCAGCGCTGCCGCGAAGAGCGCCGACACCAGCTTGTCGATCACGGAACGGTCCTGGTGCAGATGCTCCAGCGCGTCGAAGATCAGCAGTTGGGGACGGCCGTTCTGGCGGGCTTCCTGGTCCCTGGCCCACAGGGCGCTGTCGTAGGCCTCGGGATGTTCGGCCACCCAGCCGATCCGGGCCTGCCAGTCGGTGTGCCGCAACACATCCGGGACCTTGAGAGCGGTCAGGATCACCGCGCACGAGAAGTTCTCGCAGAACTCCCTGAACTCCTCGCCGTCAGGTGCCTGCTGGACCAGCTTGCGGATGACTCGCCGGCTCGGATACGCGGCGTCGCTGCCCCCGCCCCGCCCATGGCCCGTGGTGACGGTCAGGCCGCGCAGCCGAGGGATCATGTACGAGGCCGCGGCGACGCTGCGCAGTTCCTCGCTCTCCAGAGCCTTCGTCCAGTACGTCTTGCCGGTGCCGCGGGCGCCCAGAACCACGGTGACATCCGGGTCCAGGGCCCGCCGGTGGCTGGCCGGGGTGAACATCCGCAGCAGGTCCGGCTGTTCGGTGTCGGCGTCGAAGGCACTGCCCGGCGCGTGCAGCAGCAGTGTGCGGTATTCCTCGGGGGTCGGTTCGTGCGTCATGAACGGTTCCGTACGGGGCTTGGGGACCAGTCGGTCGAGCGCGGCGAGGAACCGGGCGTAGGCGGCCTCGATGAAGGGCAGTTCGAGCCAGTCGCGGCCCCGCTGCGGGTCCAGGCCGACCAGGTCGTTGCCGAAGAGGATGGGGATCGGGGAGTGCGGTGCGTCGCTGTCCAGCGGCGCCGGGTGGAAGGCTGCCGGGGCGTCCAGGTCGAGCAGGTCCTCCTCGGCGTCCGGCTCCACGTCGTCGTACAGGAACTCCGAGAACGCCTCGTACGCCTGGTCGCGCAGCGCACCGACCCGTTTGGCGTCGCCCGCCGAGTGGAACATGGCGGCGACGATACGGAGCCGGCCGCGCAGCTCGTCGGCCCGGTCCGGCCGTTGCGACCACTGCCGGAACATCATCCGGTAACCCTCCCAGGTGGAGGGGTTGTTGACCGCGAAGAGCAGGGCGAGCCCGCTGAGCTGCGTAAGAGTGATGGCCGCGATGTCGTGGATTCCGGCCCGGCTGTCCAGCAGCACGACGTCCGGCCGCCGGGACCGCTCGGCCACCAGGTCCTCGCACGCCGTGATCGCGTCCTCCAGCCGCACGCAGAAGGGACGCGGATGGCCGCCCGGCTCAACGGCGGGCAGGTCGCTGTAGATGCGGTTGAGCGGCGAGGCGTGCCGTGCGGTAGTGGTGCTGGCCCGCTGCCCAGAAGTCCGGGGGCGGAGGTATGGCAGGGGCCGGGGCGGGAGTCGTCGGAGCCGTCACGGCGATCACTTTAACTTCACACTTTTGTTGAACGGGAGGGGTTTGCACGGTTTCCGGAGATCGGCGTTGTCCGGATGCGGGCACTGCGCGTGTGGGAGAACCGTAGGGTCGCGACTATGACCGATGACCGACAGCAGGAAGAGGCCGTAGCGGGTGCCTGGGCGAGGATCGAAGCGTGGTTGAGGCAGAACGCTCCACGCTCCTACCGGATGCTTCCTCCACCCGCCCCGGAAGCCGACATCCTTGCGGTTGAGCAGGAACTGGACCTCACCATCCCACCAGGCCTCAAAGCCTTGTACCGGCTCCGCAACGGCACCGGCCATCCCGCCGACTTCGGCTGGACACCCGAACCCGAAACCGGGCTCCCCCTCCAAGGACAGGGAACAGCCTGGCTGCTGCCGATGCAGCATGCGATCCCCCCGGTGCAGCAGCTGCCGTACTGGGACGAAGGCCCCCACACCATCGGCATGCCGGTCGACCCCGCGATGCGGTACCTCGCCTTCGCCGCGACCGACCGCAGTTGCCTGTACGGGCTGTTCACCGACTGCACCCGAGGACCCGGCTACGGACGGATCGGGACCTTCGAGGAGGCCGGCATCCCCAAGCTGGGCGTGTGGCCGTCGTTCGCCGACTACCTCATCGAAGTGGCCGACGCCCTCTACGAGAATCGGGGCGTGGAGTTCGCGGACGGACGTCAGGACACGGCGGTGCCCGGTCTCGTCGATCAGGCCCTGGTGTGGGACGGCCCCCTGTATCCACTGGATCCCGACTGGACACGCTTCGCATAGCACTGTGGCCGGAACACCACGGGGGTGCTCCGGCCACAGGATCGGTCAGTCAGCGGTCAGGTCAGCCGACCTTCTTCCATGCACAGACCGTGTCGGCGTTCTTGCAGTGCTCGAAGCCGGGATTGCTGATGAAGAACCCGTCCTCGTCGAGCAGCCGCATCTGGGGAACGAACTTGATGCCGAGGTCACGAAAAGCGGCTTCGTTCTGCTCCTCCGGCACGGAGGCACGACCGCACTTCTCGTTCCACTTAGGGCCGGTGTAACCGTTGCGGTTCTCAGCGAACAGGCCCCACGTTCCGCCGGTCATCGGCCTGGTGTAGAGCTGTGCGCACTCGTTCCCGGAGCCGACCTGGTTCGGGCCTTTCGGCATGCCGCCGCTCTGACGCGTACTCGCGGGTGCGTACTCGTCGCACGATCCGTTCGGCGTGGCACTGTTCGGCGTCCAGCTGGTGGGGCACACCTTCGTCCGACTCTTCTTGGCGGTCCAGTCACCTCCGTTCGGATCGGCGTTGTTGCCGGGGCCGAGGTAGGTGACGAGGGAGTCGAACTGCGGGCTGCCCGGGTGGGAGGGGAGTTTCTGCTGCACCAGCCAGTAGTAGGCACCGGCCGCTGGGTACAGGTTGGTGTCGACCGTCCAGGTGGGCTTGAAGTACGGGAAGACACAGCCGGTCTTGATGGTGCCTCCGGCGATGTCGTCGCAGCGCGGCGCAAGCTCCCGGACGCGGACGTCGCCGCTGCTGCCGAGGCTGGTCTGGGCGTGCGCGTCTCCGGCGTCGACGGAACCGAGGAGGCTCCAGCCGAGGTCGAACTGCTCCTTGCCGGTGCCGTTCCAGATCGTCTGCTTCTTCGCGGTCATGGCGTACTGGGACCCGACCTGGCCGACGGTCCAGTGCGGCGTGTGGTTGAGGCCGTCGTCGCTCGACCACTGGACCTGCGAGCTGGTGCAGTCCTTGCAGTTGTCGGACGCCCCCCAAGTGAGGTGAACACCCTCCGTGGCGTCATCGATGTGCGTCGGAACCACAGTGAGCTGCTGATCGAACTCCGCCCGGTCGGTGCCGGTGTCCGACTTCTTGTTGTACAGCTTGATCTGCTGGGACAGCGCGAACGTGGCGGTGCCGAACTTCGGCAGTTCGTCCGCGTCGACGAAGATCAGGGTCGCGTAGCCGACATTCTTCAGGCACGCCTCGGTCCGGTTGATGTAATCCTTGCCGCCCGGCTTCGAGGCACACCACGGGACGAGATCGGCACCCCGAAGAGCGTCTTTCATCGCCCTCTTGGCAACCGCTGCGTCCTCGGGAGTCGGCGCATCGCGGCTGATCTCGATGCACACCTTCCGGCCCTTGGAGTCCGGGGCGGAGCACTTCCGGCCGGTGTCCTTGCCTCGCACTCCCTGAATCGGGCCGGGATCGGTGCGCCCGAACTCTCTCGGAGTCTGCGCAACCGAGTCGATGGTGGACGTGGCCTGCGGCGCCGGGAAGGTGACGTACGGCTTCTCGGCCGGAGGAACGCTGATCTTGAAGGTGGAGTACGGGGACCAGCCGCTCTCGTAGACCTTGCTGGTGGCGTCGTACCCGGACGAGCGGACCGCGTAGGTGACACCGTTCTTGAGCTTGCCCGCGGGAACCGGGACAGAGGCCGGTTTGCCCGCGTTCACCTCACCGGAGACGAGAACGCCCCACTGGTTATCGTCGGTCAGCTTCACGACCGTGTCGGTGGGCTTGCCGCTGGAATCGGTGGTGTGGACCTCGAAGGTCGAGGTGGTCTTGTGCCCGCTGGTGGCGTTGACCGTGTTGCGCAACGTCGGCGTGGTGGTGTCGACCTGCCACACGCCGTTGGTCTTCGTGAACGGCGGTCCCGCCTCCGGCGCGTTGGGTGTGGTCGGCGCGGCGGCTGCGACTGTCTGTGCGCCGGGACCGTGGACGGGTGGCGGGCTGTCGGAGCCGGCCGCGTGGCTGGTGGTGGCTAAAGATCCGAGGATGAGCGCGAGGATCGCGCCGAGGGTTATTCGCTGTCTTCTTGCGGCGGGGGGTATCAACCTGTGACCTCTCTGTGAGAACAACAGTGCGACCCCACCAGGTCCGGAGGGTGAGAACCATGGCCAGAATCACGGTTTGAGAGTCCAGGGAAAGAGATGAGCCATCGGGGGATCCCGCCCGCCCCCACCCCGCGCCGAACCCAAGGCCACCTTCACTTCCGGCCAAGGCCGGGTGACAAGCCACTGGCTGGTGTGCGGGGTCCGGGCTGGCAGGATGGGGGGAGGTTTCCGGCCGTGGGCCGGGCTCGGGTGAGGGGCTCCGGCCACGCCGAGGCGACGCCACGCGGTCAGAAGGATGCGAAGAGGACGGTCGCGGATGCGGTTGCGGGCTCGGGTTCGGAGTCCGGTTCCGGGGTGGACAAGGAAGCGCTGCTGAAGGACCTGAAGCGGCAGGTTGGTCGCGCTCGAGGACGACCTGCGCGAGCGCAGCGAGTCCGTGGAGGAGTTCCGCGTCCGGCTGCGCGGCGAGTACCAGCAGGCGCTGGATGCGTCCCGGACCGCCGCGACGTACGGCGCCTGGCGTGACGAGCGGGTCACGCAGGCCGCGGTGGCGTGGGTGCTGGCCTGTGTCTTCGTACGGTTCTGTGAGGACAACGGGCTGATCGAGGAGCCGTTCATCGCGGGCCCGGGTGAGCGGCTGGTGGAGGCGGAGGAGCGGCATGAGGCGTTCTTCCGGGAGTACCCGCACCTCAACAATCGGGACTGGCTGTGCGAGGCGTTCAAGCACGTGGCTGCCGCGAACGAAACGGTGGCTGGGCTGTTCGATGAGGCGCACAATCCGCTGTGGGGGCTGACGCCCAGCTATGAGGCCGCGACCGAGCTGCTGAACTTCTGGCGGCGGTGGGGGCGGACGGGCAGATCCGGTACGACTTCACGGACCCGGAGTGGGACACGCGGTTCCGCGGCTCCTCCGTCGCGGTCATGGTCTGCCCGGCGACGGGCTCAGGGGACTGTGCCTGCCACCACGACGGGGCCGCCTGCACGCGAGGCCGTCTACTCCTCGAACAGGGCCTCCTGCTCCCCCGCCGCGTTCGCCCGCATCCGCCGATTCCGCGCCCCCACCACCAGGGCCGTTCCCGCCGCCGTGACCCCCAGCGCCACCGGCACCATCCAACCGCGGTCGAAGACATGACCAAGGGCATGGTCGAGGGAGAGGCGGCCGGGGCCGGTCACCGCGAGGCCGGCCGCGGCCAGGCCCAGGCTCGCGGCGTGCTCGTAGCCGCCCTCCTGGGCGAAGAAGCCGTTGGGTACGTGGACCGCCGCCGCCCCCGCCATCGCGCCGGCCGCCGCCGCGCCCGCCGCCGGGGTCGCGAGGCCCAGCGCCAGCAGGAGTCCGCCGCCCGTCTCCGCCAGGCCCGCCGCCGTGGCGTTCGCCTTGCCGGGCACATAGCCGACGGACTCCATGAACTGGCCGGTCCCCTCCAGACCATGTCCGCCGAACCAGCCGAACAGTTTCTGCGCGCCGTGCGCGGCCAGCACCCCGCCGGTGCCCAGCCGCAGCAGCAGCAGGCCCAGATCACGTCGGTCGTAACAGGTCACCGTGACTCCCATGCAGACAGGCGGTCAGATCCCTCCCGCGGTTCCACCGTCGCACCCCGCACACCGGTGGGCCCGTCCTGGATGGCGTTCGGGTGGCGGGGCCGGGGGAGCGGTGTGAGCCTGGCGCCATGACGATTCAGCCAGCGAAACTCAGCGACCCGACCGTCCGGGCCTTCGTCAACGCCGTCAACTCCCACGACCGCGAGGGGTTCATGGCCCTTCTGGCCCCCGGCGCGACCATGGCCGACGACGGTTCCGACCGTGACCTCGCCGAGTGGATCGACGGGGAGATCTTCTCCTCCCACGGCCACCTGGAGGTGGACAACGAGTCCAACGGCGGCCACACCCTCCGCGCCCGCTACCGCAACGACACGTGGGGCGAGATGCGCACCAAGTGGACCTTCACCGTCGAGGGGGACGGCCGGATCTCCCGGTTCGAGACCGGGCAGGCGTGACGGGGCAGCACCGCGGGACTTGCCTTCGCGTGCGCTTCAACTCCTAGCGTCCCGGGGCATGGAGACCACCAGGACGCTGGGACGCAGCGGGATCGATGTGAGCGCACTCGGTTTCGGGTGCTGGGCCGTCGGGGGAGAACACCGGACCGCCGACGGGCAGCCCGTCGGCTGGGGTCCAGTGGACGACGACGAGTCCGTACGGGCGATCCGCCGTGCGCTCGACCTCGGTGTCACCTTCTTCGACACCGCCGACAGCTACGGCACCGGGCACAGCGAGGAGATCCTGCGCCGCGCGCTCGGCAAACGACGGGACGAGGTCGTCCTCGCCACCAAGTGGGGCAACGTCTTCGACCCGGACACCCGCACCCTCACCGGCACCGACGACACCCCGGAGTACGCCCGCCGCGCCCTGACCGCCTCCCTGCGCCGCCTCGGCACCGACCACGTCGACCTGTACCAGTTCCATCTCGCCGGCGCCGATCCGGCACGGGCCGCCGAACTCCGGGATCTGTGCGAGGAGTTCGTCCGCGAAGGGCTCGTCCGTGCCTACGGCTGGAGCACCGACGACCCCGAACGCGCCGCCGTCTTCGCCGCGGGCCCGCACTGCACGGCCACCCAGCACGCGCTCAACGTGCTGAACGACGCCCCGCGACTCCTGGAGTTGTGCGAGCGGTTGGAACTCGCGAGCATCAACCGCAGCCCGCTGGCCATGGGACTGCTGGCCGGCCGGCGGAGCGGGACGCCGGCGGCCGGGGACATCCGGAGCCGCCCGCCCGCCTGGCTGCGGGGCTACCAGGGCGACGGGTCCGGTGCCGACCCGGAGTGGCTGGCCCGCGTCGACGCGCTCCGCTCCCTCCTCACCAGCGGCGGCCGTACCCTCGCCCAGGGCGCCCTCGCCTGGCTGTGGGCCCGCAGCCCGCGCACCGTTCCCATCCCCGGCTTCCGGACCGTCGCGCAGGCCGAGGAGAACGCGGGGGCGATGGCGAAGGGGCCGCTCACCCCGGGTCAGTTGGCCGAGATCGACCGGGTGCTCGGCAGGTGAGTGCCGCCGGCGGGCCGTACGGGGAGACCGGTGCGGCTGGTACCGCGCCGCGCCCTGCCCGGTCGGGACGATCTGCCCCGTTCGATTCCAGGACTCGGCACATTCCGGCCGTAGCCGCCCTCCGGCCGGGAACGCCCTGCTGGAAGCGGTGTACCGTCCCGGGGTGCGTGAATGTTCCCGGCTCAGCCGGCGTGCCGTCCTCGGGCTGACGGCCGCCGCCCTTCCCCTGTCCACGGCCACCGAGGCGTCCGCGAGGACCCCCGAGTTCTCGGCTTCGCTCGAGCGGGGAGCCACCCCCACCGGGGGTGCGCGTCTGGCGCGCGGCGGTGTCCAGGTGCGCGGTGCCACCGGACTGCCCAAGAAGCTCGACGCCCGCGCGTGGCTCGTCGCCGACTGCGCGAGCGGGGAGGTGCTCGCCTCGTTCGACGCGCACCGGCGGCTCGCGCCCGCGTCCACGCTGAAGATGCTGTTCGCGGCCACCGTGCTGAAGAAGTTCGACCGCACCGAGCGGTACAAGGTCACCGACGCCGACCTCGCCGACATCCCGGCCGGCTCCAGCCTCGTCGGAATCAAGCCCGGGATCACCTACACCGTCGAGCAGTTGTGGCAGGGCGTCTTCCTGCGTTCCGGCAACGACGCCGTGCACGTGCTCGCCCACATGAACGGCGGCGTCGCCAAGACGGTCGCGGAGATGCAGGCCAAGGCCGAGGACCTGCAGGCCCGGGACACCCATGTCGTCAGCCCCGACGGCTTCGACCACAAGGGGCAGCTGTCCTCGGCGTACGACCTCACGCTCTTCGCCCGCCACGGTCTGAGGGACGGCGACTTCCGCGGCTACTGCGCCACGAAGACCGCCGACTTCCCGGCGGGCGGCAAGAAGACCTTCCAGATCCAGAACACCGATCGCCTGCTGACCGGGGCGTGGGGCCTGAAGACGTACGACGGTCTCATCGGCGTCAAGAACGGCTACACCAGCCACGCCGGTAACACCTTCACCGGCGCGGCCGTCCGCGGCGGTCGCACCCTGCTGGTCACCGTCATGCACCCGGTCACCGGTGGCAACGCCGTCTACGAGCAGGCCGCCGCGCTGCTCGACTGGGGCTTCGGCCACGGGCGTTCGGCGCAGGCCGTGGGGCTGCTCGTCGACCCGCTCAGCGAGGGCGGCGCGAGCGCCGGCCCGGCGCCCGCGCACAAGACGGTCCGGGCGGCGGCCAGCGCAACCGGTGCGGCGTCCGTGAAGGAGTCGCCGTGGCACCTCGCGGAGGGCGCGGCCGGAACACTGGCGCTCGTGGGGGCGGGGGTCTGGGCGCTGCGCAGGCGGCGGGTCCAGGCGGCGACGGCCGCGGTGGAGGACCGGTCGGTGCCCGGCGGCAGGCACCGGCGCTGAGCCGGCCGGGCCGTGTAGGGGGCGGCCGTTCCACCCACCGGCGTGTACCCGCGTCCCGCGAGGTCCACCCCCAACTCCGGTCCGGTGGAACGGCCGCCACCACCCCCCTGGATGTGGCTGTGGAAGTTTCGTGCTCCAACTGTGAAGCTCTTGTGGAGGAAAGTTGAACACACGTCCCCGATCGGCCGCAATGGCACGAATGTTCAAATTCGGTTTCTGAGCGACGGGGAGCCGCCCTCCGCCCCGCCCTCCGCCCGCCCTCAGCCCCGTCCGATGTACGGCATCGCCGTCGCCAGCACCGTCGCGAACTGCACGTTCGCCTCCAGCGGCAACTCGGCCATGTGCCGCACGGTGCGCGCCACATCCGCCACGTCCATCACCGGTTCCGGGGCCACCTCCCCGTTCGCCTGGAGCGCACCGGTCTGCATCCGGGCCGTCATGTCCGTGGCCGCGTTGCCGATGTCGATCTGCCCGACCGCGATCCCGTACGGCCGCCCGTCCAGCGACAGCGACTTGGTGAGGCCGGTCAGCGCGTGCTTGGTCGCCGTGTAGGCCACCGAGTGCGGGCGGGGCGTGTGGGCCGAGATCGAGCCGTTGTTGATGATCCGGCCGCCCTGCGGGTGCTGCTCCTTCATCCGCCGGTACGCCGCCTGCGCGCACAGGAACGCCCCGTTGAGGTTGGTGTCCACCACATGCCGCCAGGCGTCGTAGGGCAGTTCCTCCACCGGCACCCCGCCCGGCCCGAACGTGCCGGCGTTGTTGAACAGCAGGTCGACCCGCCCGAACCGCTCCACGGTCGCGGCGAACAGCGCGGCCACGTCCTCCGGGCGGGAGACGTCGGTGCGTACGGCGAGGGCGGCGCCGCCCGGTGCGAGGGCCGCCGTCTCCTCCAGGGTCTCGGTGCGGCGGCCGGCCAGGGCCACCGACCAGCCCGCGCGCAGCAGTTCGACGGCGACCGCGCGGCCGATGCCGGATCCGGCGCCGGTGACGACGGCGATACGGGAGGGCGTGGCGGTCGGCTCGGTAGTCATGATCCGTAGCGTAGGTGAGTGTCCAGAGTCCGGAACTCATCATTCCGCCATGCGAACGCCTTGCTGCCGAGAGGCCCTAGTAGGCCGGCGCCGGCTCGCCCACCTCGTCCGGGTAACGGACGCCGACGCGGTCGCGGATCGCGTCGAGCGTCCGCATCACGGCGAGCGTGCCGTCCAGCGGCACCAACGGTGACTCCCGCTCGCCGGCCCGCAGCGCCCGCATGACCTCCTTGGCCTCGTGCCGGAAGCTGGTGCGCGGCCCGTCGGCCGGGTCGGCGGCGAACTCCTCGGGGTCCTTGCCGGCGCGGTGCAGCACGAAGCGATCCGGACGGAAGAAGCCGTTCGGGATGTCGATCCGGCCCGCCGAGCCGGTCACCGACGCGGTCACCGCCGTATCGCCGACGATGGAGCAGTGCACCGACGCCAGCGCGCCGGAGTCCCAGGACAGCAGGGCCGCCGTCTGCAGGTCGACGCCCTCGGGGGAGAGGACCGCGCGGGCCGCGATGTCGGACGGCTCCCCCAGCAGCAGCTGGGCGAAGGAGACCGGGTAGACGCCCAGGTCGAGCAGGGCGCCGCCGCCCTGCCGCGGGTCACGCAGGCGGTGCGAGGGCGGGAAGGGGCCGGCGAGCCCGAAATCGGCCTGGACGCTGCGCACCTCGCCGATCGCGCCGTCCTCGACCAGCGCCTTCAGCCGGCGCACCAGCGGGTTGCAGTACATCCACATCGCTTCCATCAGGAAGCGCCCGTGCTCGCGGGCCAGCGCCACCAGCTCCCCGGCCTCGCGGACGTTCAGCGTGAAGGGCTTCTCGCACAGCACGTTCCGCCCCGCCTGAAGGCACAGCCCGGCCGCCGCCCGGTGCGCGGCGTGCGGGGTGGCGACGTACACCACGTCGACGTCGGCGTCCTCGGCGAGCGCGCGCCAGTCGCCGTACGCCCGCTCGATCCCGAAGCGCTCCGCGAACGCCCGCGCCGGCTCCTCACGGCGCGACGCCACCGCCACGACCTCCGCGTCCGGCAGATCCACCAGATCCGCCGCGAAGGCCGCCGCGATCCCGCCGGTCGCCAGGATCCCCCACCGCACGCTCCGCTCGCCCATCGCCCACCCTCGCTCATGCGTTCCCCGGCAGTGTGTACGAGCTGAGAGCATAGGTGCCGTTCGCGTCAGCGAGGCCGTTTCACGCGGGTCACAGAGTCACAGGGTCACAGAGGGAGGGCACATGCCGGAGCACGCGGCGGCACCGACACCGGAAAGGGAACACAGCTCCGGCTCCGCACCGCCGCCGGCCCGTGTCCCGCATCGCGCCGGCCCGCTCGTCACCCTCCTGCTCGGCTGCCTCACCGCGACGACCCCGCTCGCCATGGACATGTACCTCCCGTCGCTGCCGGAGGTCACCCGCTCCCTGCACGCCCCCGCCGTCACCGTCCAGCTCACCCTCACCGCCTGCATGGCCGGCCTGGGACTCGGACAACTGGTCGTGGGCCCCATGAGCGACCGCTGGGGCCGCCGCCGTCCCCTGCTCATCGGCCTCGCCGTCTACCTCGCCGCCACCGCCCTGTGCGCCCTCGCGCCCACCGCCGAGACGCTGATCGCCTTCCGGCTGGTGCAGGGCCTCGCCGGTGCGGCCGGGGTCGTCATCGCCCGGGCCGTCGTACGCGACCTGTACGACGGGGTCGCCATGGCCCGCTTCTTCTCCACCCTGATGCTGATCTCCGGGGCCGCCCCCATCGTGGCGCCGCTCATCGGCGGCCAGATCCTGCGGGTGACGGACTGGCGGGGCGTGTTCGTGGTGCTCACGGTGGTCGGCGCCGTGCTCGGCGCCCTGGTCTGGGTACGGCTGCCGGAGACCCTGCCGGCCACCGAACGGCACGCCGGGGGAGTGGGGGAGGCGCTGCGCGCCATGCGCGGCCTCCTCGCCGATCTGCCCTTCACCGGCTACATGCTCGCGGGCGGCTTCGCCTTCGCCGCGCTGTTCGCCTACGTGAGCGCGTCCCCCTTCGTGATCCAGGAGATCTACGGCGCCTCCCCGCAGACGTTCAGCCTGCTGTTCGGCCTGAACTCCGTCGGACTGGTGGCCGCCGGGCAAGTCAACGGCAAGGTGCTGGTCGGCCGGGTCAGCCTGGACAGAGTGCTCGCGGCCGGCCTCGCGGTGATCGTGCTCGCCTCGGCCGCCCTGCTGCTGATGGCCGCCGGCGTCTTCGGCGAAGTCGGCCTCGCCCCCGTGGCCGCCGCGCTCTTCGTCCTGATGTCCGCGATGGGCATCACCCTGCCCAACGCCCAGTCACTCGCCCTGCTGCGCATCCGGCACGCCGCCGGCTCCGCCTCCGCGCTGCTCGGCACCTCCTCCTTCCTCGTCGGCGCGGTCGCCTCCCCGCTGGTCGGCATCGCCGGAGAGCACACCGCCGTGCCCATGGCCGTCGTCCAACTTTCGGGATCACTGGTCGCGGCGGCCTGCTTCGTGGGAATGTGCCGTCCCTGGAACGCACGCGGGAACACGCGTGCGGGGTCGGAGGGAGACGAGAACTGAGCGCACCCAGACTGCGCACCGACACACCGGAACGGGCCGGGCTCGACCCGGTGGAACTCGGGCGCATGGCCGGCGAGGCGCACGCCCTCACCGCCGGAGAGCGCCCCTGGGCGGCCGGCGCCGTCGTGCTGGCCGGCCGCGGACCCGTGATCGCCGTGGCCGAGGCCGCGGGCTGGGCGGTGCGCTACGCCTCCTACGACGCCCGGACCGACACCGGCGTCGAACTGCCGCCCCCGGCCCGGGTCCCGGCCACCGTCGGCACGCCCTTCGACCTGGCCTCCCTCACCAAGCTGTTCACGTCCGTCGCCGCCGTGCAGCAGATCGAACGAGGCACCCTCGGCATGGACGCCCGGATCGGCGACTACCTGCCCGACTTCCGGGCCGCCGCCGCCCACGGCATCACCGTGCGGCAACTGCTCACCCACACCTCCGGGCTGCGCCCCGACCTCCCCCTGTACGAGTACCCGGACGACGAGGCCAGGCTGGCCGCGCTGCGGGCGGAGGCACCGACCGCGGAACCGGGCACGTACCGGTACTCGGACCTGAACATGCTCCTGCTGCAGTTCGTGCTGGAGCGCCTCACCGGCCGCACCCTCGACGTCCTCGTCCAGGACGGCATCACCCGGCCGCTCGGCATGACCGCCACCACCTTCGGGCCCTGCCCCGGCGCGGCGGCCACCGAGGACCAGCGGCGGCCATGGGCCAAGGCCGACCGGGGCCTGCTGCGGGGCGTGGTCCACGACGAGAACGCCTGGGCGCTCGGCGGGGTCGCCGGGCACGCGGGCCTGTTCTCCACCGCGGGCGACCTGGCGATCTTCTGCCGGACCCTGCTCGCGGGCGGCTCCTACGGCCCCGCGCGCATCCTCGGCCCCGACTTCGTGGAGCTGCTGTTCACCCCGCCGGGACTGGGCTTCACCCTGGACCAGCCCTGGTTCATGGGGGAGCTGGCGGGCCGGGGCGCGGCCGGCCACACCGGCTTCACCGGCACCTCCCTGGTGCTGGACCCGGCGACGGACACCTTCCTCGTCCTGCTGGCCAACACGGTCCACCCGAGACGCCGCCCGGCGGACAGCAGGCCCCGGGCGGCACTGGCCACGCGATTGGCGAGGGCGGTGATCTGAGCCTCACGCGGGGCGGAGCCCCAGCAGGCCGGCACCGGCACCGGGCGCCGTAGAATCGCCGGGTGAACGACCCCCTCCGCACCGCACTGGCCGAGCTGCTCGGCGGTCTGCCTCCCACGGAGGTGGCCGCCGCCGTGGACCGGCTGATCGCCAACTACCGCGGAGCCACCCCCACCGACGCGCCGATCCTCCGCGACCGCGCCGACGTGGCCGCGTACGCCGCCTACCGGATGCCGGCCACCTTCGCGGCGGTCCACTCGGCGCTGGCGGCGTTCGCGGACGCGGTGCCCGGCTGGGCCCCCGGCAGCCACGTGGACGTCGGCGGCGGCACCGGCGCCGCGACCTGGGCCGTGACCGCCACCTGGGACGGGACCCGCCCGGTGACCGTGCTCGACTGGGCCGAGCCCGCCCTCGCCCTCGGCCGGGAGATCGCCGCCGCCAACCCGGCCCTGCGGGAGGCCCGTTGGCAGCGCGCCCGGATCGGCTCGGGACTCTCCCTCGACGCCACCGATCTGGTCACGGTGTCGTACGTCCTCAACGAACTCTCCGAGCCCGACCGTGCCGCCCTCGTCGACGCCGCCGCCACCGCCGCGCGGGCCGTCGTGATAGTGGAGGCCGGCACCCCCTCCGGGTACGCCCGTGTCATCGAGGCCCGCGACCGCCTGATCCGGGCCGGATTCCGGGTGGCCGCCCCCTGCCCGCACAGCGCCGCCTGCCCGATCGTGCCCGGCCAGGACTGGTGCCACTTCTCCGCCCGGGTCGGCCGCTCCTCCCTGCACCGCCAGGTCAAGGGCGGCTCGCTGGCGTACGAGGACGAGAAGTTCAGTTACGTCGCCGCGACCCTGCTGCCCGCCGAACCGGCCTCTGCCCGGGTGGTCCGGCGCCCGCAGATCCGCAAGGGCCAGGTGCTGCTCGACCTGTGCGAGACCGACGAGCGGCTGCGCCGTACGACGGTCACCAAACGCCACGGCGACCTGTACAAGGCGGCCCGGGACGCCGACTGGGGCGATGCCTGGCCTCCCCACGGCTCCGCGTCGTAGCTCATCGGCGGTCCTTGTTACTTTCGACCCCATGGTCAAGAAGCCCGCCCCCGACGCCACCCGCCGCAGCGAGAAGTCCCGCCGGGCGATCTACGCCGCCGCCCTCGCCCTGGTCGGCGAGGTCGGCTACCCGAAGACCACCATCGAGGGCATCGCCGCCCGGGCCGGGGTCGGCAAGCAGACCATCTACCGGTGGTGGTCCGCCAAGGCGGACGTGCTGCTGGAGGCGTTCCTGGACCTCGGGGAGCAGGCGGCACGGGCGGCGGGGCAGGACACGTACGCCCTCCCGGACACCGGGGACCTCGCCGCCGACCTCAAGGTGGTGCTGCGGGCCACCGTGGACGAACTCCTCGACCCCCGCTTCGAGGCGCCGGCGCGGGCGCTGGCCGCCGAGGGGGTGGTCAACGAGCAGCTCGGGCGGGAGTTCGTCACGAAGCTGCTCGAACCGCAGCTTCAGCTGTACGTGGACCGCCTGCGTTCCGCGCGGGCCGCAGGCGCTGTGCGAGCCGACGTTGACCCGCGCATCGCGCTGGAGCTGTTCGTCTCGCCCCTCGCCCAGCGGTGGTTGCAACGGACGGCGCCGATCTCCTACGCGTACACGGACACACTGGTCGAGTACGCCCTGCACGGAATCGCACCGCACTGACTCCCCGCCGGTCTGTGAGCCATCTCTCGCCCGCATCCCCCGTATCCGCCCACCGGCCCCCCGAAGCACACAAAGGTGGGACCATGAGGCATGCTGTCCGCACACCCGCGAGGCGACCACCAAACCGAGGGGATAGATGAGCGCGACGTTCGGCGGCCGGTCCGGCCGGCAGGGCAAACTCTCCCAGTGGCTGCTCGGACGCCGCCCGAAGGACGCCGCCGACGACGGCGGCCGTGAGGCCCTGTTGCTCGCCGCCGCCGGTGCGGGCCTGCCGCTGGCCCCCGCCGCGCACCCGGCCCCCGGCTACCGCTGCTCCTGTGACCGCGTCGGCTGCCCCACCCCGGCCCGGCACCCCGTGTCGTTCGCCTGGCAGACGCAGTCCACGACGGACCGCGGCCAGATCGAGCGCTGGGCCCGGCACCAGTCGCAGGCCAACTTCATCACCGCCACCGGCATGGTGCACGACGTCCTCGACGTCCCCCTGGAGGCCGGCCGCGAGGCCCTGGAGCGGCTGCTCGGCGCCGGCGTCGAGGTCGGCCCGGTCGCCGAGAGCGACGACGGCCGCCTGCTGTTCTTCACCCTCACCCGCGGTACCCCCGAGGACGAGGACGAGTGGTGGCCCTGCGAGCTGGACTGCCATCCCGAGACCATGGACGAGCACCCGGGCCTGCGCTGGCACTGCCGAGGCTCCTACGTCCTCGTACCGCCCGCCCGGCTGCCCGGCGACGACCAGCGGGTGCGCTGGGTACGCGGCCCGGAGCATCCGCTGCCGGACCCGCTGAGCCTGCTGGAGGTGCTCACGGACGCCTGCGCCCGGCACGTCGGCGCGGGGACCGGCCACGAGGGCGCGGCCTGGCCCCTGCGCCACTGAGAGCCGGTCCGGCGGGTCATTCGCCAGGACCGGCGGGTCACTCGCCCTGTGCGGACGTCAGCCCCTGGACCTGCCCCAGCACCCGCACCGGACCGCTGCCGGCCGGGTCCAGCGCGGTCTCGTTGGCGATCGACTCCAACGTCAGGGACTGCTTCACCTCGCCCTTGGTCAGGGCCTGCACGTCCTTGTTGGGGACCGGCACCGAGGTGCCCGTGGCGGCGGTCTGCTTCTCGAAGTGGTGGGTGGTGAAGAACACCAGCGCCCCGCCGTCCACGGTGCGCAGCGCCAGCGGCGCGTAGTCGCCGCGGGTGAGCGGCTCGTCGATGAACTGCCGGACCAGGCCGGGTTTCCTGGCCGCCTTCTCGCGGGTGGCGCGCAGCTCGCTGGTGCTCCGACCGTCCGCGAAATCCTTCCCGCCGTTCTTCAGGAAGGCCGCGTACCTCTCGCTCAACTCCTCCGGCCGGACCGCCGGTTCCGGTGAGTCCGTCGGTACGGCCTCGGCCCAGCCGTCCTTGTCCGTCTTGAACCGCGGTACGGCACCGGGCGCCACGAGCGTCAGATACGCCACCTGCCAGCGCTCGCCGAGCCCGTTGCGGGTGAACACCAGCAGCCAACGGAAGTCGCCGCCCTTGTTGCCCTTGGCGTCGGCGACGAACCAGCGGGGCCAGCCCGGCTTCCTGGGGATCGTGAACTTCGGGTCCGTCAGTTTCAGCGGGGTGTGGTTCGCGTTGCCCGAAGGGCTGTTGACATGCCCCGCCTTCAGCCGCGCGGAGTCGATGTCGGCGAGGGCGCCGGTGACATAGGGCGCGTCCAGCGAGCTGTCGTAGGCCTTGTCGGCCTTGTTGTACGCGTCGGTGAACGCGGTGAGCGCCCTGGCCGCCTCGGCGCGCGTGGTGGCGGGGAGCATCACCCGCTCCCCGTGCACCACCACACATCCACTGGCTGTCAGCGACAAAGCGGTCAGCGAGGCCGCTATGAGTGCGTTCCGGTCACGCCTGCGGTGTTCACGACGACTGCGATCCCTGCTCATGAGGTGCCCTCACCCTCCCCTTTTCCGCAGGCGAACCCTACCGGGACGGGGAGACGGGCCGGTGGGGGAGTCCCCGACCCGCTGTCCTCATTCGGACGTTCGGACCCGGTCCTCGACGGCGGGCGCCGCATCTTCGTCCTGTCGGCCCTTCAGCCAGGCGATGAACTCCGGGGTGATCAGGAAGACCGACAGCGTCGGCACCAGGTACAGCGCCCACACCGTGATCTGGACGACCGTCGGGTCGGGCTGGAAGTTGAACACACCCTTGAGCAGGGTGCCGTACCAGCTGTCCGGCGGGATGGCGCCGCTGATGTCGAAGGCGAGGTCGGTGATGCCCGGGATCCAGTCCGCCTCCTGAAGGTCGTGGAAGCCGTACGCCAGTACGCCCGCCGCGACCACGACCAGCATGCCGCCGGTCCAGGTGAAGAACTTGGCCAGGTTGATCTTCAGGGCGCCCCGGTAGAACAGCCAGCCGAGGAGGACCGCGGTGGCCAGGCCGAGGGCGACACCGATCAGCGGGCGCGGTGTGCCGTCGGAGGCCGCGTGCACCGACGCCCACACGAACAGGGCGGTTTCCAGGCCCTCCCGGCCGACGGCGAGGAACGCGGTGGCGACCAGCGCGCCGGTGCCCATGGCGAGGGCCGCGTCCAGCTTGCCGTGCAGCTCCGACCTCAGGTGCCGGGCGGTGCGCCGCATCCAGAACACCATCCAGGTCACCAGGCCGACGGCGATGACGGACAGCGAGCCGCCGAGCGCCTCCTGCGCCTGGAACGTCATCTCCTGGGAGCCGAATTCGAGCGCGCAGCCGAAGCCCATCGCGATGGCGACCGCGATGCCGATGCCCGTCCAGATCGGCCTCAGGGCGTCCCTGCGGCCGGTCTTGACCAGGTAGGCGATCAGGATGCAGACGACGAGCGACGCTTCCAGGCCCTCGCGCAGGCCGATCAGGTAGTTGGAGAACACGGGCTACGCCTCCTTCGAGAACAGCGTGCGGCCCCACCAGTCGCCGGAGTCCCGGACGCCGGGGGGAACCGCGAAGACCGCCGAACCCACGTGCTGGATGTACTCGTTGAGCGCGTCGTGCGCGGCCAGCCGGCGCTGCAGCGGGATGAACCCCTTGCGCACGTCCCGCTGGTAGGCCAGGAAGAACAGGCCCGCGTCCAGGCGGCCGAGGCCGTCGGTGCCGTCCGTGAAGGAGTAGCCGCGGCGCAGGATGGTGATGCCGTCGTTGGACTCGGGGTGCGCGAGCCGCACATGCGCGTCCGGCTTCATCGCCTTCAGGAACGGGGCGTCGTGCTCCTTGGCCTTGCCGACCGGGGCGCCCTCGCCCTTGTCCCGCCCGAAGATGTCCTCCTGCTCCTGCAGCGGGGTCCGGTCCCAGGTCTCGATGTTCATGCGGATGCGCCGGGCCACCAGGTACGACCCGCCGGTCATCCAGTCCGACCCGCCGTCGACGTCCGCGTCACCGACCCACACGAACTTCTTCAGCCGGTCGGTCTCGGTGCCCGCGATGTTGCGGGTGCCGTCCTTGAAGCCGAACAGGTTGCGCGGCGTCTGCGCGCCCGGGGTGGTCGAGGAGGTCTTGCCGAAGCCGAGCTGGGACCAGCGCACGGCGACCTTGCCGAAGCCGATGCGGGCCAGGTTGCGGATGGCGTGCACGGCGACCTGCGGGTCGTCGGCGCAGGCCTGGATGCACAGGTCGCCGCCGGTGCGGGTCTTCTCCAGGTTGTCCCCGGGGAACGCGGGCAGGTCGACCAGCGCGGCGGGCCGCCGGTCCTCGAGCCCGAACCTCTCGAACAGCGAGGGCCCGAAGCCGATCGTCAGCGTCAGCCGGGACGGCCTGAGGCCCAGTGCCTCGCCGGTGTCGTCCGGCGGCGCCTCGGCGAGCCCGCCGTAGGCGCCCTCGCCGACCGGCTTGCCCGCGGTCATCCGCCGGGCCGCCTCCGTCCAGTCCTTGAGCATCTGCACGAACTCGGCGCGGTCGTCGGTCTTCACGTCGAACGCGGCGAAGTGCAGCCGGTCCTGCACCGGCGTGGCGATGCCGGCCTGGTGGGTGCCGTGGAACTGCACCGCGCCGCCCGCGTCGGCGGCGGCCGGGTCCACGTCGTTGCCGACGTCGGTCATGGCCACCGCGCCACCGGCCACCGCGGCACCGAGCGCGAGCCCGGCCCCACCCCAGCCGATCAGCGCCCGGCGCGACGGGCTGCCGCCCTTGGTCTCCTGCGTCTCGGTCATCGCCCTGCCCCTGTCCTGCTTACTTCACGACCGTGGCGGCGAGCTTCGACAGCGGCTCGGCGAGCGCGTTCACCGCGTCCGACAGCTCCTTGCGCTGGTCCTTGCCGACCTTGTCGTAGGAGACGAAGTCGTAGGAGTTCTTGTCCGAGCGGTACTTGTCCAGCAGTGCGTCGAGCGCCGTGAACTGCTTGTCCAGCTCCTTGGCCAGCGCCGGGTCGTTCTTCGCGGCGACCGGCTTGAGCAGCTCGTACGCCTTCTGCGCGCCCTCGACGTTGCCCTTGAAGTCGACCAGGTCGGTGTGCGAGAAGTACTCCTCCTCGCCGGTGACCTTGCCCTTGGCGACCTCGTCCAGCAGTTCCTTGGCGCCGTTGGCCATGGAGGTCGGGGTGATCTCGGCCGTACCGACCCGCTCCTGCCAGTCCTTCAGATCGGCGAGCAGCTGGTCGGCGACGGTCTTCTCCTCGGCACCGACCTTCTTACGCTCCCACAGGGCCTGCTCCAGGCGGTGCCAACCGGTCCACTTCTGGCCGGCCTCCAGGTCGGGCTTGCGGATGTCGACCTTCGGGTCGATGTCACCGAAGGACTCGGCGACCGGCTCGGTGCGCTCCCAGCCGAGGCGCGAGGGCGCGTACGCCTTCTTGGCGGCGTCGACGTCACCGGCCTTGACGGCCTTCACGAAGGTCTCGACGAGCGGCAGCGTCTCGTCGGCCTGGTCCTGCGCGTACTGCCGGTAGTCGGCGACGGCCTTGTCGAGCCTGGGATCGCGCTCGGCGGTCGTACCGCCGCCGGTAACGGTGAGCTTCTGCCGGACGCCGCGGCCCTTCATGCCGGGGCGGCAGGCGATCTCGTACGCACCGGCCTTCACCTCGGCGGTCAGCGTGTACTTGGTGCCCGGGCCGATGTTCTCCTTCTCGGAGACGATCCGGTCGTCCGGGAAGAGGATCTCGACCTCGGTGGCCTTCGAGCCCTTGTTCTCCACCTTGAGGGTGACCTGGCCGGCCGGCACGGACTTGGTGGACGTCTCGCACGTCGAATCGGCCGCGGTGACCTGGATGGCGTCGCCGTCCTTGGCATCGCTCTTCGCGGTGCAGGCCGAGAGGGCGGTCAGAGCGGCCGCGGTGGCGGCGGCGGTGACGGTCAGTCGGACGGCTCGCATGCAGGCTCCAAGCGGATCTGGTCTGGTGAGGCTGCCCTAACTTACCTGAGGCTTACCTCACCTGTACCCATGCGGGTCGTGATTCAGCTCTCACGGACGGATCACCGACACGGCTTGATCTCATCGGCTCAAAAGAGACGCCAATCGACGGCAAAGGCGGGGTCAAGGGTGAGTGCCGTGGCGGCGCCGGCCGGCGTGGCGATGTCCCACCGCCCGTGCGATGTTTCAATGCCCGCGTGACTGACTATGACGTACTGCGCGTCTTCTGCGGGCCCGACGGCGGCTACGGCAACGAACTCGGCGTCGTCCGCGACGGCTCGGTACTGCCCGAGCGGGACGAACGGCAGGCGCTGGCCGCCAAACTCGGCTTCAGCGAAACCGTGTTCGTGGACGACCCCGAGCGCGGGGTGATCGACATCTACACCCCCACCCTGCGTCTGCCCTTCGCCGGTCACCCCTGCGTCGGTACGGCCTGGCTGCTCGACGTGCCCGAACTCGTGACCCCCGCCGGGGTCGTCGGGGCCCGGCTGGACGGCGAGTTCAGCTGGATCGAGGCCCGCGCGGAGTGGGCCCCGCCGCGCACCCTGCGGCAGTACGCGAGCGCCGCCGAGGTGGACGCTCTCCAGGTGCCGCCGCCAGGGGACTGGGAGTACGCCTGGGCCTGGGAGGACGAGGCGGCCGGCCGGATCCGCGCCCGCGCCTTCCCCGGCCGGGGCGACGGCATCGAGGAGGACGAGGCGACGGGCGCGGCCGCCCTGCTGCTGACCGACCGGCTGGGCCGGGCGCTGAACATCACCCAGGGGGCGGGCTCCCAGATCCTCACGGCTCCGCAGCCGCACGGGTGGATCGAGGTCGGCGGACGGGTCCGTCTCGAACGCTGCCCCGGAACATTTACCGACACCCTGTCGGCAAATGTCTAGGGCAGGGTGAGGATCTCCGCGCCGGTGTCCGTCACCACCAGCGTGTGCTCGAACTGGGCGGTCCGCTTGCGGTCCTTCGTCACGACCGTCCAGCCGTCGTCCCACATGTCGTACTCGTGCGTGCCCAGCGTCAGCATCGGCTCGATCGTGAACGTCATGCCCGGCTGCATGACCGTCGTCGCGTGCGGACTGTCGTAGTGCGGGATGATCAGCCCGGAGTGGAAGGACGAGTTGATGCCGTGACCGGTGAAGTCACGGACCACCCCGTAGCCGAAGCGCTTGGCGTACGACTCGATGACCCGGCCGATGATGTTGATCTGCCGGCCGGGCTTCACGGCCTTGATCGCGCGGTCGAGGGCCTCTCGCGTGCGCTCCACCAGCAGCCGGGACTCCTCGTCCACGTCCCCGACCAGGTAGGTGGCGTTGTTGTCGCCGTGCACCCCGCCGATGTACGCGGTCACGTCCAGGTTGACGATGTCGCCGTCCCTGAGGACCGTCGAGTCCGGGATGCCGTGGCAGATGACCTCGTTGACCGAGGTGCACAGGGACTTCGGGAAGCCGCGGTAGCCGAGCGTGGACGGATAGGCGCCGTGGTCGCACATGTACGCGTGGGCGACCTTGTCCAGCTGGTCCGTGGTGACCCCGGGCGCGATGATCTTCGCGGCCTCCTCCATCGCCTGCGCGGCGATACGGCCGGCGATCCGCATGGCCTCGATGGCCTCCGGGGTCTGCACCTCCGGCCCGGTGTACGGCGCGGGCGCGGGCTTGCCGACGTATTCGGGGCGGCGGATGTTTCCGGGAACGGAACGGATGGGGGACAGCTCCCCCGGTACGAGCAGCGACTGGCCAGACATGCCGGCGAGTCTATCCAGCGGACATGGGGGAACATGTCGTTGGCGAGAGGAGCTGTTCATGGCCCTGTTCAAGAAGCGCACCGCCGGCAAGCCGGGCGAGTGGTACTACTGCCTGGAGCACAAGAAGGTCGAGGAGGGTCCGGACTGCCCGGGCAAGGACCGTTTCGGGCCGTACGCCTCCCCGGAGGAGGCCCGGCATGCGATGGAGACCGCCACCGAGCGCAACCTTCAGTGGGAGAACGACCCGCGCTGGCACGACGCGCCCGCCGCCGGGAACACCGACGAGGACTGATTTCCGCCACCCGCCACCGGTCCCGCCCGGCCGGAGAGCACTGATCACGCCCGCACGGCCGCCGCGCGCCGCTCACGCATCCCTACCGCGTGCTCGTTGGTCCGGGCGTCGTACGTCATGAGTCCCGGCAGGCAGAGCGCGAGCAGCCCCATGGCGCCCGCGCACGCCAGCCCGCCGGAGGCGACGGAGGCCCGTACGTCCGCCCAGGCGGCGAGACCGCCCGCCCGGACCTGGCCCAGCTGCGGGCCGACCGAGTAGGACAGCAGCTCGATCCCGGCGAGCCGGCCGCGCAGCTCGTCCGGGATCGTCTGGTTCCACATGGCCGCCCGGAAGATCCCGCTGACCATGTCGAAGCCGCCGCCGATGGCCAGGAACCCGAGGAGCAGCCACACGTTCCCGCAGACGCCGGCCGCCGCGACCGCCAGGCCCCAGCCCGTCGCCGACAGCAGCACCATCAGCCCGTGCCGGTGGACCCGTGAGGTCCAGCCGCTGGTCAGGCTCACCAGCAGGGAGCCGGCCGGGATGGCGGCGTACATCAGCCCGAGCGACCACTCGGCGTGCAGTTCGTCGGCGAGGAACGGCAGCACGGCGAGCGGCATGGCCAGGGACATCGCCGCGAGGTCGACGGCGTAGGTGCCGAGGAGTTCCTTGCGGCTCCAGGCGTACCGGGCGCCCTCCGCGATGGCCTTGAGCGACGGCTTCACGGCGGCCTGGGAGGCGGGTGAGGAAGCGATCCGCACGATGTACGCCAACGAGACGGCGAACGTCAGCAGGTCGGCGGCGTACGCCCAGCCCAGGCCCGCGTAGGCGACGACCACGCCCGCGAGCGCCGGGCCCGCTACCGCACCCACGGTCCAGCGCAGCGAGTTCAGGGAGGCCGCGGCGGGCATGTCCTCGTGGGCGACGATCCGGGGCCACAGCGAGTCGAGGGCCGGGCGCTGGACGGAGACCAGGGCGGAGGAGAAGGCCGCGACGGCGTACAGCGGCCACACCGCGGGGCGCGGAAGCAGGGCGTTCAGCAGCAGGGCGGCGCTGAGCAGACCCTGGCCGGCCTCCGTCCACACGATGAGCATCCGCTTCTCGAGGGCGTCGGCGAGGGCGCCGCCGTAGAGTCCGCACACGATGAGCGGCAGCAGCTGCACGGCGCCGATCGCGCCCACGGCTGCCGCCGAGCCGGTGAGGTCCTTCAGCTGGACGGGCAGCGCGACGAAGGTCAGGAAGCTGCCGAAGTTGCTGATCAGCCCGGACTTCCAGAGGCGGCGGAAGTCCACGGAGGCCTTCCAGGGGGCCAGGTCGGGGAGGAGAGCGCGGGTCACTGGGGCATGCTCGGCCGCCCGGCTCCGCCGGGCAACCGGTTTTCGGTGGGGTGCGGTTCTTTCCGGTCACGCTCGGTGGGTCGCGCTCGCTGGTGCGGTGCTCTCCGGTCACGTTCGGTGGTGCGGTGCTGTCCGGTCACGCTGGTGGTGCCGTGGCGTCCGGTCACGCTCGGCGGTGCCGTGGCGTCCGGTCAAGTTCGGCGGGGCCGTGCCGGCCGGTCGCGCTCGCCACGTCGGCGTTTTCCGGCCGGGCGAGTCGGACGGCTGGCCGGGGCGGTCACCAAGGGGCCGGGGGCGGTGCCGTCAGGATCTCCGCCAGCCTCGACAGACGGTCACGGAAACCCCGGCGCGCCCTCGGAGCCCCCGCGTTCTCCCCGGCCGCCGCGCTGACCAGGTGCTGCACCGTGTCCAGGTCCAGCTCCGCCCCCTCCGGCACGGCCAGCGTGTCATGGGCCATCGCGGCGAGTTCGCCCCCGCCCGCGCCCAGCGCCAGCACCGTCACCCCGGCCCGCCGGGCCGCATGCACGTGCTCCAGGAGCGGTGCGGGCTCCTCGGGCGCCACGATCAGCAGGGTCTCACCGCGCCGCGCCGCCGCGATCCGGCCCGGCCCGACGGCCAGGTGCGCGGGGTCGGAAGGGTGCGCGTGATGCCGTACCAGGGTCGGTGCCAGCTCGGGCGTGCCCGACCAGGCCGCCTCGTCCACCAGGTGCGCGGCCAGGTGCCAGGGCTCGTACTCGGGCGTGCCCGCCAGCAGCAGGCCGCCCCCGTGCGCCACCACCGACCCGCGCAGCACCCCCGCGAATCTCCGGGTGGCTCCCAGCCACTCGGTTCCGGCGAGCACTTCCCGCAGCAACGCGACCCGTACGGCGTCCATGGGCCCGCATACTGCCGCAACCGAGCACTTGTGACGCGGAGTTCACCCCGAATTCGCTCAACCTGGGGATGGACGGACCGCACCTGTCGCCGTCGCCGTCGCCGTCCCCGCCGCCGTCCCCGTCTCCGGCCGCCTCTCCGGCCGCGTGAGGAGCCCGCCCGATGACCGACGTGACCGTCCCCTTCCGTGCGGGCCACGAGGGATACGCCTCGTTCCGCATCCCCGCGGTCGTCGCCACCCGCGCCGGCACCCTCCTCGCCTTCTGCGAGGGCCGGGTGGCCTCCGCCGCCGACCACGGGCACATCGACATCGTGCTGAAGCGGTCCGCCGACGGGGGCCGCACCTGGGGCCCGCTGCGGGTCGCCGCGAGCAACGGGGAGAACCTCGCCGGCAATCCCGCCCCCGTCGTCCTCGACACCGGCCGGATCCTGCTCGTCCACATCCGGGCCGCGGCCGGCGCCACCGAGGCAGCCATCCTGCGCGGCCAGGTCAGGGAAGCCGACGGGCGGCGGGTATGGGTGCAGCACAGCGACGACGACGGGACGACCTGGTCCGGGCCGAGGGAGATCACCGCGCGGGTGAAGAAGCCCGGCTGGCGCTGGTACGCCACCACCCCGGGGCACGCCCTGCAACTGAGCGGTGGCCGGATCCTCGTCCCGGCCAACCACACCCTGCCGCCCACCGGCACCGACACCGGCGCCGAGGAGAAGTACAGCAGCGGCCACTGCCTGCTCAGCGACGACCGCGGCGCGACCTGGTACCTGGGCTACCTGGACGAGAACACCGACGGCTACGTCAATGTCAACGAGACCACCGCCGCCGAACTCACCGACGGGCGCGTCTACTTCAACACCCGCAACGACTCCCCGTCGCCCGGCAACCGCGCCGACGCCCACTCCCGGGACGGCGGGAGGACTCTGGTCAAGCCCTTCCGGCCACAGGCGGGGCTGACCGCCCCGGTCTGCGAGGCCGCCGTTCTCCAGCTCCGCGACCCCGACCTGCTGCTGTTCTCTGCTCCGGCCGACCCGGCCGCCCGCGCCCTGATGACCCTGCGCGCCTCCACCGACGGCGGCACCACCTGGTGCACGGCGTTCACCGTCGACGGGCTGCCCGCCGCCTACTCCGACCTGGTCCGCGTCGACCGGGACACGGTCGGCCTGTTGTACGAGACGGGCGACTTCGGCGCCTACGAGACGATCACCTTCCGGCGGGTGCCCGTGCACCGGCTGGCCCGAGCCGGTGCGGGCCCCGCAGCGGACGTAGAGTCGGGCCCATGACCTCTACCGACAGCGCACAGAAGGCCCCCGCCAAGGACCCCTGGGACCTGCCCGATGTCTCCGGGTACGTCGTCGGCGTGCTCGGCGGCACCGGACCGCAGGGCAAGGGCCTCGCCCACCGGCTCGCCCGGGCCGGCCAGAAGGTGATCATCGGCTCCCGGTCCGCCGAGCGCGCCCAGACCGCCGCCGGGGAACTCGGCCATGGTGTCGAGGGCGCCGACAACGCCGAGACCGCGCGCCGCAGCGACATCGTGATCGTCGCCGTACCGTGGGACGGCCATGGCGACACGCTGAAGTCCCTGCGTGAGGAGCTGGCCGGCAAGCTCGTCGTGGACTGCGTCAACCCGCTCGGCTTCGACAAGAAGGGCGCCTACGCGCTTCGGCCCGAGGAGGGCAGCGCCGCCGAGCAGGCCGCCGCCCTGCTGCCGGACTCCCGCGTCACCGCCGCCTTCCACCATCTGTCGGCCGTCCTGCTCCAGGACCCGGAGATCGAGCAGATCGACACCGATGTGATGGTGCTCGGCGAGGAGCGCGCCGACGTGGAGATCGTGCAGGCGCTGGCCGGGCGCATCCCCGGCATGCGCGGCGTCTTCGCGGGCCGGCTGCGCAACGCCCACCAGGTCGAGTCGCTCGTCGCCAACCTGATCTCCGTCAACCGCCGGTACAAGGCACACGCCGGGCTCCGCGTCACCGACGTGTGACCCACGGAAGGTCCATGGGGGACACTGGTCGTCGTAGCAGTGTCCCCCGCAAGGAGCCGAGCCCCATGCCCCGCATCGCCCTCTACACCCTGATCGTCTGCCTCCTCGCCGTGGCCGCCGCGGTCGTCTCGTTCGTCCAGGGCAGCTGGCTGGGAATCATCTGGGTGCTGCTGGCGGGCCTGTCGTCCAACATGACCTTCTACTACGTGAAGCGCGGCCGGGCCGCCGCGGCGCAGGGCAAGCAGATCACGGGCTGACCGCGCAGTACGGGTCGCTGTCCCGCCAGAACCGGAACAGGTCGAAGCCGCAGTACGTCTGGTCCTCGTCGATCCCCAGTCCGCGCAGAATCGCGTGGATCGCGTCGAAGAACGCGGTGTTCACCGACGGCACCCACAGCAGCGCGAACACGAACAGCAGGCCGAACGGCGCGAACGGCTCCACCTGCCGCTTCACCTGGTACGACAGCCACGGCTCGATGACGCCGTAGCCGTCCAGGCCCGGCACCGGCAGGAAGTTCAGGATCGCCGCCGTCACCTGCAGCAGCGCGAGGAACGCCAGTGCGAACCGGAAGTCCTGGGGCACACCGTCCAGCGCGTGCAGCCAGAACGGGGCCGTGCACACCGCCGCGAACAGCACGTTCGTCAGCGGGCCCGCCGCCGAGACCAGGCTGTGCCGCCAGCGGCCCCGGATGCGGCCGCGCTCGATGAACACCGCGCCGCCCGGCAGACCGATCCCGCCCATGATCACGAACAGCACCGGGAGCACGATGCTCAGCAGCGCGTGCGTGTACTTCAGCGGGTTCAGGGTGAGGTAGCCCTTCGCGCCGACCGTGATGTCGCCGCTGTGCAGGGCGGTGCGCGCGTGCGCGTACTCGTGCAGGCACAGGGAGACGATCCAGGCCGCGGTCACGAACAGGAACACCGCGATGCCCGGCTGCGCGGCGAACCCCGTCCAGGTGGCCCAGCCGGTCACCGCCGTCACGGCCAGGATCCCGACGAACACGGGACTGACCCGCCGATCGCCGTGGCGGGTGGTGGCGGTGGTCATGGGCGAACTCCTGTGGGGTCCGGGAACGGTCGCGAACTGCGACCGTACCGGCCGCGCACGCGTGGGGAAAACGTCTCGCGGTGACCGTCCGGTTCCAGGAAGGTGGGGGAATGGCACTGATGAGGGTGTTCTACGAGGACTGGCAGTCGGAGTGCTGCGGCACGCCGTTCGCGGTGGGGGACCAGGTGGGCTGGCGGCTGGTCGCCGTCGGCACCCACGCCCCCCAGGGCGAATACCACGGCGCCGAGGCGTGGGTGGAGAACCACGGCGGCCCCGACCAGGAGACCGCCGGCCGCGTCCGAGCCATCGACCTGGTGCGCCAGGAGTACCTGGCCCATCACGACCCGCTTACCGTCGAACTCCCCGAACCGGAACCCGGGAAGGTGATCTTCCGCTCGACCGGGCGCAAGCTGGAGCCGGTGCCCGGCGCACGGACCCTGGAGCCCCTCGAAGGCTGCCCGAAGAGGTTCGACGAGTTCGAGGACGAGGAACAGCCACCGCGGCGGGTCCCGTACCGGGTCCGCCGTGCCGTCGGTGTCCTCGTCACCCTGGAGGTCCCGGACGGCACGCCGCCGCACCCCGGTGACCGCCGCTGACCGCTCCGGAGACAATGGACCCCGTGCGCTATCGGCTGCTCGGCACCACCCAGGCCATCCGCCCCGACGGTACGCCCGTCCCGGTCGGCGGGGCCCGGCTGCGTGCCCTGCTGAGCGTGCTCGCGCTGCGGGCCGGCCGGACCGTCCCGGCCGGCGTGCTGGTCGACGAGGTGTGGGACGCCGACCCGCCCGCCGACGCGAGTGGTGCGCTCCAGGCGCTCGTCGGCCGGTTGCGGCGGGCCCTCGGCGCGGACGCCGTCGCCTCCGCCGACGGCGGCTACCGGCTCACCGCCGCGCCCGACGACGTCGACCTCACCCGCTTCGACCGGCTCACCGGCGACGGCCTGGGCGCCCTCGCCGACGGCGACCCGGCCAAGGCCACCGCCGTGCTCGACGACGCCCTCGCCCTGTGGCGCGGACCCGCCCTCGCCGACCTCCCCGGCCACACGGCCGAGGTGGCCCGCTGGGAGGCCCGCCGCCTGGACGCCCTGCGCGCCCGGCACACCGCCGCCCTCGCCCTCGGCCGGGCCGAGCAGTCACTGCCCGAGCTGATCGCGCTGTGCGACGGCCACCCGCTGGACGAGCCGCTGCAGGCGCTGCGGCTGCGCGCCCTGCGCGACGCCGGCCGCCCGGCCCAGGCGCTCGCCGGTTACGAGGACGTACGCCGGCTGCTCGCGGACCGGCTCGGCTCCGACCCTGGCCCCGAACTGCGCGCCCTGCATGCCGAGTTGCTGAGCGAGGCGCCGTCGGACGCGGAGCCCGCGGCACGGACCGGCAACCTGCCCGCCCGGCTCACCTCCTTCGTCGGCCGGGAGACCGACATCGAGGCCATCGGCGCCGATCTCGCCGCGGCCCGTCTCGTCACCCTGCTCGGACCCGGCGGCGCCGGCAAGACCCGGCTGTCCCAGGAGGCCGCCGAGGCGGTACGGCACACCGTCCGGGACGGGGTGTGGCTGGCCGAACTGGCGCCTGTGGACGACCACGAAGCCGTACCGCAGGCCGTGCTCACCGCGATCGGCGCCCGCGAGACCGTCCTGCACGGTGCCGGTGTCGACAGCATGCGCGCGGTCGCCGACCGGCACGACGACCCCCTCGAACGGCTCGTGGAGCACTGCGCCCGGCGCCGGATGCTGATCATCCTCGACAACTGCGAGCATGTCGTCGAGGCCGCCGCCCGGCTGACCGAGCGCCTGCTGGCCCGCTGCCCGGAGCTGACCGTCCTCGCCACCAGCCGTGAACCCCTCGGCGTGCCCGGCGAGTTGGTGCGGCCGGTGGAGCCGCTGCCCGAACCGGTCGCGCTGCGGCTGCTCGCCGAGCGGGGCGCGGCGGCCCGGCCCGGGTTCCGGGTCGAGGACGATCCCGAGGCCTGCGCCGAGATCTGCCGGCGGCTCGACGGACTGCCCCTCGCCATCGAACTCGCGGCGGCCCGCTTCCGTATGCTGACCCCCCGCCAGATAGCGGACCGGCTCGACGACCGCTTCCGGCTGCTCACCTCCGGCAGCCGCACCCTGCTGCCCCGGCAGCAGACCCTCAGGGCCGTCGTGGACTGGTCCTGGGATCTGCTGGACGAGGACGAACGGGACGTCCTCGCCCGTCTGTCGGTCTTCGCCGGCGGCTGCGACCTGGCCGCCGCCGAGGCCGTGTGCGGCCCGGTCGCCCTGGACGCGCTCGGCTCCCTGGTCGACAAGTCCCTGGTGGTGGCCGCCCCCTCGGCCGACGCCGGGATGCGCTACCGGCTGCTGGAGACCGTCGCCGAGTACGCCGCCGAACGGCTCGACGACGCCGGATGCCGTACCGAGGCCGAGCGCGCCCACCTCGCCTACTACCGCGAACTCGCCCGCGGCACCGACCCGTTGCTGCGCGGCCCCGAACAGCGCACCGCCATCGAGCGGATGCAGCTGGAGTACGAGAACCTGCGCACCGCCCTCCGGCACGCCGTCGCCCTGCGCGACGAACAGGAGGCGCTGTGCCTGGTGCTGTCCCTGCAGTGGTTCTGGCAGATGCGCGACCAGCGCATCGAGGTCCGCGCCTGGTGCCAGGAGGTCATGGCGCTCGGCCCCGACCCGTTCACCGAACCGGTCCGCCGGGCCCGCCCGGTGTGGCAGCGGTTGACCGATACCCCGCCCCCGTACACCGGCGAGACCCTTCTCGAGGCCCGGCGCGGCGTCCACCTGGCCCACCTGGCCGTCATGGACACCGACCTGGAGGCCTGGCAGACCCCCGAGGCGCAGGCCAAGCTCCGCGTCATCACCCAGGTCTACGAGCCGGGCCTGCCGCAGACCTGCCGCGCCCCGGGCATGCTGTGGTTCTTCGCCGAGATGCTGACCAGCGGTGTCGACCGGCTGCGCACCATCATCGACGCCGCCGTGCGGACGTGCCGGGACACCCCCGGCTACGAGTGGGAGCTGGCCGGCGCCCTGCAACTGCGCGCCAACCTCCTCGCCAACCGCACCGCCTGGGCCGGCGACGCCACCCGTGACGCGGACGAGGCGCTGGAGATCTACCGCCGCCTCGGCGACGACTGGGGCACCGCCGAGGCCCTGTCGGCACGCGGTGAGGCCCGCGAACGCAAGGGCGCCTACCGCGAGGCCGCCGCCGACTACCGGGCCGCGATCGACCACGCCGAACGCCTGGGCGCCCGCGCTCAGACGGCCGTGCTCCGCGCCCGCCTCGGCAGCGTGTACATGGAGGCGGGCGAGACCGAACGCGGCGAGCGGATGCTGCGGGACGTCATCGCGAGCCAGGACGGCTCCCTCAACGAGGCGATGCCCGCCGCCCGGCTCTACCTCGCCTGCTGGCTGGGACTGACCGGCGAAACCGTCGAGGCGCGCGAACAACTCCGGCTGCTCCGCGAGGAGTTCAAGATCGCGCACTTCGTCGTCTTCGACGCCCTGATCCTCACCCAGGAGGCCTGGGTGGACGCCCTCGACGGCCGGACCGAGGAGGCGCTGCCCCGGGTGCACAAGGCGCTCCGGCTCGCCACCGACCCGCTGTCCGAAGCCCTCACCCCGCACCTGCACTCCGTCTGCCTCACCGTCGCCGCGATGGCCCTCGCCCGCGCCGACGGCGGCCGCCGTGCCGCCGACGCCGCCCGCTGCATGGCCGCCGCCGTCGCCCTGCTGCCGGCCGGCCATGTCCTCTCCGGTGTGGAGCGCCGGGTGCACGACCTGACCGAGGCCCGGATCCGGGAGACGCTCGACGGCCCCGGGTACGAGGCCGCGTACACCCAGGGCGGTGGCCTCTCCCTCGCGGAGGCCACCGCCCTGTTCTGACCGTCGGCGAACCTCAGGCCTTGGTACGGAACTTGTGGATCGCCACCGGCGCCATCACCGCGGTGAGCCCCACCGACCAGATCAGCACCACCCACAGGTCGTGCGCGATCGGGCCGCCCTCCATCAGGCCGCGGGCGGTGTCGGCCAGCGCGGAGAGCGGGTTGTAGTCGGTGAAGTGCTGCAGCCAGCCCGGCATGGAGGCGGTCGGTGCGAAGATCGACGAGCCGAACTGCAGCGGCATCAGCACCAGGAACCCCATGGCCTGCACGGACTGTGCGTTCTTCATCATCACGCCGAGCGTGAGGAACACCCACATCAGCGCCGAGCCGAACACCGCGGACAGCCCCACGGAGGCCAGCAGACCGCTCCAGTGCTTGATGTCGTACCCCACGAGGACGGCGACCACCATCAGCACAATGGTCGCGAACAGCATCCGCATCAGCTCCACCGCGATCTTCGCGAAGAGTACGGAGCCCCGGCCGATGGGCAGGGAGCGGAACCGGTCCATGACACCGGAGTTGAAGTCCTGGTTGAAGCCGGTGCCCACCCCCTGGGCCATGTTCATGCCCATCATGGCCATCAGGCCGGGCACGATGTACTGCACGTACTCGTCCTGGCCGCCGCCCATGGCCTTGCCGATCGAGCCGCCGAAGACGTACACGAACAGCAGGGTGAAGATCACGGGGAACAGGATCGCGTCGAACATCGACTCGGGGTCCTGCCGGATCCACAGCAGGTTGCGCCGGATCAGCGCGCCGGTGTGCCGCAGATGCCCGCGCAGCGGGATGCGGACGTCGGCCGAAGTGACGGTCGTGGCGCTCATACGGCGACCTCCTGGCGGGAGTCGGTGGGCTCGGCGTCCTGCGGGGCACTGGCACGGTGGCCGGTGAGCGACAGGAACACCTCGTCCAGGCTGGGCAGTTCGGTGGTGATGGAGGAGATCGTGACGCCGCGCGCGATGACCGCTCCGACCACGGCGGTCAGCTGCTCGTCGCTGAGGATCGGCACCAGCAGCGTCCCCGTCTCGGTGTCCATGGTGGTGGCCGCGAGCCCGGTGATGCCCAGCTCGTCCAGCATCCCGGCGAGCGGCCGCAGCTGCAGCGGATCCACCGGCCGCACCCGCAGCGCGCGCCCGCCGACGCGGGCCTTCAGCTCGTCGATGCCGCCGTTCGCGATGACCTTGCCGCGGTCCACGACGGTCAGCTCGGAGGCGAGCTGCTCGGCCTCCTCCATGTACTGGGTGGTGAGCAGCACGGTGACACCCTCCCCGACCATCGCCTTCACCTCGTCCCACACCTCGTTGCGGGTGCGCGGGTCGAGGCCGGTCGTCGGCTCGTCCAGGAAGAGCACGGCGGGCCGGCCGATCATCGAGGCGGCGAGGTCCAGCCGCCGCCGCATTCCGCCGGAGTACGTGCTCGCCGGGCGCCGCGCGGCCTCGGTGAGGGAGAACCGTTCCAGCAGCTCGTCGGCCCGGGCGCGGGCGTCCTTGCGGGACAGGTCCAGCAGCCGCCCGATCAGGTACAGGTTCTCCCAGCCCGGCAGCTTCTCGTCCACCGAGGCGTACTGGCCGGTGAGCCCTATGGCCCGGCGCAGCTGGCGGGGCTGGCGCAGGACGTCGTAGCCGGCCACGACGGCCTGCCCGGTGTCCGGGGCGATCAGGGTGGACAGGATCCGTACGAGGGTGGTCTTGCCGGCGCCGTTCGGCCCGAGCACACCCATCACGGTGCCCTCGCGCACGTCCAGGTCGACGCCGTCCAGCGCCTTGGTCTCGCCGTAGTGCTTGACCAGCCCCCGTACGGTCACGGCGTGGCCCGTGCCGGCGGGGTTGTCGTCGATGCGTGTCATGTGGATGACACTGTCAGGCCCCACCGACAAAGCACCGACAAGCCGCCGACACCCCCGCCCGCGCCGCCGACAACCCGCCGACAGCCCCCGGGGACGGCCGGAGCCGCAAAGCGGCAGCCCGCCGACGGGGGAAGATCGGCGGGCTGCCCGGTGGTGCCGCAGTGGCTCGGTCGGCGCTCGGTCGGCGCCCTGACGCTCAGTGGACGGAGTGCTCCTCCAACGGGAAGGTCCCGCCGACGACGTCCTCCGCGAACTCCCTCACCGCGTCGCCCATGACCGCACGCAGGTCGGCGTACTTCTTGACGAACTTCGGCACCCGCCCGGAGGTCAGACCCAGCATGTCGGTCCACACCAGCACCTGCGCGTCCGTCTCCGGCCCGGCGCCGATCCCGACGGTCGGGATGTGCAGCACCCGCGTCACCTCGGCCGCCAGCTCCGCGGGAACCAGCTCCAGCACGACCGCGAACGCGCCCGCGTCCTGCACGGCCTTGGCGTCGCGCAGCAGCTGCTGTGCCGCCTCCTCGCCCCGCCCCTGCACCCGGTAGCCCATCGCGTTGACGGACTGCGGGGTCAGGCCGATGTGGGCCATCACCGGGATGCCGGACTCCACCAGCAGCCGGATCTGCTCGTGCGAACGCTCGCCGCCCTCCAGCTTGACCGCGCCGACTCCGGCCTCCTTCACCAGCCGGGTCGCCGAGCGCAGCGCCTGCACCGGACCCTCCTGGTAGGAGCCGAAGGGCAGGTCGCCGACGATCAGGGAGCGGGTCGTACCGCGGACGACGGCCGCCGAGAGCATCGTCATCTCGTCGAGGGTGACGGGCACGGTGGTCTCGTACCCGAGGTGGCAGTTGCCCGCCGAGTCGCCGACGAGGATCACCGGAATGCCGGCCTCGTCGAAGACGGACGCGGTCATCGCGTCGTAGGCGGTGAGCATGGGCCACTTCTCGCCGCGCTCCTTGGCGAGGGCGATGTCGCGGACCGTGATGCGGCGGGTGCCCTTCCCCCCGTACAGCGCCTTGCTGCCGTCGGAAGGCTTGTTCTGGGCAGCCGAAAGCTGCGTCATGGCAACGGCTCCTTCAGTCATCTCGAGGCGCCCTGACGGCGTCCCCGGATCGTCTCCATGGTGGCACCTCGTGCCAGTGACGGCCAGGGGGACCCTCTGTGATCCCCGCCCGTGGCCGGAAGTCGCGTAAGACGTTGGTAAAGAAATTCGATACGAGACGGTTCCGTATCGAAATGAAAGTAGGCTCGAGACATGACAAGTCCCGCCCCTGCCCCACGGATACCGGAAGCGGTGCACCGGCGCCGCTGGGCGATCCTCGGCGTGTTGATGCTGAGCCTGCTGATCGTGGTGCTCGACAACTCGATCCTGAACGTCGCCATCAAGACCATCGCCAGCCCGGCGCCGACCGGCCTCGGCGCCACCCAGAGCGAGATCGAGTGGGCGATCAACGCCTACACCCTCGTCTTCGCCGGCCTGCTGTTCACCGCCGGCCTGGTCGGTGACCGCCTCGGCCGCAAGAAGGTGCTGCTCGGCGGCATCGCCGTGTTCGGCATCGGCTCGGCGCTCGCCGCCGAGTCCGGCTCCCCGGGCCAGCTGATCGCCTACCGCGCCCTGATGGCCGTCGGTGCCGCCTTCGTCATGCCCGCCACCCTCGCCGTGCTGATGAACGTCTTCGAGCGCGAGGAGCAGCCCAAGGCCATCGGCATCTGGGCCGGCGGCGTCGGCCTCGCCATCGCCATCGGCCCGATCACCGGCGGTGCGCTCCTCGACCACTTCTGGTGGGGCTCGGTCTTCTTCGTCAACGTGCCGATCGTGATCTCCGCGCTCGCCCTCATGGCCTGGCTGGTGCCCGACTCCCGCGACCCGAACCCCGGCCGGCTGGATCCGATCGGCGTGGTGCTGTCCGTCGTCGGCCTGGTGCTGCTGGTCTACGGCATCATCAAGGGCGGCGAGCTGGCCGACTTCACCGACGCCAAGGTGCTGGCGACCATCGTGGCCGGTCTCGTCGTCCTCGCCGTCTTCGTCGTCCACGAGAAGCGCAGCGACCACCCGTCGCTCGACGTCACGTACTTCAAGAACAAGGTCTTCTCGGCCGCCATGGGTGCCATCGCCCTGGTCTTCTTCGCGCTGATGGGCGTCACCTTCTTCGGCGTCTTCTACACCCAGAGCGTGCGCGGCTACTCGCCGCTGGAGTCCGGTGTGCTGATGCTGCCGCTCGCCGTCGCCCAGCTGATCTTCGCGCCGCGCGCCCGGCTGCTGGTCGACCGGTTCGGCAACAAGGCCACCACCACCGGCGGACTGCTGCTGGTCGCGGCGACGCTGGCCGCGTTCGCCGGCTTCGAGGCCGACACGCCGATCTGGCTGCTGGAGGTCGTCTTCTTCCTCATGGGCACCGGCATGGCGCACATCATGACGCCGACCTCGGTCGTCATCATGCAGGCCCTGCCGCGCGAGAAGGCCGGCTCCGCCTCGGCGCTCAGCAACACCTTCCGTCAGGTCGGCGGCGCCCTCGGCATCGCCGTCCTCGGCTCGGTGCTCTCCGCCTCGTACCGCAACGGCATCGAGGGCAAGCTCGGCCTGCTGCCGCCCGGTCTGCGCGACACCGCCGCCGAGTCCATCGCGGCCACCCTCGGCATCGCCGAGAAGCTCGGCCCGCGGGGCAACGCCCTGGTCACGCCCGCCAACGACGCGTTCCTGCACGCCATGCACGTCACCGCCCTGTGCGGTACGGCCGTCGCGCTGATCGGCGCCGTGGTGGTGGCCCTCTTCCTGCCGGGCAAGCCGCCGGCCGGGCAGGAGGGCCGGAAGGAACGGGAGTTGGTCGACGCCACGGACTGAGAGTCGAGCGGAACTCCACGGTGGAAGGAGTCCGCTGCGGGACAATCCCCGCAGCACAGTGAGAGGACGACAGTGACGTGACCCTTGCCGACAGCCGGCCGCGACCGGACGGACCCGTGCGGGGCCGGCCACGCAGTGAAGCCGTGGAACGCGCCATCCTGGAAGGCGTGGTGAAGCTCCTGGAGGAGGGCGTGCCCCTCGCCGAGCTGTCCATCGAGCGGGTCGCGCGCACGGCCGGGGTCGGCAAGGCCACCATCTACCGCCGCTGGAGCGGCAAGGAGGAACTGTTCGTCGACGTCGTACGCGCCGCCGAACCCCCCGACCCCCAACTCCCCGGCACCTCCCTGCGCGACGACCTCGTCGTCCTGCTGGAGTCCCTGCGCCAGCGCGGTCTCGCCAGCCGTTCGTCGGCCATCCTGCACAACGTCTACGCCCAGATGAAGTCCAGCCCCAGGATCTGGGCGGCCTACCACGCCAGCGTCATAGCGCCCCGGCGCGTCCTCGCCCTGGACGTGCTGCGGCGCGCGCGGGAGAACGGCGAACTCAGGCCGGACGTCGACCTGGAACTGGCCAACGACATGTTCGTCGGCCCCATGCTCGTGCGCACCGTCATGCGCCCCGACGCCGATCTGCCGGAGAATCTGGCGGAGCAGATCGTCGACACGGTCCTGGCGGGCCTACGACCCGTCAGCTCGACAGTCACGTAGCACTCATGTGCGTGTTTCGTCACAGACCTCGCCGGTCCCGGGGGTGACAGGAACCCTCGGTCCCGCTCCGTTCGTCCTCGTCTTCCGTACGGCCGTCATGGGACGGCGGGATCGACGCCGATCATCCCCTAGGGTCGGAAGAGCACGGGGACGAACGGTGTGCACAGCAGGCAGTGAGGCAGACGGTATGGCGCAGCAGGCGTACATGACGGAGACGGACAACGGCGGCTCGGGGCCCGAGCGACCAGGATCCCGGCTTCGGCGCCTGGCGCACCGCCTGTTCGACGGCTGGCGCGGCGACCGGCGCGTCTGGCGCCGCGGCATCGTCCTCGCCGTACTGGCCCTGCTGCTCGCCCTGGTGATGCTGGTGCACTCCCGCATCCCCAACCGGGTGGGCAACCTCGGCAGTCTCACCGAGACGTTCCTGCCCTGGGTGGGCGTGGCCATCCCGGTGCTGGTGGTCCTCGCCCTGATCCGGAAGTCGGCGACCGCCCTGATCGCGGTCCTCCTCCCGGCGATCGTCTGGCTGAACCTCTTCGGCGGGCTGCTCGGCGACAAGTCGGGCGGCGGCGGCGACCTGATGGTGGCCACCCACAACGTCAACGCCGACAACCCCGACCCGGCCGCGACCGCCACCGACGTGGCCGCCTCCGGCGCCGATGTACTGGCCCTGGAGGAACTGCCCGGCTCCGCCGTGCCCGTCTACGAGAAGGCGCTCGCGCAGACGTACAAGTACCACGCCGTCGTCGGCACGGTCGGTCTGTGGAGCAGGTACCCGATGGCCGACGTCCAGGCCGTCGACATCAAGCTCGGCTGGAAGCGGGCGATGCGCGCCACCGTGACGACCCCGCGGGGCCCGGTCGCGGTCTACGTGGCGCACCTGCCCTCGGTGCGGGTGAAGATGCAGGCCGGCTTCACCGCCCGGCAGCGCGACAAGAGCGCCGACGCGCTCGGTGAGGCGATCGCCGACGAGACCGTGCAGCGCGTCGTGCTGCTCGGCGACCTCAACGGCACGATGAACGACCGCTCGCTCAACGCCGTCACCTCGCAGCTGCGCTCCACGCAGGGCGCGGCGGGCAGCGGCTTCGGCTTCAGCTGGCCGGCGTCGTTCCCGATGGCGCGGATCGACCAGATCATGGTCAAGGGTGTCGAGCCGGAGAGCTCCTGGACGCTTCCGCGCACCAACAGCGACCATCTGCCGGTGGCGGCCCGTGTGAAGCTCGACACAGCCTCCTGATCCCGAGGAATGCTGACCCTCAGCGCATTTGTTCCGTACGGAAACATACTGCGGGACTCGAACCCGTACGGCACTCCGCTCTGAAAGGTCCCTTCATGCCCCTGGCCCTGCTCGCACTGGCCGTCGGCGCCTTCGGCATCGGTACCACCGAGTTCGTGATGATGGGCCTGCTGCCCGACGTCGCGGACGACCTGCACATCTCGATCCCCACCGCCGGGCACCTGGTCTCGGCGTACGCGTTGGGCGTCGTCATCGGCGCCCCGCTCCTGGCCGCCGTGACGGCCCGCATGTCCCGCCGCACCGTCCTCATCGCCCTGATGGCCCTGTTCGTCGCGGGCAACGCGCTCTCCGCGTTCGCCCCCGGCAACGGCTCCCTCCTGGCCGCCCGCTTCGTCAGCGGCCTGCCGCACGGCGCCTTCTTCGGCGTGGGCGCGGTCGTCGCCACGAACATGGTCCCGCCGGAGCGCAAGGCACGCTCCGTCTCGCTGATGTTCCTCGGCCTGACGGTCGCCAACATCGCGGGCGTGCCCGTCGCCACGCTGATGGGCCAGCACCTCGGCTGGCGGGCCACCTTCCTGGGCGTGAGCGCGATCGGCCTGGCGGCGATCGCCTCGCTGGCCCTGCTGATCCCGCAGGACCGCACCCACACGTCCGCGACCGGACTGCGCGGCGAAGTCGCGGCGCTGAAGTCCCTGCCGGTGTGGCTGGCCCTCGGTACGACGGTGGCCGGCTTCGGCGCGCTCTTCGCGGCCTACAGCTACGTCACCCCGATGCTGACGGACTCCGCCGGCTTCGCCGAGACCGACGTGACGCTGCTCCTCGCCCTCTTCGGCGTGGGCGCCACCGCCGGCAACCTCCTGGGCGGCCGCCTCGCGGACCACTCCCTGCGCGGCACGCTCTTCGGCGGCCTGGCCTCCCTGGCGGCGGTGCTCCTGCTGTTCCCGCCGCTGATGCGCGCCGAGTGGAGCGCGGCCGTCGCCGTGACCCTGCTCGGCATGGCGGCCTTCGTCACGGGTTCGCCGCTCCAGCTGATGGTGATGGAGAAGGCCGCGGCGGCCCCGTCCCTCGCCTCCTCGGCCAACCAGGCGGCCTTCAACCTGGCCAACGCCGGCGGCGCCTGGATCGGCGGCCTGGCCCTCGCGGCGGGCTTCGGCGTGACGTCCCCCGCGCTCACGGGCGCGGCCCTCGCCGTCCTCGGCCTCGGCGTGGCAGCCGTGGCGTACGCGGTGGACCGGCGCCGCGAGACTCCGTCGGTGGGCCGCGTGGTCACCTCCCACGTGCCGGAGGAGTCGGGCGCGCTGCAGCACTGACGCCATGCCCACCCGGCTCGGCGGGCCGGCCTGCGCGTGAGGCAGAGCGGCCGTGGCCATGCGGCCCGCGTGCTCGGTGTCTCCGGTGGCGAGGGGGGCGCCCCGCTTTGTGTGTCTT
>NZ_JBWKIR010000003.1:425374-545044 GCF_056432605.1 Streptomyces sp. NPDC045022
GTGTGTCTTCAGTCGCGTTGGTGGGCCGGCCTGCGCGTGAGGCAGAGCGGCCGTGGCCATGCGGCCCGCGTGCTCGGTGTCTCCGGTGGCGAGGGGCGCGCCCCGCTTTGTGTGTCTTCAGCTGCCGTGGCGGGCCGGCCGGCGGCCATGCCGGGCCGGCCGGCCCGCTCCGGCTTCACCAGGTGACCGGCAGGCGCAGCGGGAAGCGGCGGATGGTCCCGGTGTCCCACTGGATGTCCTCGGGCGCGACGGCGAGGCGCAGGTGGGGAAAGCGGGTCAGCAAGCCGGTGACCGCACTCTCCAGCTCCGCCCGCGCGAGCGGTGCGGCGGGGCAGTGGTGCCCGCCCCACCCGAACGTCATGTGCGGGCGCACCGGCCGTTCGAGGTCCAGTGTGTGCGGATCGGGGAAGACGGCCGGATCGCGGTTGGCCGCCAGGTAGGACACGTGCACATAGTCGCCGGCACCTATGGCGGTTCCCTCGACCTCCGCGTCCTCCAGCGCGATCCGCGGGATGCCCACGCCCTTGCGGAAGGGGATGAACCGCAGCAGCTCCTCCAGGGCGCCGGGGAACCGGCCGGAGTCGAGCGCCAGCGCGGCACGCTCCTCGGGCCGGGTCAGCAGCAGGTACACGATGTTGCTGATCTGGCAGGTCGCGGTGTCGTTGCCGCTGAGGATGAGCGTCACGGCCATGACCGCCAGCTCGTCGTCGTTCAGCGGCTCCTCGCCCGGCGGCACCGGGGCGGTGGCCATCGCGCTGAGCAGGTCCTCGCCCGGCGTGCTCCGCCGGGCCGGGACCAGTCCGGCGAAGTACGCCCGCAGGCCGGCCTTGGCGTCGGCCGCGTCCTTCCGGGCGGCCGGAGAGGTGGCCAGCAGCCGCATAGTGTACGTACGCAGCTGCTCGCGGTCGGCCTCCGGTACGGCCAGCAGCTCGCAGATCGTCAGGTGGGGCAGGGGAACCGACAGAGACGTCACGAGATCCGCGGGCGGTCCCACCTCGGCCACCGCCGAGAGCAGCTTGGCCACGACCCCGTCCACAGCCGGCCGCATGGCCGCCACCCGCTCCCGGGTGAACGCCTGGGCCGCCGCCTGCCGCAACCGGGTGACGTGCGGCGGGTCCGTCACATTGATCGATTCCGGTGACACGATGGGCTCCGGCGTCATCCTCGGATAGTCACGCCCGATGATCGCCGCCCGGCTGAATCTCGGATCGCACGTCACCTGGCGCACTCCGGCGAAGCTGGTGACCAGCCACGCCTCGGCCTCGCCGTAGGGCAACCGGATCCGGCTGACCGGTCCGCGCTGCGCCAATGCGGCCAGTGAGGGATCGAATTCCAGCTCGTCGGCGAAGTCGAAGGGGCATTCGAGCACTGCCGGGTCATGGAACGACATACAGCCTCCTTGGTGCGCCGCTGGGCGCGTCACTTCCGAGCGCGGGCCAGGGGTGACGGCCATCCGGACAACGTTGTCCGGGCGTCCCTCGCGTCGAAGACGCTGCGGACCGGTCCACGGTCGTCGCTTGCGCGGGAGCCGCGTCGGGGACCCCGGGGGCGATCCGAGAAGGCGCCGATACGCCCGGCTGGACTGCCCGGCAAAGGGCGCCCGGCCGCCCACGGGGTGATCGCGAGCGGACGCCTGTCGGGGCAGCGGCGAAACAACGATGCCGCCCCGTCCCCAGGGAAAGGTCACCACGTGCCAATATGCGACAGTTCGGCGCGGCTCGCAGAACAGGAGCTTCAGGCAATCGACCGGCCGCGGATCCCCGGTCCGCCCTGGTCCGCGCTCGCGAAGCGGGGCTCGGACGCGAATGCGACGGGGGCGTGAGGTCCACCGGACCCCACGCCCCCTAGCCGATCCGCAGGATCAGTGGCGGCGGTACGACTGGACGTAGCCGTTCGCGGGGGAGCCCACGCCGGTCACGTCGTCGTAGCCCTTCACCGCGGACAGCGAGCTGTCCTTGCCGAGGCTGCGGACCGAGGTCAGCAGGCCGTCGGCGGCGTCGAGGCCGTTGGCGAAGTCCACGCGGACAACCGCGAGGCCGGAGCCCGTCGGGTTGTCCGTGACGTCGTGGAAGACGCCCTTCTTGCCGTACTTCGCGTAGATCGACGGGTTGGCGAAGCCGAGCGCCTTGCCGCCGCGCGCCTCCTGGGCGAGGGCCTGGACCGCCGCGATCACCGGGGCGGCCAGCGAGGTGCCGCCGATGCGGTACTCGCTGTACTGCTCGGAGCCGTCCGGGAAGGTCTGGGTCTGGCCGACCAGGAAGCCGGTGTTCGGGTCGGCGATGGCCGCGATGTCCGGGACGACGCGGTTGCCGGCGGCGTTGTTGGCCGTGGCCAGCGCCTTCGGCACGACGCCCTTCTGGTAGTACGGCTGCGGCACGGTCTTGCTGGTGCCGCCGCCCGCGCCCGAGGTGAACGCGCCGGGGAAGTCCGTCCAGCTCTTGCCGTCGGCCGACAGTGCGGCCTTCTCGGTGCCCCAGCCGGTCTCCCACTGGTACTTGTCGCCCTTGCCGACGGCCAGCGAGGTACCGCCGACCGCGGTCACCCACGCCGAGTTGGCCGGGGTGTCGACCTGCTTGGTCTTGGTGTTGGCGACCTCGTCGCCGTTGTCACCGGAGGAGAAGTAGAAGCCGATGCCCTGCACCGCGCCCAGCTGGAAGACCTGGTCGTAGGCGGCCGCGAGGTCCGGCGTCTGGTTGGCCTCGATGTCGCCCCAGGAGTTGGAGACGATGTCGGCCAGGTGCTTGTCGACGATCTTGCTGAGCGAGTCCAGCAGGTCGTCGTCGTAGCAGGACGCGGCGCCCACGTAGGTGACGTCGGCGTTGGGCGCGACCGCGTGCACGGCCTCGACGTCGAGGGTCTCCTCGCCGTACCAGCCGGCCGCGCCGCACTCCTCGGTCTTCGTGTAGTTCTTCGGCAGCGCCTGGTGCAACTGGCCGGTCTTCCAGGCCGCGTCACCGTTCTTCTTCGCGTAGGTGCCCGCGTCGAAGGCGATGGTCGGCGAGGCGTACGCGTCCGTGATGGCGATGCGGACGTGCTTGCCGGTGTAGGTGCCGGCGCCGTAGGCGGCACGCAGCTGCTTGCCGGTGTAACCCTTGATCGCGTACGGGATCTTCTGGCCGTACGCGTCCGGCAGCGTGGCCGCGATGTTCGAGCCGTAGTACGAGGAGAACGGCCCGGAGTTCCTGAACACGGCGTCCGGGGGCGGCAGCTGGTCGGCGTGGGTCGCCTTGTGCGGCGCGTTGTCCAGGCCGGTGACGGTCAGGACGGCGCCGCGCAGGCCGGCCGGCACGGACGCGGTCTGCGCGGGGGCGCGGTAAGTCTTCGACCCCTTGGTGAAGTTGTGCAGCTGGGTGCCGAAGGCCTTCTCGGCGGCGGCCACGTCACCGGAGACGGCGACGTAGTGCGGGGTGACCCCGGTGACCGTCAGGCCGGCCGACTTCAGCCAGGACTTGACGGCGGCGACCTGGGCCTTGGTGGCTCCGAAGCGGGCCTCGGCCTTCTTGGCACTCAGGTACTTGCCGTACTGCGGCGAGCTGGGGTCGGACACCGCCTTGGCGTAGGCGGCGAGTCCGGCCTGGTCCCGGCCGGCCAGGTAGACCCGGGCCTTGACCTGGACGCTGTTCGAGGTGGCGCCCTTGTCCGCCTTGGCCGTGGCCCAGAGCGGCTTGGTGCCCTTCAGTGCGTCACGAGCGGGGCTGTCCGCAGCGTGTGCCGCGGGTATGCCCAGCGCCAGCGCACCGGCGATCATGGGCAGTGTCGCTGCCATGCTCACGCCGACACGCATTTTGGCGCGGTTGGATCTCATGTAACCCCCTGCGATGCGGTTCGCATGCATGTAGTGGTCGGTACGTCGAGGCTCCGCGCGCCGGCCCGCGGCGGTGTCGGCCGGCGAATGGATCACACGATGGGGGCCACTCTGTCGATGAACCGTTCATGCCAGGGAAAGGTGAAAGTCAAGAGAAACTCAAGTACCCGTCAACTGTGGCGATTTGCCACTTTCGTCCTTACGGCGGTGTTACGAACGGGGTTGTGCGCCGCGCTCCTTGAGCATGCCGGCCATCAGCTCGATCTCCGACTGCTGCGCATCGACCATGCCCTGCGCGAGCCTCTTCTCCACGCCGACGGCGCACTTGGCGACACACCCCTCGGCCATGTGGACACCGCCCCTGTGATGGTCCGTCATCAGCTGGAGATAGAGGACCTCCGCCTGCTTCCCGCTCAGCGACCGCAGCTTGCCCAGCTCGGTGTTGGTCGCCATGCCCGGCATCAGCGCGCCGTCCTTGCCGGAGGCCATGTCACCCATGCCCATCCAGGTCATCGGCGGCTCGGCCGACACCTTCGGCAGCCCCCACAGGTCCAGCCAGCCCAGCAGCATGCCGCGCTGGTTGGCCTGGGTCTGCGCGATGTCGTAGGCGAGCCGGCGCACTTCCTCGTTCTTCGTGCGGTCCCGCACGATGTACGACATCTCCACGGCCTGCTGGTGATGGACGGCCATGTCCCGCGCGAACCCGGCGTCGGCGGAGTCCGCACCCGGCGTCGTCGTATCCGATCCGCCGGTGTCCTCGGCGACCGCGTAGGTGATCGCGCCGGCCGCGACGAGTACCGCCGCCGCGGCCCCCGTGGCCCAGCCGATGTACCGCCGGCTCACTTCATGACCCCACCGGTGCACGAGGCGCCCGGCTCGGGCGTCTGCCGGCCCTGCACGTAGGTGACGAAGAACTTGTCCACCTCCGGGTCATCCGCGCCCTTCACCGTCACCTGGTGGCCCCACGCCGACAGGACCAGCGGCGCGGCCTGGTTCTCGTACGGGCTCATCAGCGAGTACGGCGTCTTCTTCACCTTCGCCGCGAGCGCGTCGACGTCGGCCTTCTTCGCCTTGCCGGTGTACGTCACCCAGACCGCGCCGTGCTCCAGCGCGTGCACGGCGTTCTCGTCCCGCACCGGCTCGGTGTAGACGTCGCCGTTGCAGTTCAGCCAGACCGGGTTGTGGTTGCCGCCCACCGGCGGGTGCATCGGGTACGACACCTTGCTCGTCACGTGGGTGCGCGCCAGCTTGCCGGACCAGGTCCGCACCCCGTCCTTGCCGGTGGTGAAGTGCCCCGAGTCCCCGGAGCCCTTGGCGTCACCGCTCGCGGACGAGTCCTTCTTGTCCGACTGCGAGTTCACCAGGACCACACCGCCGACGACGAGACCGGCGACGACCACCGCGCTGGCGGCGATGGTGAGCGCCCGGTTGCGGCGCTCGCGGACACGATCGGCGTGCCGCATCTCCTCGATGCGCGCCTTGCGCGCCGCGGTGCTGCTGTTCTTGGCGGAACCCATGAGGTGTGTCCTTCTGGGGAAAAGGGATCGGACGGATGGGGTCGGGCTCGCTGATCGTAGTGGGGAAGGGGGCTCCTTCCGTAGAGAGGGCACGGAAATGGGTCGACGCCCTGCGCGGGCCCAGGAGGCCTTCTTCGCGGCACTGGACCCGGTCACGGCCTCCGACATCGTCGCCGACCCCACCGGCCCGCTGCTGCTGGGCATCTCCCGGGGCACGGCCGGGGACGGCTGAACGCGCTGGCCGAAACCAGCCGTTGATCACCGAGTGTGCCCGATGGAGGCTGGCCCCCGACTCGAAACGACAACGGGGGTTCGTCATGAAGATCCTGATCTCCGGCGCGAGCGTCGCCGGTCCCGCCCTTGCCTGGTTCCTGCACCGCGACGGTCACGAGGTCACCGTCGTCGAGCGGGCACCGGCACTGCGTGACAGCGGCTACGCCGTCGACTTCCGGGGCGCGGCCTTCGAGGTGCTGCGGGAGCTGGGCATCCTGGAGGAGGTGCGGGGGCACGCCACCGGGATGCGCGGCACCGACCTGCTGGACGCCGACGGCAACCGCGTCGGCGAGCTGCCGGCCGAGGTCTTCGCCGGCGAGCTGGAGGTGCCCAAGCGCGAGGTGACCCGCATCCTCCACGAGCACACGCGCGACTCCGCGCGCTATGTGTTCGACGACTCGGTCAACGCGCTCGAGCAGGACAGCGACGGCGTCCGCGTCGGCTTCGAACGCGCCGCAGCGGACACCTTCGACCTGGTCGTCGGCGCCGACGGCATCTACTCCGCGGTGCGCCGCCTGGTCTTCGGCCCGCACGCCGAGGTGATCCGGTACCTCGGTCTGTCCGGGGTGGGCTTCAGCGCGCCGAACCATCTCGGTCTCGATCACCGGGGCGCGCTGCGGCAGTCGCCCGGCCGGGCGGTGTACGCGTTCAGCGCGGGCGACCCCGACCGGATGTCCGTCAGCCTCTCCTTCGCCGGCGACTCCCCGCGGCTGGACCTGCTGGACCGCGCGGAGCAGGAGCGGATCACGTGCGAACGGATGGCCGGCGCCGGCTGGATCGTGCCCCGCCTGCTCCAGGACATGGCCGCCGCCGCCGACTTCTACTTCTCCTCGGCCTGCCAGGTCCACCTCGACCGCTGGTCCGAGGGCCGGGTGGTGCTCGTGGGCGACGCCGGCTACTGCGCCGCCCCCACCTCGGGCATGGGCACCTCGCAGGCGCTGATCGGTGCCCGGACCCTCGCCCGGCACCTCGCCGAGTCCGGCGGCGACCACACCAAGGCGTTCGCCGCCTACGAGGAGGAGCTGCGCCCGTACGTGGCCGAGAACCAGGAGACCGGCCGCGAGGGCGCCCTCCGCTTCGGCGCCTGAGACCCCTCCTTCCCGGCCCGCGCCGACCGCGGGTCCGGTTCCGGCCGCGTGCCGCTCACGTCCGGTCCTGCGTCGGCCGCGGCCCCGGTTCTAGCCCTGCGCCGGCCACAGGTCCGGCCCGGACACCTCGTAGTGCACGTCCGCCGGAGCCACACCCTTCTCGATCAGCCGGGCGCGGACCGCGCGCAGGAAGGGCAGCGGCCCGCACAGGTACGCGCGCGTACGGCGATGCCGGTCAGGTCGACCAGGCCGGTGCGGTGGCCCGGCTCGGCGTCCCGCTCGTAGAAGAAGTACACGGAGGCGTCCGGACAGTTTGCCGGCGTACGTCTCGTGGTCGGCGCGCAGGGCGTCGCCCGCGGGGGAGTGGTCGCCGTGCACGACGGTGACCGGGCCGCGGTGGCCCGTGGCGGCGAGGCCGGCCAGCATCGCGATCACGGGGGTCACGCCGATGCCCGCCGAGGCGAGCAGCACAGGGGGGTCCGGGCCGGCGTCCAGGACGAGGTCGCCGTACGGCTCCGACAGCTCCAGGACGTCACCGGGCCGCACGCGCGCGTGGAGGACGTTCGAGACCTGGCCGTCGCGCGTCGTCCCGCCATGCACGCGCTTGACGCTGATCTGGCGCACCGTCTCGCCCGGTGCCCCGGACAGGCTGTACTGCCGTGCCGGGCCCCGTCGGGCAGGGTCACGCCGACCGAGACGTACTGCCCGGCACGGAAGCCGGTCACCGGCCCCCGTCCACCGGCCGCAGCCGGAAGGTGACGACGTCCACGGTCTCCTCGACCCGCTCGACGACCTCCCACTCCCGCGGGCCACGGCGCCGCTCTCCTCGTACAGCCGCTTCTCGACGGCGCGAGGGCGTTCGCCATCAGCCAGTAGACCTCGTTCCAGGCGGCCGCCACCTCGGGCGTGACGGCCTCGCCGAGGACCTCCGCGACGGCGGCGAAGAGGTGCTCGTGGACCACCGCGTACTGCTCGGTCAGCATCGGGACTCCTCGGAGAACTCGGCTGATCGGCACCTATGAAAACTGGATGCAACTTTGGAAGGGAGTGGCGTCCCTCACCCCGCGAAGCGGACCGGCCATTACGGATGTCGCTGCGAGCAGGCAAGATGGGGCGAGAGCGCAGTACCTGCCGTACGAGAGGCGTTCAGGCCGAGGACGCTCAGGCGATCAAGGTCCGCAACGCGCATGAAATGGTGTTGTGGTGGGATGCTCAGGTGCCCGACCGCCTTCAGTGGTGCGGGGGACAGGCGGCCTGACCAGCAAGGATGGGGAAGCGGAAGATGGACAAGCAGCAGGAGTTCGTGCTCCGGACGTTGGAGGAGCGCGACATCCGGTTCGTACGCCTGTGGTTCACGGACGTGCTGGGCTTCCTCAAGTCCGTGGCCGTGGCCCCCGCCGAGCTGGAGCAGGCCTTCGACGAGGGCATCGGCTTCGACGGCTCCGCCATCGAGGGCTTCGCCCGGGTCTACGAGTCCGACATGATCGCCAAGCCGGACCCGTCCACGTTCCAGGTCCTGCCGTGGCGCGCGGAGACCCCCGGCACCGCCCGCATGTTCTGCGACATCCTCATGCCGGACGGCTCCCCGTCCTTCGCCGACCCGCGCTATGTGCTGAAGCGTGCCCTGGCCCGCACCTCCGACCTGGGCTTCACCTTCTACACGCACCCGGAGATCGAGTTCTTCCTCCTGAAGGACCGCCCGCTCGACGGCTCCCGCCCCACGCCCGCCGACAACTCCGGGTACTTCGACCACACCCCCACCAACGTCGGCATGGACTTCCGCCGCCAGGCGATCACCATGCTGGAGTCGATGGGCATCTCGGTGGAGTTCTCCCACCACGAGGGCGCCCCCGGGCAGCAGGAGATCGACCTGCGCTACGCGGACGCGCTCTCCACGGCCGACAACATCATGACGTTCCGCCTGGTCATGAAGCAGGTGGCACTGGAGCAGGGCGTGCAGGCCACCTTCATGCCGAAGCCTTTCTCCGAGCACCCGGGCTCGGGCATGCACACGCACCTCTCGCTCTTCGAGGGCGACCGCAACGCCTTCTACGAGTCCGGCGCGGAGTACCAGCTCTCCAAGGTCGGCCGCTCCTTCATCGCCGGTCTGCTCAAGCACGCGGCGGAGATCTCGGCGGTTACCAACCAGTGGGTGAACTCCTACAAGCGCATCTGGGGCGGCTCCGAGCGCACGGCCGGCGCCGGCGGCGAGGCCCCCTCCTACATCTGCTGGGGCCACAACAACCGCTCGGCTCTGGTCCGCGTCCCCATGTACAAGCCCGGCAAGACGGGCTCCGCGCGCGTGGAGGTCCGCTCCCTGGACTCGGGCGCGAACCCGTACCTGGCCTACGCCCTGCTGCTGGCCGCCGGCCTGAAGGGCATCGAGGAGGGCTACGAGCTCCCGCCGGGCGCCGAGGACGACGTCTGGGCGCTGTCCAACGCCGAGCGCCGCGCGATGGGCATCGAGCCCCTCCCGCAGAACCTCGGCGAGGCCCTGACCCTCATGGAGAGCAGCGACCTGGTCGCCGAGACCCTGGGCGAACACGTCTTCGACTTCTTCCTGCGCAACAAGAAGTCGGAGTGGGAGGAGTACCGCAGCGAGGTCACGGCCTTCGAGCTGCGGAAGAACCTGCCGGTGCTGTAGGCACAGGTCAGGAGGGCTTCAGTCACGAGGGGTCGACGGTCATGGGCCGCCGGCCCCTTCCTCGCGTCGCGCCTCTCCGGCCGCTCCGTGTGCCTTCTCCTCCTGGTGCGGCGGTGAGCCGGTTTTCCTAGCATGCTCATCATTCGGGGGTTCCGCGGACAGGACGGAGTCGCCGACGTGCCCCTGGCCCCGCTGCTGGCCGTGTGTGCCGGATACTTCATGGTCATCCTGGACGTCACGATCATCAACGTCGCCGTGCCTGTGGTGGGCCGGGATCTGTCGGCCTCGCTCACCGGCATCCAGTGGATCACCGACGGATACACCCTGGTCTTCGCCGGGTTCCTGATGACCGGCGGCGCGCTGGGCGATCGGCTGGGCAACCGGCGGGTCTTCTGCTCGGGCGTCGTGGTGTTCACGGTGGCCTCGGCCGCGTGCGCCTTGGCACCGGGGTCCGCCTTCCTCGTCGCGGCCCGGCTGCTCGAAGGGTTCGGCGCGGCCCTGATCGTCCCCGGCTCGCTCGCCCTGCTCCAGGAGGCCTACCCGGTGCCGGCGGCACGCTCACGCGCCTTCGGGCTGTGGGGGGCGATGGCGGGCATCGCGGCCTCCGCCGGGCCGCTGCTGGGCGGGCTGCTGGTGTCCACGGTGGGCTGGCGGTGGATCTTCCTGATCAATCTGCCGGTCGGTGTGGCCTGCCTGGTGCTGACGCGGCGGTACGTCGCGCCCTCACCGCTGCACGCCGGCCGGGCCCTGGACTGGCCGGCGCAGTGCGCCGTGGTGGCGGCGGTCGCCCTGCTGACCGCCGCGCTGAACGAGGCCGGACGGCGCGGCTGGTCCGATCCCGCCGTGCTCGCCGGGCTGGGCATGGCCGTGACGGCCGTGGCGGCGTTCGGCTTGCGCGAGCGGCTCGCCCGGGTGCCCGTCCTTCCACTGCGCCTGCTGCGCTCCCGGGCGATGAGCGGAGCGGCCGCCGTAGGCCTGCTGTTCAACTTCGCCTTCTACGGCATGGTGTTCACCGCCAGCCTGTACTTCCAGCACCAGCGCGGCTTCAGTGCCCTCAGGACCGGGCTGGCACTGTTCCCGGCCGTGGTGATGACCATGTTCGCCTCCGTCCTGTCCGGCCGGCTCACCCGCCGCACCGGCGACCGTCCACTGGTGATCTCCGGCATGCTCCTCGGCGCCCTCGGCCTGGGCGGCTGGGCGGCGGCGGGAGCCGATCCGGCCTACCCGCTGCTGGTGGCCCCGATGATGGCCACCGGGTTCGGTACGTCCTTCGCCCTCACCGGCTCCACCGCCACCGTGATGGGCGCCGCACCCCCGGAGTACGCGGGGGCCGCCTCCGCCCTGTTCAACACCACCCGCCAGATCGGCAGCGCCACCGGTGTGGCAATCGGCGGCAGCCTGCTGGCCACCCGCGCCGACTACGGCGCCGGGCTGCGCGTCAGCATGCTCATCGGTGCCCTCGCCTATCTGACCGCCGCGGTCCTCGCGTGGCTGTGCGTGCCGGGCAGGCGGGACGCGAGCGGCCGGTGACGAGGATCAGTCCCCGCGCAGGCACTCGATCTGGTAGTCGCCGGTGTCCTCGTCGACCGTCACGCCGTGGGTTTCGCTGCGGAAGCCCGGGAAGTGGCGGTCGAAGCTCTCCAGGGCGGTGAGGTAGCGCAGAAGGGGACCGTCGGGGCCGCCGGTGGACTCGCCGGGCATCAGGACCGGGATGCCGGGCGGGGTGACGGTGACCATCGCGGCCGCCACCCGGTTGGCCGCGTCGGCGACGCGGACCCGCTCCGTGCCGCCCCGCACCAGCCGCTGGTAGCAGTGCTGCGGCGGGAAGACCGGCTCGGGAAGCTGCTGGAACGCGGTGTCCAGAAGCTCCACCAGGCGCGCCGAGCGCAGCTGGCCGTGCATCTGCCGGCACAGCTCGCGCAGGGTCAGGCCGGCGTAGCGGCGCGGGTGCGCGGCGACGGATGCCGGCAGGACGCGGTCCAGCGGGGCGTCGGCGTCGTAGAGGGCCTTGAAGTCCATCAGGGCGTCCAGCAGCGTGCCCCACTTGCCCTTCGTGATGCCCATGGAGAACAGGACCAGCGTGGTGTAGCCGTCGGTCTTCTCCACGACGATGTTCCGGGTGGCCAGGTACGCCGTCAGCACGCGCGCCGGGATGCCCTCCTCGGTCATCTCGCCGGTGGCCGTGATGCCGGGACAGGTCAGGGTGACCTTGATCGGGTCCAGCATGCAGTGGCCCTCGGTCAGCCCGGGGAAGCCGTGCCAGGCGGCGCCGGGCTCCAGCAGCCAGCAGGACTGCGCCGTGCGCAGCAGCTCGGGCGGGGTCTCGTCGAAGGGCAGGCGCTCGCCGGTCGTCGGATCGGTGACCGTCTCCGGCTGCCAGACACCGAAGAACCACGGCGGACGGTCTCCGGCGCTCGCCATCCGCCGGCCCAGGCGGACCATCTCCTGCCGGAAACGGATCGCCTCCGTCACCGCCTCGTCCACCAGCCACTCGCCCTGCGGGCCGTCCATCATCGCCGTGGCCACATCCAGTGAGGCGATCATCGGATACAGGGGTGAGGTGGTGCCGTGCATCATCAGCGCCTCGTTGAAGCGGTCGTGCTCGACCGGTGCCCGGGGCGCGGGCCGCACGTGCACCATCGCGGACTGGGACAGCGCGGCCAGCAGCTTGTGCGTCGACTGGGTCGCGAACACCGTCGGCCGGTCCGGGCCGGGGAAGGCCTCCGCGTCCACCGACATGCCGTACCGGCCGGCGTACAGCGGGTGGAAACGGGCGTACGCGAACCACGCCTCGTCGAAGTGCACCCGGGGTGTGCTCGCCGCGAGCGCCCTCGCCGTCGGTACGGCGGCGTAACTCAGGCCGTCGTAGGTGGAGTTGGTGAACACCGCGTACTGCGCCTGCGAGGACACGGCCTCCTCGGCGAGCGGGTGCGCGGCGATCCGGGCCGCGACCGCGTCCGCCGCCAGCTCGGCCGGGGGCAGTGGTCCGGCGAGGCCGTACCCGTTGCGCGTGGGCACCAGATAGACGGGCCGGGCCCCGGACACCACCAGACCGTGCAGCACCGACTTGTGGCAGTTGCGGTCCACCAGCGCCAGTTCGTCCCGGGTGACGCTGAAGTGGCCGACCAGGCGGTTGCAGGTGGAGTCGCCGTGCAGCACGAAGTAGGTGAGATCGGCGCCGAAGACCCGCGCCGCGTTGCGCTCGGCCTCGCCGATCGGCCCGGTGTGCTCGAACAGCGAGCCCAGTTCCTCCACCGAGATCGACAGGTCGCTGCGCAGCAGCCGCTCGCCGAAGTAGTCGTGGAAGGCGCGCCCCGCCGGTGACTTGAGGAAGGCGACTCCCCCGGAGTGGGCCGGGGTGTGCCAGGAGTACTCGTGGGCGTCGTCGAAGCGGCGCAACGCCCGGAAGAACGGCGGCAGCACGTCCTCCCGGTACGCGCGGGCGGCACTGGTGATCCGGCCCGCGATGAAGCCCGGAGTGTCCTCCAGCGGCCACACGTACCCGACGACCGTCTCCGACACCCACAGCGGGAGATCCCGTACGCCCTCCTCGGCCATGACCAGGAAGACCGGCAGATCCCGGAAACGCCGCCCGATCCGGCGCAGCACGGCGGCACCGCCGGGCAGCCCGTCGACCCGTCCGGCCCCGTCGGCTCGGGCGCCGGGCCGGGCCGGCGTGCCTCCCGCCGCGGCGAGCGCGGCCCCCGGCCCGTCACCACCGGTGCGCAGACCGTCGCCCCCGGGCAGCTCCCAGGCGACCAGCGCCGCGGCCAGGCCCGCCTCGGTACGCAGCACCGCTTCCGCGTCCTCGACCGTGACCGCCCAGCGCACCTCGAAGCCGCCCGCCTCCACGGCGTCCCGGATCTTCCGCAACTGCTCGGCCCCGGCGCCCTCGGCGCGCGGATGCTCCGGTACCGCGATCAGGACCCTGCTGTCAGCCATCGCGCGCCCTCGCCCTCCCGGGCGGCCACCCGGCCACCGTCCGGCAAGTGTCCGGGCGGCCCACCCGGGCGGACGGCGGCCTCCGGGCGAAACCACCGGGATGACGGACGGGACCGTCCGGGTGTTGACCCGCGGCCCCGGCAAGATCCGGAAGTCAGGCCCTACCCGAGGTACGCCGGAGACACCGCCGCCGTACTGATCCGCCGCGCCGCCCCCGACCCGTCCGCCGGAACCTCGTGGAGATCGGCGCCGTAGTCGCCCGGCAGCGCGTACACGAGCGTACGGGCGTCCCGCCACACCGCCTGGTCGTCCACGCTCCTCGGCTCGGCGAGCGGGGTCTCGCGCATCGTCCGCAGGTCGAGCACGTACAGGTGCCACGGGGCGTCCTTCGGCAGCCCCTCGACCCGCTTCTTGTAGGCGATCCGGGTGCCGTCGGGTGACAGGGACGGGCACTCCACGTTCGTGTGCAGTGTGGTGACGGTACGGGTACCCAGATCGCCCCGCACCAGATACGTCGCCCCCTTGGTGGCCAGAGTCGCGTAGAACGTACGGTCGTCCGCCGCGAACGTCACCCCCCAGAAGTTCACGTCCGCCGCCCGGTACCGGTGTCCGTCCTTGACGATCCGGAACGTCTCCAGGGACGGGATCAGCTCACCGCTGCGCGTGTCCACGATCGTCGCGCGCGTGGAGAAGTCCGTGCCGGCGTACGAGTCACCGCCCACGAACGCCGTCCAGGCCGCGAGGTGACCAGTGGGGGAGACCCGGGCGCGGGACGGGATGCCCGGAACGTCGTAGTGGTCCACGGTCCGCAGACGCGCGTCGAGGATCAGCGCGCGGTAGGTGTCCGAGACCGGCCCGTGCACCGCCTGCAGACACACCCCGGTGCCCGAAGCGGCGTAGAAACGCAGGCACTTGACGCCCGCGGCGGTGCGCGCTCCCGACGGGTCGTCCGCCGGGACGCTCGTCAGCTCGTCGCGGTGCGGACCCCACGCCATGTTGCGGAACACCATGCGTCCGTGCCCGTTCAGCGTCACCGTCCCCGGTGTGACCCGGGGGCCGCCCGCCTGGGTGTGGTCACGGCGGTCGGCCCGGGCCGAGGCGTGCAGCACGGCGGCCAGGCCGACCGCCGCCAGCACGGCGACGGCCGAGACCAGGATCAGGATGCGGCTGCGTACGGTCATGCGGTCACCGTCTCCTTCGGGCGCAGGGTGAGGGAGAACGCGGCGCACCCGGCCAGTGCCACCGCCGCCCCGGCCAGTGCCGCCCGGTCGCCCCACACCGTCCAGGCCGCGCCGAACAGCAGCGAGCAGGCGAACCGCGCCAGTGCCTGCCCGGTCTGCACCACGGCGAGACCCGAGGAACGCAGGGCCTCCGGGACCCCGTCGGAGGCGGCCGCCATGAGCACCCCGTCGGTGGCCGCGTAGAAGCCGCCGTGCAGGGCGAGGACGAGGTACGGCAGGGCCGGGCCGTGCCAGGAGGTGAGCAGGAGGGCATAGGCGAGGAGCAGCGCCCCGTGACCGGCCAGGAACACCGCCCATCTGCCGACCCGGTCCGCGAGCCGGCCCAGCGGTACCGCCAGCAGCAGGAACGCGCCCGCCGTACCGAGCGGCAGCAGCGGGAACCAGCGGTCGGGAACGCCGAGTCGGCGCTGGAGCAGCAGATAGACGAAGGAGTCGCTGACCGTGGCGAGGCCCAGCAGCAGCGCGCAGACGGTGACCCGGCGCAGATGACGCCGGCGCAGCAATCCCACGGCGGCCCGCAGGGTGGGCCGCTCGGCCGGTGCCGCCCCGCCCCTGCCGCCCGGCACGAACAACACCAGCACCAGGACCCCCAGTACGGCCACGCAGCAGCTGACGGTGAACACCGCGTCGTAGCCGTCCACCGTGGCCCGCAGGATCAGGAACGCCACCAGCGGGCCGAACAGGGCGCCCGCGGTGTCCATCGCGCGGTGCACGCCGAAGGCCCGCCCCCGGGACTCGGCCGTGCTCGCCAGCGAGATCAGCGCGTCCCGTGGGGCCGTCCGCAGCCCCTTCCCCGTACGGTCGGCGGCGAGGATCAGCCCGATCGGGGTCAGCGAATGAGCCACCAGCAACAGCGGTTTGCACACCGCCGAGACCGCGTAGCCGCATCCGGCGACCCACTTGTGCCGCCCGCCGCCCCGGTCGGCGAGATGGCCGCCCACGAGCCGGACGAGTGCCGAGAACCCGTTGTAGACGCCGTCCAGCAGCCCGAAGCCCAGCGGGGACAGGCCGAGCCCGGTCACCAGGTACAACGGCAGTACCGCCGTGACCATCTCGGACGACACGTCGGTGATCAGGCTGACCGTCCCGAGGGCGAGGACGGTGGGCGCGACCGCGGCACGGCGCCGCCCGGCGAGAGGCCGGACGGCACCGCCGGCGGACGTACGCGCACGGCTGTCCGCTACGTACACGTCAGGACGCCCAGACGCCGGTGATGTCCTTGGCGGAGGCCGCGTTGCCCGCGTGGGTGGTCAGCCCCTGGGTGTCCTCCAGGGTGCGCAGCAGGTCGTAGTGGTTGTAGGTCGTGGAGGACGACGAGCCCGCCAAAACCGGCTGCCCGTACAGGACCGTCGGGATCCGGTTGCCGCTGAGCCGGTTGTCCTCGTCGAAGGTGACGACGAGCAGGCTGTTGTGGGTCTTGGCCCAGGTCGCGTACGCGCCCAGGTTGTTCTTCAGCCAGGTGTCACCGGTGGACACCGAGCAGTCGTGCATGTCGCTGCACAGGTTCGGGACCACGAACGACAACTGGGGCAGCGTCGAGTAGTCCGTGGGGAACTGGGCGAACGTCTTCGCGCTGGACGTCGGGACGTTGCCGAAACCGAACCAGGGGTTGTGCTTGCGCGCGTACTTGCCGCTGCTGCACGTCGTCGAGCCCTGGCTGGGCAGCGTCTCGTTGTAGCTGGCCCAGCTGCGCCCGGCGGCGATCTGCTCGGAGGCCAGGTTCGGCGCGGACGAGAAGCCCGGGGTGTAGCAGCTGTCGTCCGTGATGCCCTGCGTCGAACCGGAGAACAGGGCGAAGTAGTTGGGCTGGCTCGGGTGGGTCTCGGCGTACGACTGGGCCAGGTTGGCGCCGCCGGACTTCAGCGAGTTGATGTACGGCGCGCTGGAGGAGTCGATGACCTGGTCGTACGCGTGGTTCTCGAAGACCACGACGACGACGTGATCGGGGCTGGGCACGGAGCCCGCGGCGTGCGCGGACTCGCCACCGAGCCCGGCCCACAGCCCAACTGCGGCCGCGGCGAGGGCCGTTGCGGACGCCACGACGGTACGGGCACGGCGGTACACGGAACTGCCGGACACATCAACCTCCGGGGTGGGGGAGATACGGGGCTGGCGGTGCGGACAGAGCATGCTCACGCCAACATTCCCGTGGCCCACGTAAGCCAACCTCGGGGGTGAAGACCGGATGAACGAAGGGTACTCACGCCCGCATGACGCGGATCTTCGTGGGCACATGCGGCTGGACCGACCCGGCACTGCTCAGGAGCGGCTGGTACCCACCCGGCCACCGCACCCCCGAGGGACGACTGCGCTACTACGCGACCCGCTTCCCCGTGGTCGAGGTGGACTCCCCCTACTACGCCCTCCCGGCCGCCCGCACCACCCAGCTGTGGGCGGACCGCACGCCCGCCGGCTTCCGCTTCGACGTCAAGACGTTCTCCCTGCTCACCGGCCACCCCACGCGCCCGTCGGCGCTCCCCGCCGACCTCCGCGGCCACCCACGGGACGAGGGTCTGCTCGGGGAGGTCTGGACCCGTTACGCCGAAGCGATCGCGCCCCTGCGCCGCGCCGGTCGCCTGGGAACCCTCCTCTTCCAGTACCCGCCCTCCCTCACCCCCGGCCCCGAGGCGGAGGCCTTCATCCGTGCCGCCCGCGAACGGGCCCGCGACTGGCCGTTCGCCGTGGAGTTCCGCAACCCCGCCTGGTGGCGGACCGAACGCACGACCGCCTTCCTCACGGACCTGAACGCCACCGCCGTGGCCGTGGACACACCCCAGGGCCTGCCCACCTCCCTCCCCCCGGTCACTCCCGTGACCACCCCTCACCTGTCCCTGGTCCGCTTCCACGGACGCAGCCCCCACTGGGGCACGGGCACCAAGGAGGAACGCTTCCGGCACACCTACAGCACCGGGGAGCTGACAGACTGGCTGCCCCGCGTCCGGGCCCTGGCAGAAGCCACCGAAGAGGTCCACGTCCTCTTCAACAACTGCTGCGCCGACGCGGCACCGAGGGCGGCGGAGACCATGCACCACCTCCTGACGGCCACGCTGCCCCACCAGCGGAACGACGAGCTGCCGTACGCCGGTTCACGGCGGGCCGCCACCGAGACGACGTAGGCGCTCCCGGGGCCGTGCTGGAAGCAGCCGTCCCGCACCTCGTCGTGCCGGAAGGGGCCGTACTCCGCCGCCCGGGCGGCCGCCGGCTCCCGCGGCCGCCCGGCCGCCGTCACCCGCACGGCCTCGCCCTCCCCGGCCATGTGGAAACCCTCGGCACCGGTTGCCGCCGGCCGTCAGCACGGCCTGCGGATCCCCGGCGAGATCGCGGGCCGTGCGCTCGTCCGGGCCGGTACGGAAACGCGGGGGCCGTGCGCTCGTCCGGGCCGGTACGGAAACGCGGGGGCCGTGCGCTCGTCCGGGCCGGTACGGAAACGCGGGGGCCGTGCGCTCATCCGGGCCGGTACCGAAACGCGGGGCACCGTCGCGCCAGACGGCCGGCGCCGGGGTGACGCCTCCGTGGTGGCCGGATACGGCGGGAAGGAGAGGTGCCGGGTGATGCCCGGCCCGCGGAAACCGGCCCGCCGCGCCCCCACCCACCAGCAGGCGCACCGCCGACCCGCACGCACCCGCACGACCTGCCACGGGCGTCGGACCACACACCCGGACCCCCCTGGTGCTCGGGCACCCCCGTGGTGCGCTCGAGAATCCGCGGCGGAGCCGGGAGCCGTCCGGAGCCTCCCGCCCCCACTCCGGTTAGGCTCTGGCCGGGAGGACCTTGATGCGACGTACAAGGGGAGGCCAGGCATGACGCCGGGGCGTAGAAGCAGCACCTTCACCCGTCTGCTCCGGCACGGCTTCACCGACCCCTCCGCCGCCGAGCGCCTGCTGGACGGCCCCGAGCTGGTCCCCGTCCGTGACGACCCGGTCCTGCTGGAGGCCCTGGGCGCCACGGCCGACCCGGACCTCGCCCTGCACGGCCTGGTCCGCCTGCTGGAGGCTCAGGACGGCCCGACCGCCCACCGGGAACTGCTGGACACCCTGATAGCGGCCAAGCCCCTCCGTGACCGCCTCCTGGGCGTCCTCGGCGCCTCCGCCGCCCTCGCCGACCACCTCGCCCGCCACCCCAGTGACTGGCAGGCCCTGGTCACCTACGAGCCCCGCGACCTCCACCCCGGCGTGGCGGAGTTCGAACGCGGTCTCGCCGAGGCCACCGACCCGGTCTCCCTGCGTGTCGCCTACCGCCGCTGCCTGCTCTCCATAGCGGCCAGGGACGTCTGCGGCACCACGGACGTCGCCGAGACGGCGGCCGAACTCGCCGACCTCGCCACCGCCACCCTCCGCGCGGCTCTGGCCATGGCGCAGGCCTCCGCCCCCGAGGACACGGCGGCCTGCCGCCTGGCGGTGATCGCGATGGGCAAGTGCGGCGGCCACGAGCTGAACTACGTCTCCGACGTCGACGTGATCTTCGTGGCCGATGCGGCCGAAGGCACCACCGAGGCCGAGGCCCTCAGAGCCGCGACGAAACTCGCCTCGCACCTCATGCGGATCTGCTCCGAGACGACCGTCGAGGGCTCCATCTGGCCGGTGGACGCCAACCTCCGCCCCGAGGGCCGCAACGGCCCCCTCGTCCGCACCCTCAGCAGCCACCTGGCCTACTACCAACGCTGGGCGAAGACCTGGGAGTTCCAGGCCCTCCTCAAGGCCCGCCCGGTGGCCGGCGACACGGACCTCGGCCAGGCCTACGTCGACGCGCTCCAACCCCTCGTCTGGAAGGCCGCCGAACGCGAGAACTTCGTGACGGACGTACAGAAGATGCGCCGCCGCGTGATCGAGAACATCCCCGCGGCCGAGATCGACCGGGAACTCAAACTGGGCCCCGGCGGCCTCCGCGACGTCGAGTTCGCGGTCCAGCTCCTCCAGCTGGTGCACGGCCGCACCGACCCGGGCCTGCGCAGCGGCACCACCCTCGACGCCCTGCAGGCCCTGGCCGCCGGCGGCTACGTCGGCCGTGAGGACGCCGCCCGCCTCGACGAGGCGTACCGCTTCCTGCGCTCCATGGAGCACCGCATCCAGCTCTACCGCCTGCGCCGCACCCACCTCGTCCCGGAAGCGGAACCGGACCTGCGCCGCCTCGGCCGCTCCCTCGGCCTGCGCACCGACCCGGTGACCGGACTGAACCGCGAATGGAGGCGGCACACCGGCGTCGTACGACGGCTGCACGAGAAGCTCTTCTACCGCCCGCTGCTCGACGCGGTGGCCCAACTCGCCCCCGTCGAGGCCCGCCTGAGCCCCGCGGCGGCCCGCGAACGCCTGGTCGCCCTCGGCTACGCCGACCCGGCGGCCGCCCTGCGCCACCTCGAAGCACTGGCCTCGGGCGTGACCCGCAAGGCGGCGATCCAGCGCACCCTGCTGCCGGTCCTGCTGGGCTGGTTCGCCGACTCGGCGGACCCCGACGCGGGCCTGCTGAACTTCCGCAAGGTCTCCGACGCGCTGGGCAAGACACCCTGGTACCTCAGGCTCCTCAGGGACGAGGGCGCGGCGGCCGAGAACCTGGCCCGCGTGCTGTCGGCGGGCCGCCTCGCCCCCGACCTGCTGATGCGCGCCCCCGAGGCGGTGGCCCTGCTCGGCGACGGCGACGGCGCCGGTGGCCTGGAGCCCCGCGACCGCGCCCCGCTCGAGCAGGAGATCCTCGCCGCCGTCAGCCGCGCGGAGAACGCCGGGCAGGGCGTCACCGCGGCCCGTGGCGTGCGCCGCCGCGAGCTGTTCCGCACCGCCGCCGCCGACATCGTCGGCTCCTACGGCACCGAGACCAGCCCCGCCGAGGCCGACCAGGGCGCCCTCGTGGACCGGGTCGGCGCGGCCGTCTCCGACCTCACCGCGGCCACCCTCGCCGGCACCCTGCGCGCGGTCGTGCGCGGCGGCTGGGGCGAAACCCTGCCCACCCGGTTCGCGATCATCGGGATGGGCCGCTTCGGCGGCCACGAGCTGGGCTACGGCTCCGACGCGGACGTGCTGTTCGTGCACGAGCCGCGGGACGGCGTGGACGAGCACGAGGCGGCCGCCGCCGCCAACAAGGTCGTCGCCGAGATGCGCCGCCTGCTGCAGCTGCCCAGCAGTGACCCGCCGCTGCTCATCGACGCCGACCTGCGCCCGGAGGGCAAGTCGGGTCCGCTGGTACGCACCCTGAAGTCGTACGAGGCCTACTACCGCCGCTGGTCCCTGGTCTGGGAGTCGCAGGCGCTGCTGCGGGCCGAGCCGGTCGCCGGCGACGAGGATCTCGGCCGGCGCTTCACCGGGCTGATCGACCCGCTGCGCTATCCGGCGCAGGGGCTCGGCGAGGACGCCGTCCGCGAGATCCGCCGGCTGAAGGCCCGTATGGAGTCCGAGCGCCTGCCGCGCGGCGCCGACCCCAAGCTGCACACCAAGCTCGGCCCCGGTGGTCTGTCGGACGTCGAGTGGACCGTCCAGCTGCTCCAGCTGCGGCACGGCTGGCACGAGCCCGGCCTGCGCACCACCCGCACCCGCGAGGCGCTGTCCGCCGCCCGGGAGGCCGGGCTGCTGTCCGCGCAGGACGCGGAGATCCTGGACGAGGCGTGGGTGCTGGCCACCCGGGTGCGCAACGCGGTCATGCTGGTCCGCGGCCGGGCCGGGGACACCTTCCCCACCGAGTCCCGCGAGCTGGCAGCGGTGGGCCGCTACCTGGGCTACGGCGCCGGGCACGCCGGGGACATGCTGGACGCCTACCGCCGTACCACCCGCAGGGCGCGCACGGTGGTGGAGGAGCTGTTCTACGGCGACGGGGCCTGAGCCGGCGCGGGCGGCCGGACCGGCACCCGCCTCGGCAGCGCGTGCGGCAGGGCGCCGTACCAGAGCCGGGCCACCGTGCAGCCGAACGTCAGGCAGAGGACGCCGCCCACCGCGTCGAGCCAGAAGTGGTTGGCCGTGGCGACGATCACCAGCAGGGTGACCGCCGGGTACAGCAGGCCCAGCACCCGCACCCACGGCACCGAGGCCAGCGCGAAGACGGTCAGCCCGCACCACAGCGACCAGCCGATGTGCATGGAGGGCATCGCCGCGTACTGGTTGGACATGTGCTTGAGGTCGCCGGAGGCCATCGAGCCCCAGGTGTGGTGCACCATCACGGTGTCCACGAAGTGCCCGCCGCGCATCAACCGGGGCGGCGCGAGCGGGAACAGATAGTAACCGACCAGGGCCACACCCGTGGTCGCGAAGAGCGCCAGCCGGATCGCCGCGTACCGGCCGGGATGCCATTGGTACAGCCACACCAGCACACCCAGCGTGATGACGAAGTGCAGTGTGGCGTAGTAGTAGTTCATGCCGACGATCAGCCACGCCACCGAGTTCACGGCGCGATTGACCGACGCCTCGACGGCGACGCCCAGACCGTGCTCGGCGCGCCAGATCCAGTCCGCGTTGCGCAGCGCCGCGGACCGCTGCTCCGGGACGGCGTTGCGGATCAGTGAGTACGTCCAGTAACTCACTGCGATCAGGAGGATCTCGAACCACAGCCGGGGCCGCCGCGGGCGGCGCATCCGGCCCAGCACGCCCAGTCTGTCCTCGCCCGTGACGGCCCGCGGATCGGCCACCTTCTCGCGACCTTCCGGCTCTGTCACGGTCGAGTCACTCATAGGCATCAAGTCTGCCAGACGAGGCTTCCTGGCCCGATCATCCCAAGGCCGGGTCCGCCGCGCACCTTCTACGACGTACGCAGCACATGCGGCGCCGAAGCGGTCGAACCACGCACCACCAGCTCCGGCATGAACACGAACTCACTGTGCGGCGCCGGCGTCCCGCCGATCTCCTCCAGCAGGGTGCGCACCGCCGCCTGCCCCATCGCCGGGACCGGCTTGCGGACCGTGGTGAGCGGCGGGTCGGTGAAGGCGATCAGCGGGGAGTCGTCGAACCCGACGACCGACACGTCCCGCGGCACCTCCAGGCCCCGCTGCCGGGCCGCCCGTATCGCCCCCAGGGCCATCATGTCGCTGGCGCAGACCACCGCCGTGCAGTCCCGCTCGATCAGCGCCGTCGCGGCCGCCTGACCGCCCTCCAGCGTGTACAGCGAGTGCTGGATCAGCTCGGTCTCGACGGTCTGCGCGGGCAGTCCCAGCTGGTCCTGCATCGCGCGCAGGAAGCCCTCGATCTTGCGCTGCACCGGCACGAACCGCTTCGGCCCGAGGGCGAGTCCGATCCGGGTGTGCCCCAGCGACGCCAGGTGCGTCACCGCCAGCGTCATCGCCGCCCGGTCGTCGGGGGAGATGAACGGCGCCTGCACCTTCGGCGAGAACCCGTCCACCAGCACGTACGGCACGCCCTGCGCCCGCAGCCGCTCGTAGCGCTGCATGTCGGCGGTGGTGTCCGCATGCAGCCCGGAGACATAGATGATCCCGGCGACCCCGCGGTCCACCAGCATCTCGGTCAGCTCGTCCTCGGTCGACCCGCCCGGGGTCTGCGTGGCGAGCACCGGCGTGTAGCCCTGCCGGGTCAGCCCCTGGCCGATGACCTGGGCCAGGGCCGGGAATATGGGGTTCTCCAGCTCCGGCGTGATGAGGCCCACCAAGCCCTCGCTGCGCTGCCGCAGCCGCACCGGGCGCTCGTAGCCGAGCACGTCCAGCGCGGCCAGCACGGACTGGCGGGTGGTGGCGGCGACGCCCGGCTTCCCGTTGAGGACCCGGCTGACCGTCGCTTCGCTCACCCCCGCCTGCGCAGCGATGTCAGCAAGCCGGGTGGTCACGGCACTGGACTGTACCGGTCGCCTGCCCCCTTGCACACCGGCCGGACGCCGGGGGCGGGCGACCGAACGGCCGGCCGTGGGTTGCTGCCTCATCGCGCTCCCTCGTATTCATGCTGGCAAGAGCTTGCAGAGTCTTGCACAACTGCGGTCCCCGCCGCTCAGTGGCCCCACTACGCGGTTGTGTTGCGTTCCACGGCCGGTCACGGCGGGGTAACCATCGTGTTCCCTTGCACTTTTTTTCTGCAAGGTCTTTCGCGCCGCTTACATCGCTGTTACGTTCCCACTCGCCCGGCGGCCGCAACGGCGCAGTCGGCAAGACGCAGGGACGGGCGGGACCGCTCCTGCACACACGGGCTCAACCCTCAAGGAGAACTCATGCGGCGTGGCATAGCGGCCTCCGCGCTGGTGGCGTCCCTCGCCCTCACGGCGACGGCGTGCGGCGGGAGCGACAGCGACAGCGGTAAGTCGGACGGCCCGGTCACCATCACCTGGTGGGACACCTCCAACGCCACCAATGAGGCACCGGCGTACCAGGCCCTGGTCAAGCAGTTCGAGGCTGCCAACAAGGACATCAAGGTCAAGTACGTCGACGTCCCCTTCGACCAGGCGCAGAACAAGTTCGACACGGCCGCCGGCGCCAAGGGTGCCCCGGACGTGCTGCGCTCCGAGGTCGGCTGGACCCCCGCCTTCGCCAAGAAGGGCTACTTCCTGCCGCTGGACGGCACCGAGGCCCTCGCCGACCAGGCGAAGTTCCAGCCGAACCTGATCAAGCAGGCCCAGTACGAGGGCAAGACCTACGGCGTGCCGCTGGTCACCGACACCCTGGCCCTGGTGTACAACAAGGCGCTGTTCAAGAAGGCCGGTATCACCGAGGCCCCCAAGACCTGGGACGAGCTGAAGTCCGACGCCGCGAAGATCACGGCCAAGACCAAGGCCGACGGCTACTGGGGCTCCACCCAGGCCTACTACGCCCAGACCTTCCTCTACGGCGAGGGCACCGACACCGTCGACGCCTCCGCCAAGAAGATCACCGTGAACTCGGCCGCCGCCAAGAAGGCCTACGGCACCTGGCTGAGCACGTTCTCCGGCAAGGGCCTGCACAAGGCCGACGCCACCGCCGACGCCTACGCCCACATCCAGGACGCGTTCGTCAACGGCAAGGTCGCCGCGATCATCCAGGGACCCTGGGAGATCACGAACTTCTACAAGGGCAGCGCCTTCAAGGACAAGTCCAACCTCGGCATCGCCACCGTCCCGGCCGGTTCCACCGGCAAGGCGGGCGCCCCGACCGGCGGACACAACCTCTCGGTCTACGCCGGCTCCGACCAGGCCCACCAGGCCGCGGCGCTGAAGTTCGTGAAGTTCATGACCTCGGCGAAGTCCCAGGAGACCATCGCCCTGAAGAACTCCACGCTCCCCACCCGTGACGACGCCTACACCGCCCAGGTCAAGGCGGACCCCGGCATCGCCGGCTACCAGGGCGTCCTGGCCGCCGCCCAGCCCCGCCCGGCGCTGCCCGAGTACAGCTCCCTGTGGGGTCCGCTCGACACCGAGCTGCCCAAGATCGCCGGCGGCAAGGAGTCCCTGGACAAGGGCCTGAGCAACGCCGAGCTGGCCATCTCCAAGCTGGTGTCCGGCTTCAGCAAGTGAGCCCGGGTGGCCGTCGGATCCTCCCTGTACAAGAAGGGGGGGAAGGATCCGGCGGCCACCGCCCCGCGCCCCAGCCCAACTTCTTGATCCAATGAAGGTGTCGAACCATGACAGTCGCCATCGACCGCGCGACCGGCAAGCGCCGCGGTGACCGCGCGCCTCGGCCCGGGCTGGGGCAGCGCCTGAAGAACGGCTTCCACAAGCACTGGTACGCCTACGCGATGATCGCCCCGGTGGTCGTCGTGCTCGGCGGCATCGTGGCCTATCCGCTGCTGCGCGGTTTCTACCTCACCCTCACCGACGCCAACAGCCTCAACTCGGCCCGCACGATCGGCGTCAACCACATCGACGCCACCTACAAGTTCATCGGCCTGGACAACTACAAGGACATCCTGTTCGGCCCGACGGCGTACGACCGGTTCTGGTCGCACTTCCTGTGGACGGTCTTCTGGACGGCCGCCTGTGTGGTCCTGCACTACACCATCGGTCTCGGCCTCGCGCTCATGCTCAACCAGAAGCTGCGCGGCCGCACCTTCTACCGGCTGATCCTCGTCCTGCCCTGGGCCGTGCCGACCTTCGTCACCGTCTTCTCCTGGCGGATCATGCTCGCCGACTCCGGCGTGCTCAACCAGATCCTCGGTGCCCTGCACCTGCCCCAGCCGCAGTGGCTGGAGGACACCTTCTGGCAGCGGTTCGCCGCGATCATGGTCAACACCTGGTGCGGTGTGCCCTTCATGATGCTCTCGCTGCTCGGCGGCCTGCAGTCCATCGACCCCTCGCTCTACGAGGCCGCGGAGATGGACGGCGCGAGCGCCTGGCAGCGCTTCCGGCACGTCACGCTGCCGGGCCTGCGCTCGGTCGGCTCCACCGTCGTCCTGCTCGGCATCATCTGGACCTTCAACCAGTTCGTCATCATCTTCCTGCTGTTCGGGAAGAACTCCGCCGAGGATGCCCAGATCCTCGTCACCTGGGCGTACCAGCTGGGCTTCGGGCAGCAGCCGCGTGACTTCGCCCAGTCCGCCGCGTACGGCGTGCTGCTGCTGTCGATCCTCACCGTCTTCACCTCCTTCTACTTCCGCTGGCTGAAGCGCAATGACCAGCTCGCCGTCTGACGCCGCAGGAGCCGCCGCCATGACCACGACTCTCGACAAGACAGCGGCCGGGACCGCCCCCGCCGCCCAGCCCCCGCGCCGCGCCCGCCGGCGCGGCGCACGCGGCCCGCTGGGTGTCGCCCTGCTGCACGGCGGCCTCGCCGTGGCGAGCCTGATCGCGCTGGCCCCGGTGGCCTGGCTGTTCTATCTGTCCCTCGGCCCGGACAAGGAGGACTACCTGCACCCGGGCGGTATCTGGGGCAAGCTCACGTTCTCCAACTACAGCTTCGTGATGCAGCACACGGCGTTCTTCGACTGGTTCAAGTCGACGATGATCGTGGCTCTCGGCACCACCCTGATCGGTGTCCTCGTCGCCGCCACCACCGGCTACGCGGTCTCGCGCATGCGCTTCCCCGGCTACAAGCAGCTGATGTGGGTCCTGCTGCTCACCCAGGCCTTCCCGATCGCCATCCTGATCGTGCCGATGTACGAGATCTTCAGCGACCTCGGTCTCGTCGACACCTACTGGTCGCTGATCATCATCAACTGCACCACGGCCGTGCCCTACAGCGCCTGGCTGCTCAAGGGGTACTTCGACACCATCCCCTTCGAGATCGACGAGGCGGGACGGGTGGACGGACTCAGCCCGTTCGGCACCTTCTTCCGGCTGATCCTTCCGCTGGCCCGCCCGGGTCTGGCCGTGGCCGCCTTCTACAACTTCATCACCGCCGTCGGCGAGGTGGCCTTCGCGACCACCTTCCTGCTGGACGACTCGAAGTACACCTTCGCCGTCGGCCTGCAGAGCTTCGTCAGCGAGCACGACGCCCAGTGGAACTACATGGCCGCCACCGCGGTGCTGATCGCGATACCCGTGTCCGTGTTCTTCTACCTCGTCCAGAAGAACCTCGTCACCGGTCTCACCGCCGGCGGTACGAAGGGCTGACGCCCTTCCCCCGGGAAAGAGGCTCCCGCGCGCCTGGTCGCGCGGGTAGGCGGCCGCGGTGCCCATCCGACCCCGCCGACACCGCGGCCGCCTCGTACGCCCCGCATCCGCCGCCGTACCCACGCCCATGATCCGAACTCCTCCCCACTCTCGACGTCGCTCGAGCGGGGGACCCGCATCGCCTCAAGGACGCCATGAGCCAGCAGCACTCCGCAGCCCCGGCCACCGACTCCGCCGTCGCCACCGTTGCCTCGCGCCGCGACTGGTGGCGGGACGCGGTCATCTACCAGGTCTATCCGCGCAGCTTCGCCGACAGCAACGGCGACGGCATGGGCGACCTGGAGGGCGTACGCTCCCGCCTGCCCTACCTGCGCGACCTCGGCGTCGACGCCGTGTGGCTCAGCCCCTTCTACGCCTCCCCGCAGGCCGACGCCGGCTACGACGTCGCCGACTACCGTGCCGTCGACCCCATGTTCGGCAACCTGCTGGACGCCGACGCGCTGATCCGCGACGCCCACGAGCTGGGCCTGCGCATCATCGTCGACCTGGTCCCCAACCACTCCTCCGACCAGCACGAGTGGTTCAAGCGCGCCCTCGCCGAGGGCCCCGGCTCGCCGCTCCGCGAGCGCTACCACTTCCGCCCCGGCAAGGGGAAGAACGGTGAACTCCCGCCCAACGACTGGGAGTCGATCTTCGGCGGCCCGGCCTGGACGCGGGTCACGGAACCCGACGGTACGCCCGGCGAGTGGTACCTCCACCTCTTCGCCCCCGAGCAGCCCGACTTCAACTGGGAACACCCCGCCGTCGGCGACGAGTTCCGCTCGATCCTGCGTTTCTGGCTGGACATGGGCGTGGACGGCTTCCGCATCGACGTGGCCCACGGCCTGGTGAAGGCCGACGGCCTGCCCGACCTCGGCAGTCACGAGCAGCTCAAGCTGCTGGGCAACGATGTCATGCCGTTCTTCGACCAGGACGGCGTGCACGCGATCTACCGTCAGTGGCGCAAGGTCCTCGACGAGTACGCGGGCGAGCGCGTCTTCGTCGCCGAGGCCTGGACCCCGACCGTCGAGCGCACCGCCAACTACGTCCGCCCCGACGAACTCCACCAGGCGTTCAACTTCCAGTACCTGTCGACGGAGTGGGACGCGGACGAACTCCGCACGGTCATCGACCGCACCCTGGAGGCGATGCGCCCGGTCGGCGCCCCCGCCACCTGGGTCCTCTCCAACCACGACGTCACCCGCCACGCCACCCGCTTCGCCAACCCCCCGGGCCTCGGCACCCAGATCCGCACCGCGGGCGACCGCGCGCTGGGCCTGCGCCGCGCCCGGGCGGCGACCCTGCTGATGCTGGCACTCCCCGGCTCGGCGTACATCTACCAGGGCGAGGAACTCGGCCTCCCGGACGTCGTGGACCTGCCCGACGAGGTGCGCCAGGACCCGGCGTACTTCCGGGGCGCGGGCCAGGACGGCTTCCGGGACGGCTGCCGGGTACCGATCCCGTGGACCCGCGAGGGCTCGTCGTACGGCTTCGGAGGCGGCGGCAGCTGGCTTCCGCAGCCGGACAGCTGGGGCGAGCTGAGCGTGGAGGCGCAGACGGGAGAGCCCGGCTCGACGCTGGAGCTGTACCGGGCCGCGCTGGGCGTCCGCCGGTCGCAGCCCGACCTCGGCGCGGGCGAGGCGGTGGAGTGGCTGCGGGCACCGGAGGGCGTACTGGCCTTCCGCCGTGGCGACTTCGTGTGCGTCGCGAACACCACGGGAGAGTCGGTGCGGACCCCGGCGTACGGCCGGGTGCTGCTCAGCAGCGGTGAGATCACGGAGACGGACAGTGAGGCGAAGGTGCCCGCCGACACCACCGTCTGGTGGTCCGCGGAGGGCTGACACGCCGTCTGAAAGTTCTTGCATGAACTTCACACCGGCCCGCTGCCTTTCCGGCAGCGGGCCTTTAACATCTGCGTCACCGCAAGTTTGCTGAAACATTTCAGCAAGCGCCTTCACCGTCGAAGGACCCCCACATGGCACGCAGAACCCTCCCCATGGCGGTCGCCCTCACGGCCGCCGCCCTGATGGGCGCGAACCCGACCGCCGCCCAGGCCTCCCCGCCGGGCACCAAAGACGTCACCGCCGTCCTCTTCGAGTGGAACTACGCCTCGGTCGCCAAGGAGTGCACCAGCACCCTCGGCCCCGCCGGCTACGGCTACGTCCAGGTCTCCCCGCCCGCCGAGCACATACAGGGCTCGCAGTGGTGGACGTCGTACCAGCCGGTGTCATACAGGATCGCGGGCCGTCTCGGCGACCGCACGGCGTTCCAGAACATGGTGAACACCTGCCACGCGGCCGGTCTGAAAGTCGTCGTCGACACCGTCGTCAACCACATGTCGGCGGGCAGCGGCACCGGCACCGGCGGCTCGTCGTACACCAAGTACGACTACCCGGGCCTGTACTCGGTCTACGACTTCGACGACTGCACCTCCCAGGTGTCGAACTACTCGGACCGCTGGAACGTCCAGCACTGCGAACTCGTCGGCCTGGCCGACCTGGACACCGGCGAGGAGTACGTCCGCAAGACGATCGCGGGCTACCTGAACGACCTGCTGACGCTGGGTGTGGACGGCTTCCGCATCGACGCGGCCAAGCACATCCCGGCCGCCGACCTGGCGAACATCAAGAGCCGCCTGGCCAACCCTTCCGTCTACTGGAAGCAGGAGGTCATCTACGGCGCGGGCGAGGCCGTCCAGCCCACCGAGTACACCGGAAACGGAGACGTCCAGGAGTTCCGCTACGCCTACGACCTCAAGCGCGTCTTCACCAACGAGAAGCTGGCGTACCTGAACAACTTCGGCGAGGGCTGGGGGTACCTGAGCGGCTCGGCCGCCGGCGTCTTCGTCGACAACCACGACACCGAGCGCAACGGCAGCACGCTCAACTACAAGAGCGGCGCCGCCTATACGCTGGCCAACGTCTTCATGCTCGCCTGGCCCTACGGCGCCCCGGACATCAACTCCGGCTACGAGTGGTCCGACGCGGACGCCGGCCCGCCCAACGGCGGTGCGGTCAACGCGTGCTGGCAGGACGGCTGGAAGTGCCAGCACGCCTGGCCGGAGATCAAGTCCATGGTGGCCTTCCGCAACGCGACCCGCGGCCAGGCCGTCTCCAACTGGTGGGACGACGGCAACAACGCCATCGCCTTCGGCCGGGGCGGCAGGGGTTATGTGGCGATCAACCACGAGACCGGCAGCCTGACCAGGACCTACCAGACGTCCCTTCCGGCGGGCACGTACTGCAACGTCCAGAACAACACGACGGTGACCGTGAACTCCAGCGGACAGTTCACCGCCACCCTGGGCTCGAACACGGCACTGGCGATCTACGCCGGCAAGCCGAGCTGCTGACCGGGCCCGCAGCCGGGCCCACCGCAACCGACCGCGCACCCGCGTCCGGAGGGCGGGGCTGTTCGCACGGGGCCAACCGGAGCAGCTCCGCATGCGCGGCCCGGGCCCCGGCTCGAGGCTGGCTCCATGAGCATCCGTCCATGGATCATCGTCGAGGCACCGGACGGCCGTGGTCTTCGCCGGGTCACCGCGGGCGGCGAGACGGTGGGCAGTGCCTGGTCGCTGCGCGAGCTGCGAGGACTACTGGACCGCCTCGGTTACCCGAACGTGGATGTGGCGGATCCGGCGTCCGTGTGCTGGCGCGGCGGGGACAGCCGTACCTGGCCCGACCGGGCCTGGAGAAGGCGCGCGACCGTCGTCCTCATGATGGTGGGGCTGCTCGCGTCCGCGGCCCTCAACGCGGCGATCGGATGGCCGGACGCCGCCGGTGCTCTGACGTTCGGGCAACGAATAACCGGGGCCCTGTTCGTCCTGTCCGGTCTGGTGCAGTTCGCGGCGGCGATCTTCATGCTCGACTACGGGGGAAGACGGCAGTTCGCGTTCTCCGGGGCGATCGTCCTGCTCGGTGCCCTCTCATCACTGGCCACTGACAGCCTTCTCGTTCTGATGTGGCTCATAGAGACGGAATACACGCCCTACATGCTGGCCTTCATGCCTCTCTGGTGCTGGTCCCTGTGGGCACTTTTCCTGTTGTTCCGCGAGAGATCCTGGAGGGGAGTCCCACAGCCCAAGAAGTTCGCGGCCGGAGTGTTCGCAACAGCCCTCCTGACTGCTGTCAGCCTGGCGTACTCAACCATCTACGAACCCGCAGTGGCCCCCATGCGTTTCGCCCTGAAAACGGAATTCGGCACGGCGCGAGCAGACCGCAGGCTTCCGTATGTCCAGGTGCCGCTGAAACTCTCCGTCAAGAACACCGGAGCGTTCTCCGTCTATATCATCGTCAACGACTTCACCGTGTACGGCAGAACTGCCAAGTATTCCGAAAAGGGCAACAGTGTGGTGGACGAAGGGTGGCGGCAGAGTATCGGCGACGGATACGAGGAGGCCGAACGCCACGTCGATCACCTCAAATTCGCGAACATAAGCAGCGGGCGATTCTATGAACCGGGCGAAGTGCTCGAGAGCGGGCAGGCGGACACCCTGGAGCATGTGTTCGCGGTTCCCAGGAAGGTCGCGTACGACCTGCTGCACGTCGACCTGCAGATCACATACATGAGGAAGGACCGGGGGCGGATCGACGTGGACGAGTTCAGCAGACAGCATGTGTCGTGGGACAAGGGGAGCCGGTACTACTGCCACCCGGCGGAGTGCGGGCAGCGGTTCACCTATCACGCCAGGGTGCGTCACAACGACAACCTGGTCAACGTGACGCGCGGGCCACGCTATGTGACAGCACACTGGTACCCGGACCGAGGCCCTCAGTACTTCATTTCGTCCTACGACTTCAAAGGCGGGGGGATCGATGCCGCCAAGGTGAGAAAAGATGTGGACAGATTCGGCATCTCGACGGTTGAGTCCAGTTCCGAGGTGTCCGTGGCGGAGTTGCTAAGATCTATTCCTTCTCCTGGGCCTTCTTGACCCAGGTGCCGGATTCGACCCCCAGGTCCTGGTCGAGCTGCAAAGCCGCCCGCAGGCAGTAGAGGCCCGGAGTACCGAGGTCGCCGATGAGGTCGCTTGCCGGTAGGGACTGAGCGAGCCCGGGGAGGAACCGTTTGATTTCCAGCGGGCGGCTGCTGAGGTGTGCGTTCCGCAACTGGACCACGACGTCCAGGGTGTCCTTCCGGTGTTCTTTCGACTTCCAGAAATCGTTGACGCCCTCGGTGTCCCACTTCTTGGGAAGCACGGGTTTCAGGTCCCTGGTGAGGATGTCGTCCTGGACGACATCGAAGACGGCATTGGTGCAGACTTCGGCAGCCTTGCCGAGCCGTACCCGCGGCAGACCCTGAGCGGAGGCGGCCTCCTCCTGCTGCTTCTTCATCCGATCGGTCTGCTCGTCCAGGTCCTTGCGCGCCTTGTCCCGTTGCTCGTCCGACAGTCCGGGGTCGTCGGCTCTGTCCAGAGACGAACTGGCCCCGTTGGCGGTCTCGGCGAGTTTCTTCCGTTTGTCGTCAGGAGTGTTCGGGTCGCTGATGATGAGCTGCGAGGTCATGATCCGCTTCGCGGCGTCGAGCGTCTTCGCATGACGGCTGCCGGTACTTGCCGTCGCGTCACGCGTCACGGCGGAGGCCACGTGGCCGTTGATGCTGATCAGGTTTTGCTGCAGTTCCTGCGGCGTCGCCCGGTCGCCGATCACGTTCAGGACCGATGCCGACCGCTCCGCGATCAGGGTGAGTGCGCGCCGCTCCTCGGGCGGTGTTCCCGGGCGGTCCGCCGCCTCCAGCGTGGACGTCACCTGTTTCACGAGCCCGGTCAGCTGCTCCCGCAGCGCGTGCGGTGTGTCGGGGTCGGCGATCACCTCCAGTGCGGAGCTGAGCGCCTGCGCGCTCCTGATGACGCCGTCACGCTCCTGTGGCGGGGTGTCCGGGTCGCGCACCGCCCGCAGCCTGGTGGTCAGTTGCTCCACGCTCGGGACCAACTCCTCGGGAACGTCCGCCTTCTTCCGGTCCAAGTCCTCCGCCACCTTGCCGGTGTCCTCCTTCTGCCGCGTCACGTCCTGGGACGCCGAGGTGTCGTTCTCACCGGGACTGGGCGGTTCCTCGGAGTTCGACGTCTTGCTCGGCTCCGGCGTCTTTGTCGGACTCGAGGTCCCGCTCGGTGTGGAGGGGGTGGGGGATGTCGTCGGGGGCGGATTGCTCGACGTCGTCGGGGAAGGTGATGCCGTGGTCGGCGCAGTGCCCGGCGTCGAGGGGGAGGGGGGCGTCGGCGCCGGAGACCCGGGTGAAGGAGGAGTCGACTCCAGGGGCAGGTCCGCCCCGGCCTCGACACGGACCTGAGGCGCCGGCACGGCGGTCAGGGGGCCCGCGGGCAACGCGGCCGCTGCGGCCAAGGCCGATGCGCTGGTCATGCGGAAGAGGCGCCGACGGGGGGTTCTGGCCATCAGGAATCCAGACGGGTCTGCGTCGCACTGGCTTAGGGGCCGGATCTCGGCTCGACATAAGCCACTTTTCACCTGTCCGGCGCATCCCGCAACGGGAACGCGACTGCGGGTCGACCCACTCGACGCCGTCGACGGCCGCCTGCAGACCCGCGCCGACGTCCCGGACCGGATGCGGCACTCGGGGCAGCGCACCGCGAGCTGACCCGCCGATGCGTGCTGCCCGGTTGAACCGTCAATAGGCGCGACCGTCAACTGAGCGTGCGGCACACATGTCTTGCCGCGCCCGGGTGACACACGAGCGTCGGCCGACACGTGAAAGTTCTTGCCGCTTGTTTCAAGCCTCTTGCTGTAAACCTTTCGGCGGCGGTACGGTCGCGCGGGCGTCCGGCAGTGAAGCTGTGCCGCGGCGATGGGGTCGGACCCGAAAGAGCCGTAGACCGCAAGGAGTTACCGCCTGTGATACCGAGATGGACGGCGCCCCGCACGCGCCGTACCCCGCGTCGCAGAAGGGCCGCGGCCGTCACGGTCGCCGCCCTCACGGCCGCCCTCGTGCAGCCCCTCGCGGCCCAGGCCGCCACCCCGCCCGCGCCTCCGTCCGACGCGAGGCTCGCCGCCGTGCCCGCCCGGCACGACGACACGCGCGAGCAGTTCTACTTCGTCATGCCGGATCGTTTCGCCAATGGGGACAAGTCGAATGACCGGGGCGGACTCACCGGCTCCCGGCTCAGCACCGGCTACGACCCCACCGACAAGGGCTTCTACCAGGGCGGCGACCTCAAGGGCCTGACCCGGCGGCTCGACTACATCAAGGGCCTCGGCACCACCGCCATCTGGATGGCCCCGATCTTCAAGAACCGCCCGGTGCAGGGCACCGGCGCCAACGCCTCGGCCGGCTACCACGGCTACTGGATCACCGACTTCACCCGGGTCGACCCGCACTTCGGCACCAACAAGGACCTCGAGACCCTCATCTCCAAGGCGCACGCCAAGGGCATGAAGGTCTTCTTCGACGTCATCACCAACCACACCGCCGACCTCGTGGACTATGAGGAGAAGTCGTACGACTACCTGTCCAAGGGCGCCTTTCCGTACCTGACCAAGGACGGACGGCCCTTCGACGACTCCGACTACGCGGACGGCGGCGGGAAGTTCCCGGCCGTCGACGCCGGCTCCTTCCCGCGCACGCCGAAGGCCGGAAGCGGGAGCAAGGTGCCGTCCTGGCTCAACGACCCGGCCATGTACCACAACCGGGGCGACTCCACCTACGCCGGCGAGTCCACCACCTACGGCGACTTCTCCGGGCTCGACGACCTGTGGACCGAGCGTCCCGAGGTCGTCAGCGGCATGGAGAAGATCTATGAGCGGTGGGTGAGGGACTTCGGTGTCGACGGGTTCCGGATCGACACCGTCAAGCACGTGAACACGGAGTTCTGGACCCAGTGGGCGACCGCGCTGGACAAGTACGCGGCCGCGCGCGGGCGGAAGAACTTCTTCATGTTCGGCGAGGTCTACTCCGCCGACACCTCCGTCACGTCCCCGTACGTCACCCAGGGCCGCCTGGACGCCACCCTCGACTTCCCCTTCCAGGACGCGGCCCGCGCCTACGCCTCCCAGGGCGGCAGCGCGCGGAAGCTCGCGAGCGTCTTCGGTGACGACTACAAGTACACGACCGACAAGGCCAACGCGTACGAGCAGGTCACCTTTCTCGGCAACCACGACATGGGCCGTATCGGGTACTTCCTGAAGCAGGACGACCCGAAGGCGACCGACGCCGAGATCCTCGCCAAGGACAGGCTCGCCAACGAGCTGATGTTCCTCAGCCGCGGCAACCCGGTCGTCTACTACGGCGACGAGCAGGGCTTCACCGGCTCCGGCGGCGACAAGGACGCCCGCCAGACGATGTTCGCCTCCCGGGTCGCCGACTACCTCGACGACGACGAGATCGGCACCGACCGCACCCACGCGAACGACGCGTACGACACCGGCGCGCCGCTCTACCGGGAGATCGCCGCCCTCGCCAGGCTCCGCAAGGCCAACCCGGCCCTGACGGACGGCGTCCAGACCGAGCGGTACGCGGCCGACGGCGCGGGCGTGTACGCCTTCACCCGTACGGACGCCAGGACCGGCCAGGAGTACGTCGTCGCCTTCAACAACGCCGGCGAGGCGAGGACGGCGACCTTCCCGACCGGTTCGGCGGACATGCCGTACCGGGGGATCTACGGCGCGCACGGCACGCTGAGGACCGACGGCGACCACCAGCTCACCGTCACCGTCCCGGCCGGCGCCGCCGTCGTCTACCAGGCCACCGGCGCCCTCGCCGAGCCCGTCACCGAGCCGGCCCTCACTCTGAAGGCACCGTCCGCCGGTGCCACGGGGACGGTCGAACTGACCGCGGACGCCGACGGCGGCGGGCTGAACCGCGTCGTCTTCGCCGCCCAGGTGGGCAACGGCACGTGGAAGACGCTCGGCTCCGCCGACCACGCCCCCTACAAGGTCACCCAGACCATCGGCAAGGACGTACCCGCCGGGACCGCCCTGCGGTACAAGGCCGTCGTGATCGACTCGGCCGGGCGCACCGCCGGCGCCACGGCGGACAGCACCACCGGCACCCCGCCCGCGACCGAGGTCCCCACCACCACCTCCCGGAACTACGCGGTCGTCCACTACAAGCGCGCCGACGGCGACTACGCCGACTGGGGCCTGTACGCCTGGGGCGACCTCGCCGACGGCGAGGCCACGAACTGGCCGGACAGCCACCCCTTCACCGGCCGGGACGCCTACGGCGCCTTCGCCTACGTCAAGCTCAAGCCCGGCGCCTCCAACGTCGGCTTCCTGGTCATCGACAAGGACGGCGACAAGGACGTCGCCGCCGACCGGAGCATCGACGTCACCAGGACGGGCGAGGTCTGGCTCGAGCAGGGGAAGGCCGACGTACTGACACAGCGGCCGGACCGGCCCGCCCAGGACACGGCCACGGCCGTCGTCCACTACCACCGCGCCGACGGCGACTACGACGGCTGGGGCCTGCACGTCTGGACGGGGGCCGCGAACCCCACCGACTGGTCGAACCCCCTGAAGCCGGTGAAGACTGATGCCTATGGCGCGGTCTTCGAAGTACCGCTCACCGCGGGTGCCACCAGCCTCAGCTACATCATCCACAAGGGCGACGACAAGGATCTGCCCACCGACCGGTCCCTGGACCTCAAGGCCGACGGCTATGAGGTGTGGCTGTTGAACGGTCAGGAGGAGTACCTGCTGCCGCAGCCCGCGGGCAGTGCCGCCGCCCTCGACCTGTCCACGTCCAAGGCGGTCTGGATCGACCGGGACACCGTGGCCTGGAACGGTGTCGACGGCGCCGCCTCCACCCAGCTGCTGTACTCCGGGGACGGCTCGATCGCCGTCAAGGGCTCCTCGCTGACCAGTGACGACGAGCGCTGGCTGCGTCTGGCGAAGACGACGCTGACGGATGCCCAGAAGGCGAGGTTCCCGCACCTGAAGGACTACACCGCCTGGTCCGTGGACCCGCGCGACCGGGACCGGGTGCGCGAGGCGGTCAAGGGCCAGCTCGTCGCCTCGCAGCGGGCGGCGAACGGGGCGGTGCTCGCCGCGACCGGCGTACAGATCGCCGGCGTGCTGGACGACCTCTACCCCGGTGCCGGCAAGGCCTCGCTCGGCCCGGTGTTCCACGACGGGAAGCCCACCCTCTCCGTGTGGGCGCCGACGGCGCGGAGTGTGTCGCTGGAGCTGAACGGTGCCACGGTGGCCATGCGCCGTGACGACGCGACCGGCGTGTGGTCCGTGACCGGTCCGGCGTCGTGGAAGGGCAAGCCCTACCGGTACGTCGTGAGGGTGTGGGCGCCCAGTGTCCGCAGGATGGTCACCAACAAGGTCACCGACCCCTACTCGCTCGCCCTGACCGCCGACTCGGAGCGCAGTCTCGTCGTCGACCTGGACGACAAGTCGTTGGCGCCGAGGGGCTGGTCCGCGTTGCGCAAGCCCAGGGCGGTTGCGTTGAGGGACGCGCAGATCCAGGAGCTGCACATCCGGGACTTCTCGGTCGCCGACACGACGGTCCCGGTGCAGGACCAGGGCACCTACCTGGCCTTCACGGACAAGGGCAGTGACGGCTCCCGGCATCTGAGGGCGCTCGCGAGGTCGGGGACGTCGTACGTGCATCTGCTGCCCGCGTTCGACATCGCCAACGTTCCCGAGAGGAAGGCCGACCAGGCGGTCACCGACTGCGATCTGGCGTCCTACCCGGCCGACTCCGGCAAGCAGCAGGAGTGCGTGGCGAAGACCGCCGCGAAGGACGCCTACAACTGGGGCTACGACCCCTACCACTACACGGTCCCCGAGGGCTCCTACGCCACCGATCCCGACGGCACCGCCCGTACGGTCCAGTTCCGCAAGATGGTGCAGGCGCTGAACCAGGACGGCCTCAGGGTCGTCATGGACGTCGTCTACAACCACACCGCGGCCGGCGGCCAGGCGGACACCAGCGTGCTCGACAAGGTCGTGCCGGGCTACTACCAGCGGCTGCTCGCCGACGGCAGCGTGGCCAACAGCACCTGCTGCGCCAACACCGCGCCCGAGAACGCGATGATGGGCAAGCTGGTCGTGGACTCGATCGTCACCTGGGCCAAGGAGTACAAGGTCGACGGGTTCCGCTTCGATCTGATGGGCCACCATCCGAAGGCCAACATCCTGGCGGTCAGGAAGGCCCTGGACGCGCTGACCCCGGAGAAGGACGGCGTCGACGGCAAGAAGATCATCCTGTACGGCGAGGGCTGGAACTTCGGGGAGGTCGCGAACGACGCCCGCTTCGTGCAGGCCACGCAGAAGAACATGGCCGGCACCAACATCGCCACCTTCTCCGACCGGGCCCGGGACGCGGTGCGCGGCGGCGGCCCCTTCGACGCCGACCCCGGCGTCCAGGGCTTCGCGTCCGGCCTGTACACCGACCCCAACACCTCCACCGCCAACGGCACGAAGCAGGAACAGAGGGCCCGGCTGCTGCACTACCAGGACCTGATCAAGATCGGGCTGACCGGCAACCTCGCCAAATACCGCTTCACGGACACCGACGGCAAGAACGTCACCGGCGCCGAGGTCGACTACAACGGCGCTCCCGCCGGATACGCGGACGCTCCCGGTGACGCCCTCGCCTACGCCGACGCCCACGACAACGAGTCACTGTTCGACGCGCTGGCCTACAAACTCCCCACAGACACCCCCGTCGCCGACCGGGCCCGGATGCAGGTCCTCGCGATGGCCACGGCCGCCCTCTCCCAGGGACCGTCCCTGTCCCAGGCCGGCACCGACCTGCTGCGCTCGAAGTCACTGGACCGCAACTCGCACGACAGCGGCGACTGGTTCAACGCCATCCACTGGAACTGCGCCGACGGCAACGGCTTCGGACGCGGACTGCCCCCGGCCGCCGACAACCAGTCCAAATGGGACTACGCCAAACCGCTGCTCACCACGGTGAGAGTCGGCTGCCCGCAGATCACCAGCGCCTCGGCCGCCTACCAGGACCTGCTGAAGATCCGCACCACCGAGCAGGCGTTCTCCCTCGCCACGGCCGCACGGGTGCAGGACCACCTGGCCTTCCCCCTGTCCGGCAAGAACGAGACACCCGGGGTCATCACCATGACCCTCGGAGACCTGGTCGTCGTCTTCAACGCCACACCGCAGAAGCAGGAACAGAAGGTCAGTGCCCTCGCCGGCAGGCACTACCGGCTGCACCCCGTGCAGGCCTCCGGCGCCGACCCCGTGGTGAAGACCTCCGCCTACGCGGCCGGCTCGGGCACGTTCACCGTCCCCGCGCGGACGGTGGCGGTGTTCAGCCGGGCGGGGAACTAGGGTGAGGCCGTTGCCGTAGAACAGGAGTGCGCATGCCCCAGATCACCGTCGACTACTCCGACATCATGGAGAACGCCTTCGACCGCGAGGGCTTCGCCCGGGCGCTGCACGCGGCGACCGTGGAGATCGCGGCGGCGAAGCCGGAGGCCTGCAAGACGCAGTTCCGGCCGAGTGCGTGCACGGTGTTCGGGTACGAGGATCCCGGGGCGCGCGAGCACGCCATCGTGCAGGTGACGATCGGGCTCCTCGCCGGACGGGGCGACGAGACGAAGGCGAAGCTGACCCAGACCGCGCTGGAACTGCTGCGCGAGCACGTGGCGGACGCGGCGTTCACCCTGCACGCCTCCGCCGAGATCCGCGACCTCGACCCGTCGTACCGGAAGTTCGACCGGCCCTAGGTGCATTGATCACGGGCGTCGCTCAGGACGCGAGCGACATGAGCCGGCCGACCAGCTCCGCGAAGGGGCCGTCGGCCGGCTCGTCCTTGGCCATGGTGCGCAGCAGGGCCGCCATGTCCTCGTCGTGGGCGGCGCTGACGGCGGCCAGCGCGGCGAAGTCGTGCACGAGCTGGATCTCCAGCTCGGCGCGCGCGATGCGCCGGCCGTCGAGCCAGAGCAGTGCCGTGGACTCGGCGAGCGAGATCCAGGAGCGGACGACCAGCTCCAGACGCGGGGACGCGTCGGTCACGCCCAGGTGTGACAGCATCTGGTCGTACGCGGCCTGCCGCACGGAGTCGATGAGCGCGTTGGTGGCCGATACATGGTCCTTCGAGTGCACTCCGTCGGCGGAGACCGCCGGGCCGCCGCGCATCAGCGCCGAGAAACCGGGGCCGTGCTCGTCCACGAAGTCGAAGTAGCGGCGCATCACGCGCAGCAGCCGGGCGCCCAGCGGACCCTCGTGCGGCTCGGCGAAGCGACCCGCGAGATCCTCCGCGGCACGCTTCAACGCGGCTTCGTACAGGCTGAGTTTGCCGGGGAAGTAGTGGTAGACCAGCGGGCGCGAGATGCCCGCCGCCGACGCTATCTCATCGATGGAGACCTCGTCGGGCGAGCGCCTGCTGAACAGGTCGAGGGCGACGCCGATCAGCTGCTGCCGCCGCTCCTCGACGCCCATCCTGCGGCGAACCCCGGTACTCATGCGAACACCTTACCGATCGAATCCGGCCGTCGATGTTCACATGTCGAGCACCAGGCGATCGCTCCGGGCCCGCGATACGCAGATCAGCATGGAATCGGATCGTTCCGCGTCCGTCAGCAGCTCGTCCCGGTGGTCGACCTCGCCCTCCAGCACGCGCTGTTGGCAGGTGCCGCAGAACCCCTGCGCACAGGAGTAGGCGGTGTCCGGCAGCTCGCGTCGCACGGCGGCCAGCAGGGTGGAGTCGGCGGGCACCGTGAACGTCCGTCCGCTGCGCCGCAGTTCCACCTCGAACTCCGCGTTCCCGCCCGCCGACGCGCGGGGTGCGAACCGCTCCAGGTGCAGCGTGGCATCACCGGGCAGGCGGGCCTCGACCGCGGCCATCAGGCCCTCGGGTCCGCAGCAGTAGACGGCCGTCCCCGCCGGGACGTCCGCGAGCAGCGCGTCCAGGTCCGGCCGTCCGTCCTCGTCCTCGGCCACCAGCGTCAGTCTCCCGCCGGCTCCCGGCGTCGTTCGAGCCGGGGAGACCTCCGTCCCGGCCAGCTTCCGGACCTCCTCCAGGAACGGCATCGAGGCCCGGCTCCGCCCGCAGTACAGCAGCCGCCAGTCGGTGCCGACCGGCAGGGCCCGCAGCATGGGCAGGATCGGGGTGATGCCGATGCCGCCGGCGACGAAGACGTACGAGGGCGCCTGCACAAGGGGGAAACGGTTCCTCGGTCCCCGCACCTCCAGCTCCATGCCCTCGGCGAGTTGCTCGTGCACCTCGCGGGAGCCGCCCCGGCCGTCCTCGGCCAGCCGTGTGGCGACCGTGTACGAGGAGGTGTCCTCGGGGTCCCCGCACAGGGAGTACTGCCGGACGAGTCCGGAGGGCAGGACGAGATCGAGGTGCGCTCCCGGCTCCCAGCCCGGCAGGCCGCCGCCCTCCATACGGAGCTGTACGACCCCGTCGGCGATCGTCTCGCGGGCGGTGAGCGACACCCGCAGGGCCCGCGAACGCGGCCGGCCGGAGACCGGCGGGTCCAGGGTGGGCATCGGCCACAGCGGCGAGGTCTGGATACGGCGGCGCAGGGCCTGCCGGGTCAGCAGGGCGGCGCCCGCGACGAGGGCGGCGGCGCGCAGCTTCGGCATCACGACGCCTCCCCCACTGCCGTGAGGGCGTGGGGGGACCTTCCCTCCGCGGCGCGCGCGGCGGGGGAGGAGGCCAGGTAGGCCACGGCCTGGGCGGTGGAGCACTCGTGGGAGGGGTGGTAGGCGCGGCTGAGATAGCGCGGGACGGACTTCAGCATGACCCCGGTGGCGGGCAGGACGCCCTGCCGGCCGCGCTGGTGGAACTCCCTGAAGGACGCCTTGCCGTCGACGAGCGCCGGGTCGTTCTCCATGAAGAAGCGGACCCCGCGCTGCCACAGGAAGACCAGCGCGGAGAAGGCCGCGGCCCAGGTGCGCACCCGGCGCCGGTAGCCGCCGTCGACGTGCAGGAACAGGTCGAAGGCGACCGAGCGGTGTTCGACCTCCTCGGCGCCGTGCCAGCGCAGCAGGTCCAGCATGGTCGGATCGGCGCCACGCCGGTCCAGCTCGGCGGCGTTGAGCACCCAGTCACCGAGGAAGGCGGTGTAGTGCTCGATGGCGGCGATCAGCGCGACCCGCTCCAGCAGCCACCACCTGCGCGGCCTGCCCGGCGGCAGCGTGCGGTCGCCGAGCAGCTTCTCGAAGAACCAGTCGACCTGCGCGGTGTACGGCGTCGGGTCGAGCCCCAGTTCCCTCAGGTGCGGCAGCACCTCGTCATGGGCCTGGGAGTGCATGGCCTCCTGCCCGATGAACCCGACGACGTCCTCGCGGAGCCGGTCGTCCCGGATCAGCGGCAGCACCTGCTTGTACACATGCACGAACCATCGCTCACCGGCGGGCAGCAGCAGGTGCAGCACATTGATGGTGTGCGTGGTGAACGGGTCGCCGGGCACCCAGTGCAGCGGCGTGTCCTCCCACGAGAAGGACACGTTGCGGGCCTTGAGCGGTATGCGCTCGGACTCCACCGGCCGGGCCTGCGTATGAGACATGGCGTCAATGTACTGACGGGTAGGGCGCCTGAGAACCCCTGTGGCGCACCTTGTTTACACCGATGTCAACAACGCTCCCGGCGGCCGGGCGGTGCCGGCCCTACCGCAACCCACTGATCTTCCGCCCGTCCGCCGACGTACCGGACAGGTCGGCCCGAGCCCCCCGCTCGGCCTCGACGGCCAGCAACGGCCCCGGCGCGGACGCGGTCACCCCGCCCGTCGCCGAGATCGACGACGTCCCCTTGCTGCCGGCCGCCAGCAGGTACCACGTCCCGGCGCCGGACTTCCACAGCACCCCGGCCAGCACACGGGGATCGCGCGGCCCGCACGCCGGCACGTCCGTGCCCTTGGCGACGACCGCCCCGGTCGATCCGCCCGGTGTGCGGAACTGGGCCAGCGCGGCCGTACCCCCGCCGCGCCAGGTCTCGGCCCGGGTGCACACCCAGGCGCCCGTTCCGCTGCCGTCGGGCAGCGGCTGCTGGGCGTAGGCCCAGGCGTTGACGCTGCGGATGCCCGACGAGCGCTCGCCCGCCAGCGAGCAGGCGTACGGCGCCCACGCCCGCAGCCCCTCCGCACCGGCCGCCTCGCCGGTCGAGCCGGGGCGGCCGGCGGTGAGGTGGGCCGGGACCAGCTCACCGAGGTCGGTGGAGAGCCGGCTGCCGGAGGCGTCGGTCAGCTGGAGCACGGTCCAGGCGGTGCAGTTGCCGGGCCGCAGGGCGGGGCTGGCCAGCGGTGCGGTGAGTCCGTCCGTGACGGTCAGCGGGGTCGCCGCCGCGGTCGGCTCCATCAGGTCCCGCGCGGCCGCCTTCTTCACCCAGGGGGCGATCAGGTAGCGGACGTTGCCGTCCGAGCGGCCCAGCACCAGCGCGCCGGCCTCGGCGCCGGTCGCGCCGTCGACGCGGGCGAAGTCGAGGGCCGCGCCCTGGGCGCCGTTCTTCGGCTCGGCGTAACGGGCGATGCGCAGGCCGTCGTAGAGGAGCACCACGCGGGCGTCGTCGACCTCGCCCGCGTACAGCAGCTGGGGCGGTCCGGCCGGGCCGCCGGTCTGGGTGCCGGGGGTCGCCGAGACGTGGACCGTCTCGCCGGGACGGGCCCAGACGGCCAGGGCGCGGCGCAGCAGGGCCCGGTCGCCGGTGAGCGGGCCGCGCGCGGGCCACACGGAGAAGTCGGTGCGCGCGGCGGACTGCCAGGCGGCGGCGGGGACGCGGGTCAGCTTGCCGGGGTCGAGGGCGGCCTCGGCGGCCGGGTTCTCGGCGTAGGCGGGCGCGGCGGCACCGTCGGGTCCCCAGCCGCCGCCCGGCAGGGCGACCAGCGCCCCGCAGACCGCGAGCGCGGCGGCCGCGGCGAGGACGGCCTTGGTGTGCTGGCGGCGCCGCACCAGATCGGTGGGCCGGGCCTGCAGCGAGCAGGGGTCGAACTCGGGGGAGGAGAGCAGCGCGGGATGCGCGGGCACGCCGTTCGCCGCGGCCAGCGCGCCGCCCGGGTCGTCGACGCCGGCGGCCTCGAGGATCGTGCGGACGTCGGCGTCGGGCAGCTTCTCCAGACCGCGCAGCACGTACGCGGCACGGGCCGGGCCGGACAGGGCCGACAGCCTCTGGTCCAGGGCGAGTTCGTCGGCGCCGCCCGAGCGCGGGAACAGCCGCAGCCCCCACACCTGGGGCAGCGGCGGCGGCAGCTGGGCCGGCCGGGGCAGGCCCTTGCGGGGGCGGGCCGCCTCCAGGGCCCTACGCAGGACACGCTCGCGGAGGTAGGCGTACCCGGGGTCGCCCTCCAGGCCCGAGGCCTGGGCCGGGAGCACGGACGGCTGCTTGCGGCCCCGCGGCAGGGCGCGCTGGGCGAGGGCGTGTGCGGTCAGCACCCGGCGGCTGCGGCCGAGGCGCGGCGGCAGTACCAGGTAGGCGATCCGGACCAGTCGTGGATAGTGCTCGACGAGCGCGGCCTCGGCCTGCTCGACGCCGACCGGTCCGGCGGAGGCGGGTGCGTGACGCTGGGCTACATCCTGTGACTGCACGTCCGGGAGAACGAGTGAACCGGTGGGAGGTCACCGCCGGACGAGTGGTTCATGCCTCCGGTTCCACCAGGGCACGCGCGTAGTTGGCCATCGACCGCTGGTAGCGCGGCAGATGCGGAGCCAGGGCGCCGAGCACGAGGGACAGGCCCTCGCGGTCGCGCCCGAGGCTGGACAGGCACAGCGCGAGACATGCCCGCACCGCGTCGTCCAACTCGTCCGACGGGGCGTCAAGTTCGGGAGTGAGCAGCTTCACGCCCTGCTCGGCCTGCCCGATGTTCCGGAGCGAACTCGACAGCTGGATCCTGGCCCGCCGCCCCTTGTAGCCGTCGAGTCCGCGCGCGAGCGCCTCCCGGTACAGCGGCACCGCCTTGTCCGAGTGCCCGGTCGAGTCCCAGGCGCAGGCCTGCTCGAAGGGGGCCAGGGGGCTGTCGTCCGGCAGCTCGGCGACGAGCGCGTCGATCACCGCGCGGAACTCGTGCGCGCGCTCTTCCGGACAGTCGTTGAAGGACGCCCAGGCGGCGGCCACGCGGTCTTCCCAGTTCTGGTTCACCGGGTCACCCTCGCACACCCGTGCGCATCCGGTCGGCGGATTTGAGCGCATCGCGCGCGGGAGCCGTATCCGGGGGGACGGGGCCCCGCGCCGGGGCCCCACGCGGCATGCTTGGCCCACCAGGACCGGAGGAACAGATGAGGTTGACAGGACTGCTGCTCGGCGCCGCGGCCGTACTGGCGCTGGCGGGCTGCGGCGCGGGCGGGGACACCAAGGCGGTGCCGCCCACCGCGACCGGCAGCCTGGAGAGCCTGGCGGCCGAGGTGAAGTGCAAGCCGGACATGCAGACCGACGCCGACGAGATCCGCCAGGCCATCTGCCACAACGGTGACGGCAGGTTCGTCCTCGCCACCTTCGCCACCGACCGCGGCCAGCGCGAGTGGATCAACGACGCGAAGGACTACGGCGGTTACTACCTCGTCGGCCGCAAGTGGGTGGCCGTCGGCGACGACGGGGTGGTCAAGGCGCTGCGCGGCACGCTCGGCGGCGATGTGGAGACCGGCGTCGACCACCACGCGCACAGCGGCTGACGCGGTCGTACCCACGGCGAAGGCCGGTGACGGGAGGGGGATCCGTCACCGGCCTTCTGTCATGCGCCCACTGCGGGGGTCAGGAGCAGTTCTGACCGCGGTTGATGCAGTTGGCGATCTTGTTGGCCAGACCGTTCCGCGTGACACTGATGAAGTCGTCGTGGTCGGTGGCCGCCTTGTGCAGCTGCTCGGGGAAGCCGTCCACCGCGTAGGCGTTCTTCACCTGGCCGTTCTGGACGGTCGGCGGGGTGATGTTGTACACCAGGCGCATCGTCAGCTGCGGGATGGCCTTGAACCCGTTCCCGCAGACGCCGCTCGCCGGATCGGGGAACGCGACGTGCGTGCGGTGGTTGGCGCTGTCGGTGTTCTGCCCGTCCCAGCAGCTCTGGAAGGCGAACGTGCGCACCACCTTGCTGCCCTGCGGGCAGATCGGGTACTGCGTGGTCAGCTGGACCTTGTTCTCGAAGCCGGTGCAGCTCCAGTGCGCGTTGGCGTTCGCCAGACCGTTGGTGGTGGTCTTGGCGTCACCGGTGATGATGCGCAGGAACTGCGGCATCGCGACGACCTTGCTCGCCGGGCTGCCCACGTACTTGATCTGGGCCTGCACCGGGGTCAGGATCTTGCCGACGTTGCCTTCCTTGCCGCCGCCGTCCTTGTTCTGGTCGAAGTCCTGGGTGCCGTCCTGGATACGGACCACCGGCCAGTAGTACGACGACAGGTCGCTGCTGTTCTGGCAGCTGGTGCCGCCCTGCAGGAACGTGTTGTTGCTGGCGAACGCGTTGATCTTCTGGTTGCCGACGTAGTCGTGCAGGTGGTGCGCGCCGTTGGTCACACCGGGTGCCACGATCACGTTGTCGGTGTTGAAGTTCTTGTTCGCGTTCACACCGCAGCGCGTGGTGAACGTGCCCGTCGAGGCGTTGCCGGTGCTGGCCGGCTTGCCCTGGACGTTCGGTGCGACCTTCGTGATGTCGACGAAGTCCGCCGCCGCCGGGCCGTTGCCGGCCTGCCCGCCGACGTTCTGCTGCTGCCCGGCGTTGCCCTGCTGCTGGCCACCGTTCTGTTGCTGGCCGCCGTTCTGCTGCTGGCCGCCAGTCTGCTGCTGACCGCCGTTCTGTTGCTGGCCACCGTTCTGTTGCTGGCCACCGTTCTGTTGCTGACCGCCGTTCTGTTGCTGACCGCCGGCGGTGGTCTGGCTGGCGGTCTGCGTGGTGCAGGCGGCGAGCTGCTTCAGCGCGTTGTCGAAGGCGCCGCCGACACGCTGGATGTCGATGCGGATCCGGTCGATCGTCGCGGACCGCTTCTCCTTCAGGGGCCCGACGATCGCGTTCTGCGCGAAGCTCGCGTCCTGCGTCTGCGCCTGCCGGGTGGAGGCGAGCCGGGCATAGGCCTCGGTGATCTGCTTGTCGAGGTTCGCCAGCTCCGTCGCCACGCCCTGCCGGGCCGCGTTCGGCACGTTCGTCAGCTTCTGGCCGACGTCCGGGCAGGAGATCGTCGCGACCTGAGCCGTCGCGGCCTTGGTCTGGTTGCCTCCCCACGTCTGGTGGTTCGACTCGTGCGCCGAGGCGTAGAAGTTCGCCCAGATCAGCCCGCCCCCACCGAGCGCTAGGGCCGCCGATGCGGCTATGGCCTTGGTGGCCAGCGGCGTACGGCGTTTTCGTGTGTTGCGTCCCATGGAACTCCTCTGACTTCCTTGCGGGGCAGCATCGAGGCGCCCGACAGGAGTGAAGCGGCGTCCTTTCATACGGACGCCGCCCCAGTGGTGTTCACCGGTCTCACAGATTCATCACGGGTTCGCCGAACCACAGTGGCCTCAACAGCTGCCTGAGCAGCGGAGGTTCACGGAAATCAGCGATCACGATCGAGATGGGCGAGCACCGCCAGAACGCGCCGGTTGTCATCGTCCGACACCTCAAGGCCCAGTTTGGTGAAGATGTTGGAGGTGTGCTTGGCGATGGCCCGTTCCGTCACCACGAGCTGCGCCGCGATGCCCGCGTTCGACCGGCCCTGCGCCATCAGCTCCAGCACCTCCCGCTCGCGCGGGGTGAGCCGGCCGAGCGGCTGGTCGTCGGTGGCCCGCCGGGACAGCAGCTGCTGGATCACCTGCGGGTCCATCGCCGTACCGCCCCCCGCCACCCGGCGTACGGCGTCCACGAACTGCTCGGCGTCGAAGACCCGGTCCTTCAGCAGATAGCCGATGCCGCCGTTGCCGTCGGCGAGCAGCTCACGCGCGTACAGCTGCTCCACGTGCTGGGAGAGGACCAGCACCGGCAGCCCGGGACGCTCCCGGCGGGCCGCGAGCGCGCACTGCAGGCCCTCGTCGGTGTGCGTGGGCGGCAGGCGGACGTCGACCACGGCGACGTCCGGGGCCGACTCGGCGAGCGCCCGGGTCAGTTCGGGCCCGGACTCGACGGCGGCGGCGATCTCGAAGCCGTAGGCCTCCAGCATCCGGACCAGCCCGTCACGCAGCAGGAAGAGGTCTTCGGCTACGACAACACGCACGGCATCTCCATGGTCACCATGGTGGGGCCGCCGGCGGGGCTGCTGACGGCCAGGACGCCGTCGAATGTACCCAGCCGCCGCTCGACCCCGGCGAGTCCCGAGCCGGCCCCGATCACCGCGCCGCCCCCGCCGTTGTCGGTGACCGTGATCCGCAGCCTGCCGCCGGCGTGGTGCACGTCGACCCAGATCCGGTCGGCGCCGGAGTGCTTGACGGCGTTCGTGAGTACCTCGCTGACCGCGAAGTAGGCGGCCGACTCCACCGGCGCGTCCGCCCGCCCGGGAAGCTCCACGGTCACCTCCGTGGGCAGCGGCAGTCGCAGCGCCAACGCCCGTACGGCATCGCCCAGTCCGCGTTCGGCGAGGACCGGCGGATGGATGCCGCGCACCAGGTCGCGCAGTTCCTCCAGGGCCTCCGCGGAGTGCCGGCGGGCCTGCGCGAGCAGCTTCTTCGCCTGGGCCGGGTCGCGTTCGACCAGCATCTCGATGGTGCCGAGATCCATGCCCATGGCGACGAGCCGGGCCTGGGCGCCGTCGTGCAGGTCCCGCTCGATCCGGCGCAGCTCGGCGGCGGAGGTGTCCACCGCGTCCCGCCGGGTCTCGGTCAGCACCCGCACCCGCTCGGCGAGTTCCCCCTGGTCGCCGCCGAGTACGGCCCGGGTGAGCCGGAAGTGCGCGGTGAGCAGCCGCGGGGTGAAGCGGTAGGCGGCGACGAGGATGACGGCCGCCAGCCCGGCCGCGGCGAACGCGGACGCCTGCCCGCTCACCGGAACGAAGCCGTACCAGTACGGCCCGTACTGCCCGTGGGAGCCGCCGGTCATCGTCCGCCACAGTCCGGCCGCCAGCGCGAAGCCCTCGAAGGGGTAGAAGAGCAGGACGGCCGGGAGCAGCGCGGTGACGAATCCGGCCGTCATGTCGGCCGGCAGCCACCGCAGATCCCGCCAGGTCGCGGGGTCGGCCAGCATCAGGACGGTGCGGGTCCACGGGTTGGCGCCCTCGGGAACCGGCCGGTAGGCCGACCGGATCGGCACCCCGCACCACTCGGCCGCGAGCCGCCGCCGCGTGTCCGCGAAGTCCCGTACCCCGCCGAGTATCGCGGGTGTCGTGAAGATGCCGAGGCCGAACGGGATGAGCACGATGGACACAAGGGCCAGAGTGAAGCACAGCACGGCGATGGGCAGCATCGCCAGCGCCAGCACGAGGCCCCGTACGGCGGCGAGCACGACCTCCCGGACCCGGGTGCGGATGCCGTCGCTCTTCGTGTCGTTGTTCATGGCGCCAGTCTTGCCGACCCCTGTGAGCGGGTCAGTCGTCCGAGGCCCCCTCTTCGGGGGTGGTGTCAGGTACACCACCCGTTGCCGCCAGCACCTTCGCCTCCGCCTCCGGGTCGATGCCCTTCGCCGTGCGGTCGGGCCGACGGGGCGCCACGCCGCCGATCTCCGTCAGCCACCGCCAGGTGTCGATGACGGTCTCGCCGACCGGCCGGCACACCAGTCCGGTGGCCACCGCCCGGGACACGTCCGCGCGGTGCACGGCGTCGTACATCTCGCCGCCCGGCGGCACCCACACCGGCAGCTGGGTCCACGGCTCGATCCCGGCGTCCAGGATCACCTCCGGGTCGGTCCAGCGCAGCTCGGCGTCCGCGCCGGTGGCCCGGACGCACGCCCGGAGCAGCTCACCCATGGTGGTGTGGCCGGGCGGGCTCACCAGGTCGTACGGTCCGCTCAACTCCCGCTCCACCGCACCGGCGACCCAGTCGGCGAGGTCGCGCGCGTCGATGTACTGCAGCGGCAGATCCCGGGGCCCGGGGGCGAGGACCGGACCGCCCCGGGCGATCCGGGTCAGCCACCAGGGCAGCCGGCCGACGTTCTCGTACGGGCCGAGGATCAGCCCGGCCCGCACCAGCAGCGAGTCCCGCGCACCGAAGGCCTCCACGGCGGCCAGCTCGCCACCCCGCTTGTCCCGCGGGTAGTCGGTCGCCCCGGCACCGGCCTCGGCACCCTCGACCAGCGGAGCGTCCTCGGTGCCTCCCGGGGGCCAGGGCCAGGCGTACACGGACCGGCTGGAGACGTACACGTACCGTCCGGCACGGCCCCGCAGCAGCCGCGCCGCGTCCAGCACCGCGCGCGGCGCCGCCGACCAGGTGTCGATGACGGCGTCCCAGGTGCCGTCGGCGGCGGCGAGGGCGGCGAGGCCGCCGGGAGCGGTGCGGTCGCCGTGCAACGACCGTGCCCCCGAGGGGGACCGGTGCCGTCCCCGGTGGAAGACGGTCACCTCCCAGCCGCGCCACAGCGCGGCCTCCACGACGGCCCGCCCCACGAACTCCGTACCACCCAGCACAAGAAGTCTCATGCGGCTGATCGTGCCCGGCCGGGACACGGCTCGGTGCGGGAATCCGCCGAGGGCAGAGCGGGTCAGCGGCCGGTCGGCGGGGTGTACTTGTAGCCGACCCGGCGCACCGTCTGGATCGTCTGACGGTGCTGGGCGCCCAGCTTGCGGCGCAGCCGGGCGATGTGCACGTCGACGGTGCGGCCGTCACCCACGTGGCCGTAGCCCCACACCGTGGTGACCAGCTGGTCGCGGGTGTGCACCCGGTTCGGGTGCGCCACCAGGTGGGCGAGCAGCTCGAACTCCAGGTAGGTGAGGTCGAGGTCACGGCCGTCGACGCTGGCGATGCGCTGCACGGCGTCGATCCGCACCAGTGCGTCGGTGCCGGCGTCCGCCTCGGCCCCGGTCCCGTCCGGCACGGCGACCGGCAGGAACGGGGGCCGCTGGTCGGCCGGGACCAGCACCAGGTAGCCCACCATCGGCGGCTGGCCGGGCACGGTGGGCAGGGTGTGCTGCGGTGCGGGCAGCCAGGTGGCCCCGGGCGGCAGGAAGTCCGCGACGTCGACCACCTCGTCCCGGTCGACGGCGCGCAACCGGTGCCGGGCGGGGGCGGTGAGGGTGGAGGCGGAGGAGAGAGAACGAGTGGTCGCCATGAGAGGTCAGCTCTTTCGCGCGAGGAGTTCGTCGGGAGGAGCGACGGCCGCGATTCGTGGTCGGGCGCGCCGAAGGACGTACGTCGTTTCGCGCTGGCCGAAGGCCGGGGTGTACGGCTTTAGAGGGCCCGCGCGTTCGTCGCGCGGCAACACACCCGGTCGAAATCGTGGTGCTGACGGGAAGGCCAGAAGGGCTCGAGGTCATGGCGACCCGTCACGCTGCACTTCTGGAAGCTGGCCATGCGCCCATTGAAGCAGAAGAGGGCGCCGGACAGGACCCTCCTCTCACTGCTTGGACGCCTCCTTGGCGTGAAGTCGACGCTGCGCGTGGCACCCGGACGGCCGTACGGCCCTGATCAGGGGGTTCCGCGCAACTCGCGTGTCCGGTATGCCGTCTCGGCATCCGGACGGGTCCGGCCATCGCCTGCGCGGGGCCGGCGACCGCCGTACGCCGGGCCCGCATGCCGAAGGGGGCGCCCGCCGTTGTGGCGGGCGCCCCCTTCCTGGAGCCGGGGTCAGACCTGGCCGGCCTTCTCCAGGGCGGAGCAGCAGGTGTCCACGATCAGGCGGGTCACCACGTACGGGTCGACGTTGGCGTTCGGGCGGCGGTCCTCGATGTAGCCCTTGCCGTCCTTCTCGACCTGCCACGGGATGCGGACCGAGGCGCCGCGGTCGGAGACGCCGTAGGAGAACTTGTCCCACGGGGCGGTCTCGTGCAGACCCGTCAGGCGCTCGTCGATGCCGGCGCCGTAGTGCTTGACGTGGTCCAGCGGCTTGGAGCCCTCGCCGAGCGACTCGCACGCGGTGACGATCGCGTCGTAGCCCTCACGCATGGCCTTGGTGGAGAAGTTGGTGTGCGCGCCAGCGCCGTTCCAGTCGCCCTTGACCGGCTTCGGGTCGAGGGTCGCGGAGATGCCGAAGTCCTCGGCGGTGCGGTACAGCAGCCAACGGGCCACCCACATCTGGTCGGAGACCTCCAGCGGGGACAGCGGACCGACCTGGAACTCCCACTGGCCGGGCATGACCTCGGCGTTGATGCCGGACAGACCCAGGCCCGCCGTCAGGCAGTTGTCCAGGTGGGCCTCGACGATCTCGCGGCCGAAGATCTCGTCGGCGCCGACACCGCAGTAGTAGCCGCCCTGCGGGGCCGGGAAGCCGCCCTCGGGGAAGCCCAGCGGGCGGGAGCCGTCGAAGAACGTGTACTCCTGCTCGATGCCGAAGATCGGCTCCTGCGCGGCGAACCGCTCGGCGACCTCGGCCAGCGCGGCCCGCGTGTTGGACGGGTGCGGCGTCATGTCCGTGTCCAGGACCTCGCACAGCACCAGGATGTCGTCGCCGCCGCGGATCGGGTCGGGGCAGGTGAACACCGGCTTGAGCACGCAGTCCGAGGAGTGGCCCTCGGCCTGGTTCGTGGAGGAGCCGTCGAAGCCCCAGATCGGCAGCGACTCGAGACCGGCCGGGGCACCCGTGATGATCTTCGTCTTGGAACGGAGCTTGGCCGTCGGCTGGGTGCCGTCGATCCAGATGTACTCGGCCTTGAAGGTCACGGGGACACATCCTTCGGGGGTGGGTCGGGCGCACTCGGGGGTGCTGCGGCGCTGCGGCACCGGTGCGCCGCTCGATCTGCCGGGCAGCCTGTCAACAGGCCGTTTCCCGTCGATTGCTCGTATGTGAACCCCGTGTTACCTGGTCGTTCCGTGGCGCAGCTCACCTTGTGAGGGCACGCCGTGCGGGGTATGGCGGGCGAGGCGGGGCGGGCTCACTCCGCTCCGGCCGCGATGTCCCGCACTCCGCGCAGGAAGTCCCGGACGGCGTCCTGCTGGTGGTCGTCGTAGCCGCGCAGCAGCTCCACCGAGCGCTCGATCAACGGACCGAAGAACGCCCAGCCGAGTTCCACGGCGCGGTCCTCCACCTCCACGACGACCTTCCGCCGGTCCTGGGCGCCGCGCACCCGGCGCACCTGCCCGGCCCGCTCCAGCCGGTCGACGAGTGCGGTCGTACCCGCCGAATTGAGCCCCAGAACGGCACCGAGCCGCCCGGTGCTCATCTCCTCACCCGCCCTCCGGGCGTCCATCAGCGCGATCAGGGCGCGTACGTCCGTCGGGTGCATGCCGTGGCGCTGCGCGAAGCGGGCGCTGTGCAGGCCGAGTTCGACGGTGGCGGCCCGCAGCAGATGGACGATCTCCAGCTCGGGCGCCGGAACGGGGTCGGGCGGGGTGGGCATGAGGACCCTCCGGACTACTATCTCGCTCAGCGAATATCTTGTCGAACGAGATAATAGGGGGTGGTGTCATGACCGGATACGACCGCGACGCGTTCCGGGTTGCGTACGACAAGGTCCTGGCGAAGTGGCCGGGCGACCGGGAGGCCCGCACCGTGCCCACGCCGTTCGGCGAGACCCGCGTCAACGCCTGCGGTCCGCGCGACGCGCCCCCGCTGCTGCTCCTCCCGGGCGGCGGTGGAGCGACCTCCGCCTCCTGGTACGCCCAGGCCGCGGCCCTCTCCCGCCTTCGCCGCGTCTACGCCGTCGACCTGATCGGTGCCCCGGGTCTGAGCGCGCCGGCCGGCGACCGTCACCCCCGTACGGTCGCCGACCTGGCCGACTGGCTGGACGCCGTCCTGGACGGTCTCGGCGTCACCGCGGCCGACATCGGCGGGCACTCCTACGGCGGCTGGATCGCGCTGCACCACGCCCTGCGCGCCCCGGCCCGGGTACGCCGCCTGTTCCTCCTGGACCCGACCCAGTGCTTCGCCGGGTTCCAGGCGGCATACCTGTGCCACGCCCTGCCGATGCTGCTGCGGCCCACGCCTCGCCGGGTCCGCGCGTTCCTCGCGTGGGAGACCGGGGCAGGGCTGTCTCCCGCTCGGGCGATGCCGGGAGCGGGGGAGGCCCTGGACCCCGACTGGCTGCGCCTGCAGGAGGCCGCCGCCGGCTTCCCGGGCGCGAAGCCGGTGACCGGCCCGCGCCCGGCGCCGGGCGCGCTGCGCGCCCTGCGGGTGCCGGTCCTGCTGCTCGTGGCCGCGAACAGCAGGACCCATGACCCCACCACGGTGGCGAACCGGGCCGGCGCGATACTTCCGCGGGTGGAGACCGCCGTACTGCCGGAGGTCTCGCACCACGCGCTGCCGCAGGGGGCACCGCCCGCCCTGACCCGCCACCTCATCGATTTCCTGTCCGGTGCCTGAGCCTCACCCCACCTTCTCGATCACCGCACGGCGGATGAGGAACTTGCCGGGCTCCCTGACCTGTTCGAAGGCCGCGTTGTTGAGCAGGACGCAGCTGCCGGAGACCGAGGTGACCTTCACCGTCGTGGACTTGTTGTTGTCCAGGTTGGTGACCTTCAGGGTCGTCCCCGCCGGGAACTGGCTGCTGGACGCGGCCGGGGCGCCGCCCTCGCCGGAGAGCGTCACCGTGGAGCCCTTGCACACCTGCTGGCCGGAGGCCGCGGCGGCGCCGCCGTTGTCGCCCGCGGCGCCGGTCTGCGCGGGCTGGGCGCTCTGCTGGGCGCCGCCGGCCTGCTGGCCGCCCTGCTGTGCGCTGCCCTGCTGGCCCGCGTCACCCTGCTGGCCCGCGTTGCCCTGCGCCGCCTGGGAGCCCTGAGCCGACTCCCCAACGGTGCAACCGGCCGCCTTCTGCTGGACCTTGATCTGCTCGATGACCGCCTGCCGGTTGGCGATCCGGGCCGCCGACTGCGCGTCCGGATTCGCCTTCTGGCCCTCGATGAACTTCTCGTTGTTGCCGAGGGCCGTGGCCAGCCCCTGACAGACGGTCGAGTCACCGGCGGACAGCGTCTTCGCGTTCTGCGGACTCTGCGCGGCGTTCGAGGTGGTGGCCAGCGCGAAGGCCCCGCCGCCCGCCACCGCCGCGGCGCTGACGAGCAGCGCGATCTTCTTCTTCGTGCCGAGAGTTCTCCTGCGCGACATCCGCGCCTCCTGACGAGGTAGGGGAGCGTACGCCGCTATGTACGAGATGCCGAACGAGGCTACTCAGCGGTTAGCGGAGTCATCCAAGTAACCTCCGTCACATTGGAGTTGAGCCCCGCTCAGCTCTTGCTGTGGGAGAGGGCCTCCCGCACCGCGTCCTCGCTGCGGGCCACCAGGGCCGTTCCGTCGTCGGCGGTGATGATCGGGCGCTGGATGAGCTTGGGGTGCTCGGCGAGCGCGGTGATCCACCGGTCCCGCGCGCTCTCGTCCCGCGGCCACTCCTGGAGCCCCAGCTCCTTGGCGGCCGCCTCCTGGGTCCGCGTGATGTCCCACGGCTCGAGGCCCAGCCGCTCGAGCACGGCCCTGATCTCGTCCTCGCTCGGCACGTCCTCCAGATACCGCCGGACGGTGTACTCGGCCCCCTCGGCGTCGAGCAGGCTGATCGCGCTACGGCACTTGGAACAGGCCGGATTGATCCAGATTTCCATGCGGCACACGGTACCCGGCAGCGGCTCTGTTCGAATTTCCGGTGTCTCCGCAGCCTCTTCTCGACCGGCTGTCACATGACCGCAATTTCCAGCGCTCACCTGGGTATTCGCCTGCCTCTGTGGACCTCCGATTGTCAGTGCCCGCCGGTAGACTGGATGCAGTGTTCGAGACAGTCGCCGGAACCCCGGAGGGCTGCCTGACCGCGACAGGAGGATGCCTGTGCCCGCTGCCGCCCTGAAGACGAAGCCGTTGCCGACCCAGTCCACCGCCAACCGTTCCGTACTGTTCGACTCGCCCTACGAGCCTGTCGTGAAGCGGCCGCTGCCGGCCGGGCGGCCGCGCGAGTGGTACGTCACGCACAACCGGCGCCTGAAGGCCATGCGCCTCGCCATAGCCCTGCTCGACTCCGGGATCCACCTGCCGGGCCAGGCGCGGAACGAGACGATCCGCGGCACGGCGGAGGAGATCGGGATGCGTCCGCCGTCCGACACGACCTGTCACATGGTGCGGGCGTTCATGCGCTACAGCCGCTGACGCCGGCGCCGGGTGCCCCGCGACCGCGGGGCACCCTCACCCGCCGGGCCCCACGGACACGGCCCGCCCGTCCGGCCCCGACGGGCGCGATGCCCTCAGCAGCGAGGTCACGAACTCACGCCGGTCCGCGCAGTGGTCGCGGAACCACTGACCCAACCGGTGCCCGGCCTCGGGAAGTTCGAGGCGGGTGTAGTCGGCGCGGGCCGACAGCGCGTCCTGCACGGCCCGCGTCACGGCCGGCGGGATGACCGCGTCGGTGCCCGGCACCGCCAGGACAGCCCGGCCCTGGTACGCCTCGAAGGCCTCCAGAGCGGGGGAGCGGCGCCAGCTGTCCGGCGTACGGATGATCGCGCTGAACCGGCCCCGGCCGTCACCGAAGGGCACGTCCCAGGCCTCGGGGGCGTAGACGGCGGGCGCGCACAGCCCCACGGCCACCACGCGGCGCCCGTACAGCCGTACGAGGTCGGCGACCGTCTGGCCGCTCATGCTGAAGCCGACCAGCACCAGCGGTTCGTCCGCCGGGGCATGGGCGTCGAGCACCGCCACCGCCTGCTCGCATCTCCGCTTCAGGCTGGACTCCGCGAGCGCGCCGCTGCTCTCGCCGTGCCCGGAGAAGTCGAACGCCAGGGCACGGCAGCCCCGCTCGGCGAACTCCTCGAGCAGTGGCAGGAGCCGTTCCTTGCTGCCGTTGCCGGCGCCGTGCAGGAGGAGCACGGTGGTCCCGTCCGGTGGGCCGGCGACGACTGCGCCGAGGCGCTCGCCGGCGTAGTCGCGGGTGATGACGGAGAGTTCGGCCATGGGCGTCATTCACTCACGCCGGCCCGCGCCGCGAAAACGGGATGCGGCCGCGGGATCGGCATCCCTACGCTGAACAAACGGTGCGAAGCCGACACACTCCACCCTCGTCACTCTCAGCACGCCACTGCCCTTGCCCCGCTCACCCACGGAGGTCCGACATGCGTGGCATCGTCGCTACCGGGACCGTCGTCCTGGTGATTCTCGGATTCGGAAACCACCTCTGGTGGCTCGCCGCCGTCGCGCTGCTCTATCTGTGCGCGACGCACGGGCGTGGTTCGCCCGGCACGCCACCCCCGCCCGCCGGCGCGGGTGCCGTCCCCGACAGCTACCGGGCCTACCGCGACCGCCGGGACCGGCAGGCCAAGTGGGAACGCCGCTACCGGCGGGAGCACCCCTGGGAGGCCCGGCGCCAGGAACGGGAGAAGAGCCGATGAGCCAGGGCGTCCCCGGTCACAGGCCGGGGGCGCCCCACACCGGGAACCAGCGGCTCAGGTCCTGCTCGATCCGCAGATCGTTCCCGAGCGCGGCCTTCACCCGCAGCTCCAGCGCGCCGTCCCGCCGATCGGCGGTGCCGGGCAGCGGAGCGAACGGGTAGAAGGTGCCCCGCTTGTAGAGGTAGACGAGCGCCAGCCGCCGGCCGGCGTCGTCCGTGAACCCGGCCAGCGAACACAGCAGTTGGGGGCCGAAGCCGTTGATCTCCAGCGAGCTGTTCACCGCGTGCAGGTCGTTGACCAGTTCCGGCAGCTGCTCGGGGGCCCGCCGGGACACCAGCCAGGAGTAGCCGTAGTCGTCCTGGCTCAGCTCCACCGGCGGGCCGGTGCGGTCGGCGTCCGCGTCGAGCAGCGCCTGGACCTCCCGGTGGGTCTGCTCGAAGGCCGCGCCCTCCACCGTGGCGAAGCACACCGCCCCGCGTCCGGTCGGCGTGAAACCGGCCGCCGCCTGCAGGGTGACGGCCGCCGAGGGCAGCGCGAACAGCTGGTCGAGGTCGGGTGCGACCGGTCTCGTACGCCCCAGCAGGATGTCCAGCAGCCCCAACGCTCAGCCCGCCTTCCGCAGTGCCGTGTCCCTCTTCAGTGTTCCTCGGCCCGCCGTCCGCCGGCGGCGGCCTCGCCCAGCTCCGCCGAGATGCGGCCCAGTTGGTCCAGCCGCTGCTCCAGGGTCGGGTGGGTGGAGAAGAACCGTTCGATGCCCGGCTCCTTGCCGGTCGCCGGGGTGAAGTAGAACGCGTTGAACGCCTGGGCCGTGCGCAGGTCCTTGGTCGGGATCCGGGCGATGTCCCCGGTGACCTTGGTGAGCGCCGACGCCAGCGCCGAGGGCCGGCCGGTCAGATGCGCGGCCGCCCGGTCGGCCGCCAGCTCCCGGTACCGGGACAGCGCCCGGATCAGCAGGAAGCTGATCGCGTACACGGCAGCGGCGACGCCGATCACGGCGGCGAACACGGCGGCCGTGTTCTGGTCCCTGCGGCCCCCGCCGAGGACCTGCGAGTAGAAGGCGAACCGCACGATCAGCCCCGCGATCACCCCGAGGAACGACGCGATCGTGATGACGGCGACGTCCTTGTGCGCCACGTGCGACAGCTCGTGCGCGAGCACGCCCTCCAGCTCGGCCGGCTCCAGCCGCCGTAGCAGCCCCGTGGTCACACAGACCACGGCGTGGTCGGGATTGCGGCCGGTCGCGAACGCGTTCGGCATGTCCATCGCGGACACGGCGACCACCGGCTTGGGCATGTCCGCGATCGCGCACAGCCGGTCGACCACCGCGTGCAGCTCGGGATACTCCTCCCGCTCCACCACCCGCCCGCGCATCGCGAACATGGCGATCCGGTCGGAGAACCAGAACTGCGCCACGAACATCGCCCCGATCAGGACGACGACCAGCAGCCAGGACCTCAGCAGCACGATCAGCGCGGCGACGAATCCCACGTACAGCAACCCGAGCAGAAACAGCGTGAGACCCATGCGTACGGTCAGCCGCCGATCGCTCCGGAAGCGGCTCTGCATCTTGCATCACCCCGCAGTCAGGCACTCGTCCCGCTGTCCAGTGTGCACCTGCCGACCGCCATCGGGAGGCCCCGAGCTGCTCCAGGAACGGCAAAGCCTCCGCCCGGCCAGGGCCTCCGCCCGGCTAGGAGGAGCGCAGCTGCACATATCCGATCAGGATCATCACCACGGCCACGCAGCCGATCACCACCGCCGTCGACATCCAGGACGACCCGCGCCGCGCCACCGGATCCGGATCGGCGCGGAACGGTGCCGGCTCCGGTGGGTTCTCCCGCCAGCGGGCGGCGAGCATCCGGGCCCGGGCCGAGGGCTCCTTGTGCTCGGCCGAGTTCGCCCAGAAATGATCGAACTCGAACTCCCAGTTGTCCTGTTCCGCCATCCCCGTTCAACCTCTCTCGTCCGACGAGTCAGGAGGGATGATCCCCCGACAATAGGAAGGCTGGGAAGCGGGAAAGGTTGCGCGACCCCGGCCAGGTCCCTCGGGCCCGGCATGATCCAAACGAAAGGCCCTAGCCCAGTGCGGCGGCCGACGGTACGACGACGCCGTACAGGTCCTCGATCGTCGCGAGCGCGCTGTGGTGGACCTGCTCGGCGGACACCTCGGCGACGGAGGTCCGCAGCGGCCGGGTCGCGCTGGCATCGGCGACCACGGTGGGCCGGTTGCCGCGCAGGAAGGCGCCCTGGGCGGTGAAGGCGACGCACATGTGGGTCATGAAGCCGGCGATGATCACGTCCTTGTGCCCGGCGGCCTCCACCTGGTCGGCCAGGTCGGTGCCGAGGAACGCGTCCGGTACCTGCTTGACGACCACGGCCTCGCCCTCGACGGGCGCGACCTTCGGGTGGATCTGGCCGATCTCGGCGCGGATGTCGTACGGCGTGCCCTCGCCGCCGTCGTTGACGACGTGGATGATCTTCGTGCCCGCGGCGCGGGCCCGGGCCAGCAGTTCGGCCCCGGCGTCGAGCGCGGCCTCCCAGCCCTCCAGCTCCATGACGCCCCGGGTGTAGGTGTTCTGGTAGTCGACCAGGATCAGCGTCGAGTCCGCGAGCGAAGCCGGGGTCTGGTCGAAGCCGTTGAGTTCACGCAGAGTTGTCGTTGCCATGACCGCAACGCTATGAGCGGCCTCGGTGTGGCGGCAATGTCATGTAACTTGCAGATCCGGACATCCAACGGGACGGACATCCAACGGGACGGACATCCAACGGGACGGACATCCAACGGGACGGACATCCAACGGGACGGACATCCAACGGGACGGGGGCCCTGGTGAGTGGCGTCGATCGGCTCATCGTCGTGCTCCTCTTCGAGGGCGTCGACCTGCTCGACGTCACCGGCCCGCCCGAGGTCTTCGCGGCGCTGCGCCGGGAGACGGACGACGCGACCGGCTACCACGTCCTCCTGGCCGCCGAGACTCTGGACCCCGTCACGACCTCGGCCGGGGTTCGCGTCCTGCCCGACCTCACCTTCGAGCAGGCCGCGGCGCGCAGCATCGACACCCTGCTGGTCCCCGGCTCGGTGGAGGTCGACGACGAGCGCCGGGTGCGCGCCCTCACGGACCCGGGCGTGGTCCGGTGGGTGAAGGCCCTCGCCGGCCGGGCCCAGCGGGTCGCGTCCGTCTGCGTGGGCGCGCATCTGCTCGCCGCCGCCGGACTGCTCGACGGCAAGCGCGCCACCACCCACTGGTCGACCGCGCAGCAGCTCGCCGCCGACCATCCGTCGGTCGAGGTCGACCCCGACCCCATCTTCATCCGGGACGGCACGGTGTGGACCGGCGCGGGCATCACCGCCTGCCTGGACCTCTCCCTCGCGCTCGTCGCCGAGGACTTCGGCGAGGCCGCCGCCCTGCGCGTCGCCCGGCAGCTCGTGATGTACCTGAAGCGACCGAGCGGTCAGAGCCAGTTCAGCGTCCCGATCGAGCCCGTCTCGACCACCCGGCGCATGGACGAGCTGCGCCGCCATGTCACGCAGCACGTCACCGCACCGCTCACGGTCGCCGATCTCGCCGCGCACGCCCATGTCGGCGAGCGCCAGCTGACCCGGCTGTTCAAGACGGAACTCGGCACGACCCCCGCCTCGTACGTCGAGGCGGCCCGCGTCGAGGCGGCCCGAAACCGGCTGGAGTCCACCGACGACACCCTGGAACGGGTGGCGACCGCCTGCGGCTTCAACACGGTCGACACGCTCATCCGTGCCTTCCGCCGCAAGCTCGGCACGACACCGACGGAGTACCGCAGCCGCTTCCGGCACACCTCCTAGGCCCGCGGGGACCTGGATGCGGCGCAGGCCCCCCGCCGCTCTCCATGGAGAGCGGCGGGGGGCCTGCCGTGCTGCCGGGGGACCCGAAGGGTCCGTCTGTCACACGTCGAAGTACAGCTCGAACTCGTGCGGGTGCGGACGCAGCTGCAGCGGCGCGATCTCGTTGGTGCGCTTGAAGTCGACCCACGTCTCGATCAGGTCGGGCGTGAACACGTCGCCCTGGAGGAGGAACTCGTGGTCGGCCTCCAGCGCGTCGAGGACGGCGCCCAGCGAGGTCGGGACCTGGGCCACGTTGGCGTGCTCCTCGGGAGCCAGCTCGTACAGGTCCTTGTCGATCGGCTCGGCCGGCTCGATCTTGTTCTTGATGCCGTCCAGACCCGCGAGGAGCAGGGCGGAGAAGGCCAGGTACGGGTTGCCGGAGGAGTCCGGGGCGCGGAACTCGACGCGCTTGGCCTTCGGGTTGGACCCGGTGATCGGGATACGCATGGCCGCGGAGCGGTTGCGCTGCGAGTACACCATGTTGATCGGTGCCTCGAAGCCCGGGACCAGGCGGTGGTAGGAGTTCACCGTCGGGTTGGTGAAGGCGAGCAGTGCCGGGGCGTGCTTGAGGATGCCGCCGATGTAGTAGCGGGCGGTGTCCGACAGGCCCGCGTAGCCGGCCTCGTCGTAGAACAGCGGGTCGCCGTTGGTCCACAGCGACTGGTGCACGTGCATGCCCGAGCCGTTGTCACCGAAGATCGGCTTCGGCATGAAGGTCGCGGTCTTGCCGTTGCGCCAGGCCACGTTCTTCACGATGTACTTGAAGAGCTGCAGGTCGTCGGCGGCGGCGAGCAGCGTGTTGAACTTGTAGTTGATCTCCGCCTGGCCGGCGGTGCCCACCTCGTGGTGCTGGCGCTCGACCTTCAGGCCGGACCGCTCCAGCTCCAGGGAGATCTCGGCGCGCAGGTCGGCGAAGTGGTCGACCGGCGCCACCGGGAAGTAGCCGCCCTTGTAGCGGACCTTGTAACCACGGTTGTTCTCCAGGGCGCCGGTGTTCCAGGCACCCGCCTCGGAGTCGATGTGGTAGAAGGACTCGTTCGCGCTGGTCGCGAAGCGGACCGAGTCGAAGACGTAGAACTCGGCCTCGGGACCGAAGTACGCGGTGTCCGCGATACCGGTCGACGCCAGGTACGCCTCCGCCTTCTTCGCCACGTTGCGCGGGTCACGGGAGTACTGCTCGCCCGTGATCGGGTCGTGGATGAAGAAGTTGATGTTGAGGGTCTTGTCCCGGCGGAACGGGTCGACACGCGCGGTGGACAGGTCGGCACGCAGAGCCATGTCGGACTCGTGGATGGCCTGGAAACCACGGATCGACGATCCGTCGAAGGCAAGCTCCTCGTCCGGGTCGAACGCCTCAACGGGCACCGTGAAGTGCTGCATGACGCCCGGCAGGTCGCAGAAGCGGACGTCGACGAACTTGACGTCCTCGTCCGCGATGAACTTCTTGGCCTCGTCGGCGTTCTGGAACATCCAGCTCCTCCTACTCCCGACCGTCCTCGCCGGGGTGGTAGATCGTTCGTGCGGCCAGTGCGGTGGCACACGCTGGTCTCGACCCTAGGGACGGGTGATTTCTCGGGCGTGACCCGTTTGTTTCGCAGAAGTTAACCAGCCACGTTCCACCGTAGCCCCGGCACACCCCTCCGTGTACTGCCCGGAACCGGGCACAGTACCGTGGGCGGGTGGACAACAGGCAGGCAATCGGGTCGTGGCTCTCCGGGCCGCGCGCGGCCATGGAAGAGGCCGGTGCCGACTTCGGATACCGGGGCGAGCAGCTGGGTCTCCCGGAGGAGGGCCCGAACTCGATCGCGCGGCCCGGGCGGCGGCTCGGCGCCCTCGCCGTGGACTGGGCTCTGAGCGTCCTGATCGCATACGGTCTGATCACCGATGGCTACGAGGCCCCCGCGACGAGTAACTGGGCGCTCGGCATCTTCTTCGTCATGAGCGTCCTGACCGTCGGCACGATCGGTTTCACCCCCGGCAAGCGCCTCTTCGGCATTCGGGTGGTGGCTCTGGAGACCGGCACGGTCAATCCGGGCCGCTCGCTGCTGCGCACGGTCCTGCTCTGCCTCGCGATCCCCGCCCTGATCTGGGACCGGGACGGCCGCGGCCTGCACGACCGGCTCGCGAAGACGGTGGAAGTACGGATCTGAGGCCGGGGACCCCCGGTAGGCGGAGGCCACCCGCACCGCCCGGTGCCAGGTGGCCTTCGCCGTGTTTCAGTGCGGTGAACAGGACTCAGCGTGTCCGCAGTACCGCCGCCAGCACTTCCCGCAGCTCGGCCTCCGCGTCCGGTACGGCGCCCGGCGAGCGCCAGGCCACGTACCCGTCCGGCCGCACCAGCACCGCGCCGTCGGCCGTCGTGCCGTGCACCGCCGCCCAGTCCTCGCCCTCCGCGTCGTACGACGGCCCGGCATCGGCCCCCGCACCGATCCGGTACGCGTCCAGCCGGACACCGTCCGTGTCGGCGATGCGGCGGGCGGCGGCCTGCCAGGCGGTGCCCGCGCTCGACCCGGCGTCGCTGAGCAGCACCAGCGACCGCTCGTAGAGATCGAGCGTGGAGAGCCGTTCGCCCGCGCGGTGCAGCCACATGTGGGGGGCCCGGCTGCCCGGCTCCCCGGTCAGGCGCATGCCCTCGGGTACGACCGGCTGGGACGGGTCGGCGCCCACGACGGCCCCCTCCGGGTAGCGGTAGCCGAGGACGACGTTGAGGATGCCGCCGCGCTTGCCGCCGCCGATGCCGGGGGCCGGGGCGAAACCGGGGTGGCTGTGCTCCACGGAGCGGGCCGAGGCACGGGCGCTGGTGGCCAGGGCGACGGGCCGGCGCTCGGTGTCGTAGGTCCGGAGCAGTCCGGGTCCGGCCCAGCCGTCGAGGACGGCGGCCAGCTTCCAGGCCAGGTTGTGGGCGTCCTGGATGCCGGTGTTGGAGCCGAACGCGCCCGTCGGGGACATCTCGTGCGCGGAGTCACCGGCGAGGAAGACCCGGTCGGCCGCATACCTTTGGGCGACGCGTTCCGCGGCGCGCCAGGACGCCTTGCCGGTGATCTCGACGTCGAGGTCGGGGGCGCCGACGGCATGGCGGATGTGCCGCTGGAGCCGTTCCTCGGTGAACTCCCCCAGCGTTTCGCCGTGTTCGGGGTGCCAGGGGGCGTGGAAGACCCAGTTCTCCTTGTTGTCGACGGGCAGCAGCGCACCGTCGGCCCCGGGGTCGGTGAGGTAGCAGCAGATGAAACGCCGCTCACCGACGACGTCGGCGAGCAGTTTGGACCGGAAGGTGACGCTCACGTTGGCGAAGAGGTCACCGGGCCCGCTCTGCCCGATGCCCAGCCGGCCCCGGACGGGGCTGCGCGGGCCGTCGGCGGCGACCAGGTAGTCCGCGCGGACCGTGTAGAGCCGGTCGCTGTCGCGGTCCCGGACGAACGCCGTCACTCCTTCGGGGTCCTGTTCGAAGGACTCCAGCTCGTGGAAGTACCTGAGGTCGCCGCCGAGCGCGCGGGCCCCCTTCACAAGCACCGGTTCCAGGTCGTTCTGGCTGCACAGGCACCACCCCGTGGGACTGAACCTGGCGAGGCCGCCACCCGGGTCGATCTCCTTGAACAGCCACTCACCGGCGTCGCCGACCAGGGTCGGAGTCTGCAGGATGCCGTGGTTGTCCGCGAGGAGCGAGGCCGCCGTCCTGATGTCCGGCTCGACGCCGGCCACCCGGAACAACTCCATCGTCCGCACGTTGTTGCCGCGGCCTCGCGGGTGGATCGAGGTGCCGGAGTGCCGCTCGACGAGCATGTGCCGTACGCCGAGACGGCCTAGGAACAGGGACATGGACAGGCCCACCAGAGAGCCGCCCACGACGAGGACGGGGACCTGGTGATCGGCTTTCTGCTGCATCAAGGACTCCCGAGGCAGGGGTGGGGTGTGGGCGTGTTGGAGTTTCCATGCCCTCTGGGAGGGCTTCCGCGTGCTCAATCACCCACGTGGTTCACGCGAGTCGCGCGCATCGGGGGACCGGCACAGGATCAAAAGGCGCTGACGTCGCGTCATCGGCGGCCGGCGTTCGCCTCTGCCCCCGTGAAGGAGATGTGCGCAGCATGACCACTACATCGGAAAAGGTTTCTCAGCAGCAATTGACGCGACAGGTGTCGAAGCGGGTCTCCCAGTCCGTGTTCGACGGCTCCCGCCTCCGGGTCGTCCTGCTCGTGGACGTACACGACGGCGCCCAGCAGCAGTTCCTGGAGGCCTATGAGCAACTGTGCAACCAGGTGGCGTCGGTGCCCGGCCACGTCAGCGACCAGCTGTGCCAGTCGATCGAAAATCCATCCCAATGGCTCATCACCAGCGAGTGGGAGAGTGCCCCGCCGTTCCTCGCCTGGGTGAACAGCGAAGAGCACGTGCGGATGGTGGAGCCGCTGCACAGCTGTGTACGGGACACCCGCTCGCTGCGCTTCCACGTCGTCCGCGAGACGGGCGGCGAGGCGGCCTCGGCCGCCGCGGCACAGCGCCGGCTCCAGACGTCCCCGCGGATCGGGGACGGTTTGATCCGGCACGCGCTCACCTTCACGGTCAAGCCGGGCAGCGAGCCGAAGGTCGCGAAGATCCTCGCGGACTACGCCTCCCCCGAGGCGCGGGTCGACGAGACCACCCGCCTGGTCCGCACCTCCCTGTTCATGCACGGCAACCGGGTCGTGCGGGCCATCGAGGTCCGCGGCGACCTGCTCGCGGCGCTGCGTCACGTCGCCCGGCAGCCCGAGGTACGGGCCGTCGAGGAGGCCATCAACCCGTACCTGGAGCAGCAGCGGGACCTGAACGACCAGGAGTCCGCGCGCGTCTTCTTCACCCGGGCGGCGCTGCCGGCCGTGCACCACGTCAGCGCCGAGGAACTGCCCGAGGGCGAGCGGTACGCGTTGTACTACCCGGCCCGGCCGGGCAGCGGGATGCAGCTGGCCGAGCTGCTCGCCCGGCAGGACGAGGAGGCGGCGGAGGACCCGGGCAGCCCGGTCCTGCGCAGCACGATCTTCCAGCGCGACGACGTCGTCGTACGGCTGATCGACGTGCGCCCCGGCCCGGGCGCCGACGCCGCCCTGCCGAAGTCCGGGCCCCCGGCCCCGCTGAAGGCCCTGCTGGACGGCGCCGCCGTCCGCATGGAGCTCATCACCGACCGCCGCTCGCCGGATGCCTGACCCCGTCAGGCGCAGCACACTCACGGAGGAACGTCGTGATCAAACCCCTTCCGAAGATCGTGGACCTCAGCGAGGTCGAGCCCAACACCCGGCGCGGCGGTGATCTGCGCGCCATGCTCACCCCGGCCACGGTGGGCTCCACCAGCGGTTTCATGGGCGTGGCCATCATCAAGCCCGGTGACCGCATCGGCGAGCACTACCACCCGTACTCCGAGGAGTTCGTGTACGTCGTCTGCGGGCAGATGGAGGTGGACCTGGACGGCGAGCCGCACCCGCTCCGCCCGGAGCAGGGCCTGATGATCCCCATGAACATGCGGCACCGGTTCCGCAACGTGGGCAACGTGGAGGCGCGCATCGTCTTCCACCTGGGCCCGCTGGCCCCGCGCCCGAACCTGGGCCACGTCGACACGGAGGAGACGGAGCCCGTCGCCGTCGCCGCCGAGCCGGCCGGCCGGGGGCAGGTCCGTTCATGACCCGGCGCGTGGCGGTCACCGGCATAGGCATCGTGGCTCCGGGCGGGATCGGCGTTCCGGCGTTCTGGAATCTGCTCGCCGAAGGCCGTACCGCGACGCGGGGCATCACGTTCTTCGACCCCTCCGGGCTGCGGTCGCGGATCGCCGCCGAGTGCGACTTCGATGCCGCCGCTCACGGCCTGGACGCCGAGCAGACCGAACGGGCGGACCGGTACATACAGTTCGCCCTGGTCGCGGGCGACGAGGCGGTACGGGACTCCGGTCTCGATCTCGCCCGGGAGGACCCCTGGCGGGTCGGGGTCTCCCTGGGCACCGCCGTCGGCGGCACCACCCGGCTGGAGCACGACTACGTCCTGGTCAGCCATCGCGGGCAGCGCTGGGACGTGGACCCCACCGAGGCGGAGCCACAGCTGCACCGGGCGTTCTCGCCGAGCACCGTGGCCTCCGCGGTGGCGGAACGGTTCGGCGCCCATGGGCCCGTGCAGACCGTGTCCACCGGCTGCACCTCCGGCCTGGACGCCGTCGGGTACGCCTTCCACACCGTCCAGGAAGGCCGCGCCGACATATGCATCGCGGGGGCCTCGGACTCCCCGATCTCCCCGATCACCATGGCCTGCTTCGACGCGATCAAGGCCACGTCCCCGAACAACGACGACCCCGCGCACGCCTCCCGGCCCTTCGACAACAACCGTGACGGTTTCGTCATGGGCGAGGGCGGCGCGGTGCTCGTCCTGGAGGAACTGGAGCACGCCCGGGCCCGCGGTGCCCACGTGTACTGCGAGTTCGGCGGCTACGCCACCTTCGGCAACGCCTACCACATGACCGGTCTGACCAAGGAGGGCCTGGAGATGGCGCGGGCCATATCGAACGCCCTCGACCAGGCGCGGCTCGACCCGACGGCGATCGACTACGTCAACGCGCACGGCTCCGGCACCCGGCAGAACGACCGCCACGAGACGGCGGCCGTGAAGCGGGCGCTCGGCCATCACGCCTACGACACCCCGATGAGTTCCATCAAATCCATGGTGGGGCACTCCCTCGGGGCTATCGGCGCCATCGAGCTGGTCGCCTGTGTGCTGGCCCTCGCCAGGCAGGTCGTACCGCCGACCGCGAACTACGAGATCCCCGACCCCGAGTGCGACCTGGACTACGTCCCGCGCGTGGCCCGCGAACGGAAGCTGAGCAGCGTGCTGTCCGTGGGCAGCGGGTTCGGCGGCTTTCAGTCCGCGGTGATCCTGACCCGGCCGAGGGAGTGAGGACACGATGAGCGAACCAGAGGACCGGCGCGCGGCCGTGACCGGCATCGGCGTGGTCGCGCCCAACGGCACCAGCACCGACACCTTCTGGAAGGCCACCCAGGAGGGCCTCAGCGTCCTCGACCGGGTCACCCGCGAGGGCTGCGAGCACCTGCCCCTCAAGGTGGCCGGTGAGGTACGCGCCTTCGACCCGGCCGCCACGATCGAGGAGCGCTTCCTCGTCCAGACCGACCGGTTCACGCACTACGCCATGGCCGCGGCCGACTTCGCGCTGGACGACGCCCGGATCAGGCAGGCCGACACCCCCGACGCGCCGTACTCCATCGGCGTGGTCACCGCCGCCGGATCCGGCGGCGGCGAGTTCGGCCAGCGCGAACTGCAGCGACTGTGGGGCAAGGGCAGCCGGTTCGTGGGCCCCTACCAGTCCATCGCCTGGTTCTACGCCGCGAGCACCGGCCAGGTCTCCATCCGCCGCGGCTTCAAGGGGCCCTGCTCCGTGGTCGCCTCCGACGAGGCCGGCGGCCTGGACGCCCTCGCGCACGCGGCACGGGCGGTACGGCGCGGCACCGACGTGATCGTGGCCGGCTCCACCGAGGCACCGCTCGCGCCGTACTCGATGGTCTGCCAGCTCGGTTACCCGGAGCTGAGCCGCGAGACGGATCCGTCCCGGGCGTACCGCCCGTTCACGGACGCGGCGTGCGGGTTCGTGCCGGCCGAGGGCGGCGCCATGCTCGTGGTGGAGGCGGCGGGCGCCGCCCGGGAACGCGGCGTCGAGGTCCGGGCCGTCATAGCGGGCCACGCGGCCACCTTCACCGGCGCCTCCCGCTGGGCGGCGACCCGCGAGGGCCTCGCCCAGGCCATCCGGCAGGCCCTTCGGGAGGCCGACTGCGCCCCCGAGGAGGTCGACGTGGTCTTCGCCGACGCCCTCGGGGTGCCGGAGGCGGACCGGGCCGAGGCGCTCGCGCTCGCCGACGCCCTCGGCGGGCACGGCACCCGGGTGCCGGTCACGGCACCGAAGACCGGAATCGGCCGGGGGTACTGCGCGGCCCCCGTGCTGGACACCGCGGCGGCCGTGCTCGCCATGGAACACGGCCTGATCCCGCCGACACCGAACGTCTTCGACGTCTGCCACGACCTCGACCTCGTGACCGGCCGGGCCCGGGTCGCCGAAGTGCGGACGGCACTGGTCCTCAGCCGCGGACTCATGGGATCGAACTCGGCGCTGCTGCTCCGGCACGGCGCCGCGCAGTGAGCACAGCAAAGGAGGAGAGCACATGCCCCAGATCACCGTGGAAGAACTCGCCGCGCTGATGAAGAAGGCCGCCGGGGTCACCGTCAGCCCGCAGCAGCTCCAGGAGAAGCCGGACACGGGCTTCGACGTCCTCGGCGTCGACTCGCTGGGCCTGCTCGGCATCGTCGGCGAACTCGAGAACGCGCACGGCACCCCAATGCCGGTCGACGCGGAGCGCTGCAGGACGCCCCAGCAGTTCCTCAACCTCGTCAACACCACCCTGATGGCAGGAGCCTGAGATGGCAGGACACACCCAGAACGAGATCACCATCGCCGCCCCGCTGGACCTGGTCTGGGACATGACCAACGACCTGGAGCGGTGGCCGCAGCTGTTCAGCGAGTACGCGTCCGTCGAGATCCTCGAGAGGGAGGGCGACAGGACGACGTTCCGGCTGACCATGCACCCGGACGACAACGGCACGGTCTGGAGCTGGGTCTCCGAGCGCGAGCCGGACCGCGACAGCCTCACCGTCAAGGCGCGCCGGGTCGAGACCGGGCCCTTCGCCCACATGAACATCCACTGGCGGTACGAGGAGGTCCCCGCCGGGACCCGGATGGTCTGGACGCAGGACTTCGCGATGAAGCCGGACGCGCCCGTGGACGACGCCTGGATGACCGACAACATCAACAGGAACTCGAAGATCCAGCTGGCCCTGATCCGGGACAAGATCGAGCAGGCGGCCGCCGGTCACCGGCCCGCCCCGGCCCTGGCCGACTGAGCCGGACGACAGGAGAAGACCGTGCACCAGGCCCTGATCGTCGCCCGCATGGCCCCGGGTTCCGCTCCCGGTATCGCCAAGGTGTTCGCGGAGTCCGACCGGGGGGAGCTGCCGCACCTGGTCGGCGTCGTCCGGCGCAGCCTCTTCCAGTTCGGCGATGTGTACATGCACCTCATCGAGTCCGAGCGCGAGCCGGGACCGGCGATCGCCAAGGTCACCTCGCACCCGGAGTTCAAGGAGGTCAGCGAGCGCCTCTCGGCGTACGTCAGCGCGTACGACCCGGAGACCTGGCGGTCCCCGAAGGACGCGATGGCACAGCGCTTCTACCTGTGGGAGCGCGACGCCGGAGCCTGATCCCCCGTCCGGCCACCGGTGCCGGGCCCGCGCCCGACGCGGGCCCGGCACCGGTGCTCTCCGGCGCTCGTTCAGGCGGGGATCGTGCAGTCGAACGCGTGCAGGTAGGGGTTGACCGGCCGGATGTCGCCGATGGCCAGACCCGCGGCCTCGAGCCGGCCGACCATGCTGTCGGTGGTGTGCTTGGCCCCGCCGACGTTCAGGAGCAGCAGCAGGTCCATGGCGGTGCTGAAACGCATCGACGGGGTGTCGTCCACGAGGTTCTCGATGACGACGACCCGCGTGCCGGGACCGCCCGCCTCGACGACGTTGCGCAGCAGCCTGGCCGTGGACTCGTCGTCCCACTCCAGGATGTTCTTGATGATGTAGACGTCGGCCTTGACCGGGACGGACGCGCGCACGTCGCCGGGCACGATGTGCGCCCGGTCGGCGAGGTCGCCGCCCGGACGCAGCCGCGGCACGGCGTTCTCCACCACCCGCGGCAGATCGAGCAGATAGCCCCGCATCGCCGGGTACTTGTCCAGCAGGCTCGCCACCACGTGCCCCTGCCCGCCGCCGAGGTCCGCGACGGACGAACTGCCGGACAGGTCCAGGAGCGCGGCGACATCGCGCGCCGACTGCTCGCTGGAGGTCGTCATCGCGCGGTTGAAGACGTCGGCGGACTGCGGGGCGTCCTCGTTCAGGTAGACGAAGAACTCCTTGCCGTAGAGGTCCTCGACGACGTTCCGGCCGCTGCGCACCGCTTCGTCCAGCTTCGGCCAGGCGTCCCAGGTCCACGGCTCGGTGCACCACAGGGAGATGTACCGCAGGCTGTTCGGGTCGTCCTCGCGCAGCAGCCGGGACATCTCGGTGTGGGCGAACGTCCCGTCGGGCCGCTCGGCGAAGACGCCGTAGCAGGACAGGGCGCGCAGCAGCCGGCGCAGCGGCTTCGGCTCGGCCTTCACCGCGGCCGCGAGGTGCTCCACGGTCGTGGGGGCGTCCCCGAGTGCGTCGGCGACGCCCAGCCGGGCGGCCGCGCGGACGGCGGCGGCACATGCCGCCCCGAACACGAGCTCTCTCAGCCGCATCGACGGCGGAGGGGGTGGGGGTGCCCCCTGCTCGAGGGGAGCCGAGAGCTCGGGGGATGGTGCGGTCATGTGCCGCCTTCCTTCCTTGCGTGGGTGGGGTACGGCCGCCCGGTCAGCACAGACCCGCGGGCCTGGAGGCCCGGCAGGAGTTGCTGTCGAAGGCGTTGGCGCTCTTGGCGGCTTCCTGGTTGACGAGGTCCGCGGGGGAGTTGTCCTCCAGGTAGTTGCCGGTGATCCGGTTCCGCTCGCTCGTGACGCCCACGAAGCTCTTGAACAGGACGATGCCGCCGGACAGCGGGGACCTGCCCGAGTGGCCGGTGACCGCGTTTCGCGTGACCAGGGCCTTCTCGGTGCCGGTCAGCACGATGCCGGAGCCCTGGAGGTAGGGCAGCCGGGCGGTCTTCGCGCAGTACTTGTTGTTCCGCTCGATGCGGTTGAGGCTGACGGTCAGGGCGCCCGCCTTCGGCTTGTTCTCGTCGCCGACGACGAACACACCCGCGCAGTTGCCGGTGACGTAGTTGCGCGTGACGACGAGGTTCCGCAGCCGGCGGACGGTGATGCCGATCCGGTTGCCCTCGAGGCGGTTGCGCTCGACGAGCGCGCCCTTGCTGTTCGTGGCGCCTTCCTCGGCCTTCACGTTGTTGGCGAGGAACAGGCCCGCGTCACCGTTGCGCCGGGCGGTGCTGTCCCGGAAGACACCGCGGGTGGAGTGCTCCTGGGCGATGCCCCACTGCCCGTTGCCGTCGGCGGTCACCCGCTCCACGGTCAGGCGGTCGGTCCCCATGGACCACAGGCCGATCCTGGAGAAACCGGTCACCTTCAGGTCGCCGACGGTGACGCCCCGCAGGGGCTTGTCCTTGCCGCCGACCACGCAGATGCCGTTGCCGCCCTCGAGACAGCTGACGGAAGCCTTCCCGGTGACCGGGGCGGCCTTCTTGGCGGCCGTTTTGCCGGCCGGCGCGATCACCGTGGCGTCACCCATGCCGCGCAGGGTCAGTCCCGGCGTTCTGACCGTGACGCTCTCGTGGTAGGTGCCGGCCATGACGAGCACCGTGTCACCCGGCTTGGCGGCGTTCACCACCTTCTGGATCGACTCACCCGGGCGCACCACATGGATCCGGTGGGCGGCGGACGCAGGAGCGGTACCGACGAGCGCGCCGACGAGCGCCGTCGTGCATGCGAGATACGTGATATGGCGTTTTGTCACATGGCGAAGGCTAGGAGCGCATGAGCCGATTACCGGCTGGATGCTCCGTTCGGTGGCGTGTCATGGAACGAGGACGCGGCGCCCACCTGCCCCGGACGGCAATCCGGGGCAGGTGGGCGCCGCGTCCTCGATCCTCCGCGTCACCCGACCGCGGCTCAGCGGCCCTTCGGCATCCGCATGCCCTTGGGCATGGGCCCCTTGGGCACGGGCATGTTGCTCATCAGGTCGCCCAGGGCGCGCAGCCGGTCGTTGGTGGCCGTCACCTGGGGGCCGGTCAGTACGCGCGGAAACTTGAGCATGGTCGTGCGCAGCTTCTTCAGCTCGACCTGGCCCTCGCCGGTGCCGACGATCAGGTCGTGCACCGGTACGTCCGCGACGATACGGTTCATCTTCTTCTTCTCGGCGGCCAGCAGGCTCTTCACCCGGTTCGGGTTGCCCTCGGCGACCAGCACGATGCCGGCCTTCCCGACCGCCCGGTGCACCACGTCCTGGCTGCGGTTCATCGCCACCGCCGGAGTGGTCGTCCAGCCCCGGCCGACGTTGTCCAGCACGGCGGCCGCGGCTCCCGGCTGGCCCTCCATCTGACCGAAGGCGGCCCGCTCGGCCCGGCGGCCGAACACGATCGCCGTCGCCAGCAGGGCGATCAGCAGGCCGAAGATCCCCAGATAGACCGGGTGGCCGATCAAGAAGCCGATCGCGAGGAAGACACCGAGGGTGCCGATGCCCACGGCCGCGAGTACAAGACCGATCTTCTTGTCGGCCTTGCGGGTCATCTTGTACGTGAGGGCGATCTGCTTCAGTCGCCCTGCGTTCGCGGCGTCCGCCGCGGGTTCCTTCCTCGCCATGCCACGAAGTCTACGTGGCTCCGGGAGCGCCGACGACGGCGGTGCCCGGTGGGAAGGGCCTCAGGAGCGGGTGGCGGCCTGCTCCAGGACACGCTGCGCCTCGACCCGGTCCTTGGCACGGCGGCGGTCCTCCAGGACGGAGGTCCAGGCGTTGCGGCGGGCGGTGCGCTGACCGCTGCTCATGAGCAGGGATTCGACGGCGCGGAGGGCGTCGGTGAAGGACGGGATGGCGGTGGCGCGAACGGGCGCGGCCTGCATGGTCGAGGTCCCCCCTCGGTCTGGGTGTACGGGACGTGATAACAGAGTCACTGATTGGTGTTACCAGCGCGTGACCGACCGGTCAAACGCCAGTGAAGCCTTGATGCGCTGCGCCGGAACGCCGACGCGGCCCTGACGGTCGCCCTCATCAGCGAGGACGGTCAGGACCGCGTCGTCTCGGCCATTACTGGCCAGTAATTACTTGTGCGTGAATTCACACGCTTGGCTCACACCGCCTGGGTGGCGATGTACGCGCCACGCCTCTCGATCGCCATCCGGTACAGGCGCCCGGCGCGGTACGAGGACCGCACCAGCGGGCCGGACATCACACCGGAGAAGCCGATCTGCTCGGCCTCCTCCTTCAGCTCCACGAACTCCTGGGGCTTCACCCAGCGCTCCACCGGGTGGTGCCGGACGGAGGGGCGCAGGTACTGGGTGATGGTGACCAGCTCGCAGCCGGCGTCGTGCAGCTGCTTGAGCGCCTCGCTGACCTCTTCACGGGTCTCGCCCATGCCGAGGATCAGGTTGGACTTGGTGACCAGGCCGTAGTCGCGGGCCTCGGTGATGACCTTCAGGGAGCGCTCGTAACGGAAGCCGGGGCGGATGCGCTTGAAGATGCGCGGGACCGTCTCGACGTTGTGCGCGAAGACCTCGGGGCGGGCGGAGAAGACCTCGGCGAGCTGCTCGGGGACCGCGTTGAAGTCGGGGGCCAGCAGCTCCACCTTCGTGCGGCCGCCCTCACGCTCCGCGGTCTGCTGGTGGATCTGGCGTACGGTCTCGGCGTACAGCCAGGCACCGCCGTCCGCCAGGTCGTCACGGGCGACGCCGGTGATGGTGGCGTAGTTCAGGTCCATGGTGACCACGGACTCGCCGACGCGGCGCGGCTCGTCGCGGTCCAGGGCCTCGGGCTTGCCGGTGTCGATCTGGCAGAAGTCGCAGCGCCGGGTGCACTGGTCGCCGCCGATGAGGAAGGTCGCCTCGCGGTCCTCCCAGCACTCGTAGATGTTCGGGCAGCCGGCTTCCTGGCAGACCGTGTGCAGGCCCTCGCTCTTCACGAGGTTCTGCATCTTCGTGTACTCGGGACCCATTTTCGCCCGGGTCTTGATCCACTCGGGCTTGCGCTCGATGGGGGTCTGGCTGTTGCGGACCTCCAGGCGCAGCATCTTGCGTCCGTCGGGTGCGACTGCGGACACGACCGGCTCCCTGTAGCTTCGATTCTTCGGCGTACACCAGGGTACGCCCGTGTTAACTGAGCCCTATCGGTGAGGGCAACCCACTGGCCGCAGGACGCATTCCCTCGATCAGGCGGACGCCTTCTCGATCTCCCGCGGCTTGAGATCCGCGTTCTCCAGGATGTCCTTCAGGTGTTTCTCGATCACCGGCAGGACCTCCTCGATCGTGAGGTCCCGGCCCAGCTCGCCCGCCAGCGAGGCCACTCCGGCGTCTCGGATCCCGCAGGGGATGATCCGGTCGAACCACTTGTTGTCCGGGTTCACGTTGAGCGCGAAGCCGTGCATCGTGACGCCCTTGGCGACGCGGATGCCGATCGCGGCGATCTTCCGGTCCTCACGGCGCTGGCCCGCGTTGGAGGGAGCGTACTCGGGGCCGTTCAGCCGGGGGTCGAACTCCTCGTCGTTCAGCCGGGGGTCGAAGTCCAGGGAGAGGCTGCCGAGCGCCCGCCGCTGCTCGACCGGGTCGCCGAGCACCCACACCCCGCTGCGGCCCTCGACCCGGGTGGTCTCCAGGCCGAACTCGGCACAGGTGCGGATGAGCGCCTCCTCGAGACGGCGCACATGGGCGACGACGTCCACGGGGCGGGGCAGCTTCTGGATCGGGTAGCCCACCAGCTGGCCCGGGCCGTGCCAGGTGATCTTGCCGCCGCGGTCCACGTCGATGACCGGGGTGCCGTCCAGCGGGCGCTCGCTGTCCTCGGTGCGCCGGCCGGCCGTGTACACCGGGAGGTGCTCCAGGAGCAGCACGGTGTCCGGGACCTCGTCGGCGAACCGGGCCGCGTGCACCCGGCGCTGCTCGTCCCAGGCCTCCTGGTACTCGACGGCGTCCGCACCGAACCCCATACGGACGAACCGCAACCCACTCACGGCAAGCGCCTCCCTCAGCGACCGGTGTGCCAGGCGCGTCACGCGCCCACGCCACTGTACGTCCGACCGGCGTACGTCAGCCGTGCGGGCAATCCTCACACGATCGGATGAATGCACGTCGAAGCATGCGATCGCCTGTTCACTCTCCGCTACATTCGCGCCGTTCATGAGGCCATAAGGGCTGCTCAACGGCAAACCGGGCACTTCGAAGGCCCGGAAGGCAGGAGACCGCACCGCAGATGTCGGACCGACCCGCGCAGCGCACCCCCAACCGCCAGCTCGCCGCGCTCATCGCAGAAGCGGGGTTCTCCAACGCGGGTCTGGCCCGTCGCGTCGACCAGCTCGGCCTGGAGCACGGGCTGGACCTCAGATACGACAAGACCTCGGTCACCCGCTGGCTGCGCGGACAGCAGCCGCGCGGGACGACCCCCGCCCTGATCGCCGAGGTGTTCACACGCCGGCTCGGACGCCGGCTCACCGCTCAGGACCTCGGCCTGGACGCCTGTGCGCCGGTGTACGCCGGGCTGGAGTTCGCGGCCACCCCGGAGGAGGCCGTCGACATCGTCAGCGGGCTGTGGCGCAAGGACTCCGGCAGCCACGCCGAACTGCGCAAGATCGCCTTCACCCCGGCGGGGCTCGTCGTGCCCAGCCGGGACTGGCTGATCGGCAAGTCGGACGACAGGGTGGCCCGGGAACCGGCCCCCCGGGTGCCTTCACAGGGCCGGCCCGGCACGGCCCGGGCCCAGCCGCTCGGCCCGCCCCGGGCGCGCGGGCACGCCGAGCGCGTCGCCGGCCACCGGGTCACCGGCGGCGACATCGCCGCGCTGCGCTCGGTCGGCGAGCTGTTCCGCACCCTCGACGACCGGTTCGGCGGCGGCCACGCCCGGCAGGCCCTGGTGCGCTACCTGGAGCACGAGTGCGAGCCGATGCTGCGCGGCAGCTACGACGAGCAGACCGGCCGCCGCCTGTTCACGGCCGCCGCCGATCTGACCCGGCTCGCGGGCTGGACCTCGTACGACATCGCCGCGCACGGCCTCGCCCAGCGCTACTTCGTCCAGGCCCTGCGGCTCGCCCAGGCGGCCGGCGACCGGGCCTACGGCTCCTACGTCCTGGTCACCATGAGCCGCCAGGCCGTCTATCTGGGCCACGGCAGGGAGGCCGTGCAGCTGGCCCGGGTCGCCCAGCAGGGTGTGGGCACCGGCGCACCGCCGGTCGTCCAGGCGCTGCTGCACGCGTCCGAGGCGAGGGCGCACGGGCTCCTGGGCGAGGTGCGGGCCTGCACCGCGGCGCTGGTCCGGGCCGAGCGAGCCCTGGAGGCGGCCCGGCCCGGTGACGAGGTGCCGTACTGGGCCACGTTCTTCGACGAGGCCCAGCTCGCCGACGAGCTGGGGCACTGCCACCGGGACCTGCAGCAGTTCCGGGCCGCCGCGCAGCACGCCGAGCGCTCCCTCCAGCTCCGCGCCCCCTCCTACGCACGCAGCCGCCTGTTCTGCCGGGTCGTCCTCGCCACCGCCCGCCTCGGCCTCGGCGAACTCGACCAGGCCTGCGCGCTGGCCGCGGAGGCCGCCGGTCAGGCGGTGGAGATGCGGTCCGTGCGCGCGATCGAGTACGTGAAGGATTTCGAGCGACGCCTGGAGCCCTACAAGGACGCGGCGCCGGTGCGGGGCTACCGGGAGAAGGTGGCGGCTCTGGGCTGAGGCGGGACGGCGAACCGGTCGCGGGCCCGTTGCCGCGTCCCGCCCGTCGGGCTACGCCGCTCGCGGCATCACCGACATCGGGTCGGCCCGGTGCATCGAGCCCGCCACGCCCAGGTCGGCCAGGATCGCCGCCGTGGCCCGGTGGGCCGAGTGCAGGGCGCCCTGGACCGTGCTGGTGTCCCGGTGGTCGCCGCAGACGTACAGCCCGGCCAGCAGCCGTACCGGCCGGCGCGGGTCGTGCGGCGGACGCATCGCCGGGACCGCCTCCGGCGTGTGGTGCACGGCCAGCGTCTCCCAGCGGCGCGTCGAGGTGCCGTAGAGCCGGGAGAGGTGGATGCGAACCGCCGTGTCCACGCCTTCCGGCGGAGTGCCCAGCACGGTCGAGGAGATCAGCACCCGGCCGCCCGGCGCCCGGCTCGGGTCGACGTTGCTGAGCACCGCCGTGTGCGCCACCGGCCCACCCCGGTCGGCGTCCAGCAGCAGCGAGCTGCCGGTCGTGAAGGCCGCCGCCGGGTCATCGGGGGTGTGGTGCACCACGGTCACCGGATGGAAGTCCGGCACCCTGAGCCCCGGCAGCAACTCCGCCGCGGCCCGCGCGTCGGTCGCCAGCAGCACCGCCCGGCAGCGGACCTCCCCGTGCTCGGCGGTGGTCACCGAGGTCGTGGACACGGAGGTGACCCGCACCCCGGTGTGCACGCTGCCGGGCGGCAACGTCCGGGCCAGCAGTTCCGGCAGCATCTCCGCGCCGCCCTCCGGCACGCCCAGCCGCCCGCTCACGAAGGCGCGCAGCGCCAGATCGGCGCAGCGGCTGGAGGTGGTCAGCTCGGGGTCGCACAGCAGTGCGGCGAGCAGCGGGCGCAGAAAGCCGTCGATGGTGCGGGCCGGCACGCCGCGCTGGGCGAGGGCCTGGGCGGCGGGCAGCTCGGGCCGGGTCAGCAGGCGTTCGACAGGGGTCGCGGCGATCCGGCCGAGGGCGGCCCCCAGCCGGGCCTGGTCCATCGCACCGCCCACCGGCGCGCCGGTCCGGCGGGGCGCGGCCGCCGCGCCTCTCGGGGCGCCGGCGAGAGCGCGCACCACATGGAGTGCGCCCCTTGTGCTCCCCCCGCCCGCCGGGGCGTCCACGCGGTGCCTGCGTCCGTCGCGGTGCAGCAGCACACCCGGCGCGAACCGGCGCAGCACGAGGGAGTCCAGGCCCGGTGAGAGGCCGAGTTCGGGACAGGACGTGGACAGCAGTTGCCCGATGCGGTCGAGCCGGAAACCGTCGACCTTCTCCGTCGACATACGGCCGCCGACATACGGGGCGGCCTCCAGGACCGCGGTCCTGATTCCGGCGCTGGTCAGTCGATGAGCCGCCGAGAGGCCGGCTATTCCGGCTCCCACGATGACGACGTCCACCTGGTACGCGGGCTCAAGCACGAGGCCCCTCCTGTGGTTGCGCGGCCGGTGGAGACGTCATGCCCCCAACTGGCTCCAGCGATACCCGAGTTCGAGTCGAGGTTAGGGCCGTGATCGGTCAGGAACAGTCGCGCATCAACAGGGCACGGTCGCATGGAGGTCGCATGCGGTCACAAGAGGTCTCACGAGATCGCAGGACATCCCTGGCGTATGTCAGGCGACCCGTACCGATTCCTCGATGCCCGGAAACGTGAACCGGAACCCCGACTCCGACAACCGCTTCGGCACCACCCGTTGACTGCCCAGCACATCCCCGGCCATCTCGCCCAGCACCGCCCGCAGCACCGGCGCGGGCACCGGGAGGAGCGCCGGCCGGTGCAGCACCCGCGCCATCGCCTCGGTGATCTCGCGGTTCGTCAGCGGCTGGGGAGCCGTCAGATTGAACGGCCCGGACAGCGCCTCCGCGTCGATGAGATGCCGGATCGCGGCCACCTCGTCGTACAGGGCGATGTACGACCAGTACTGCCGCCCGTCGCCCAGCCGCCCCCCGAGGCCCGCCCGGAACAGCGGGAACAGCCGCCCCCAGGCCCCGCCGCCCCGCGCCACGACCAGCCCCGTGCGCAGGAACACCGTCCGTACGCCCGCCTCCGCGACGGGCGCCGCCGCCTCCTCCCACTCCACGCACAGCCGGGGCAGGAAACCGTCGCCCGGCGGCGCGCTCTCGTCCACCACCCGGTCGCCGGTCTCGCCGTAGAAGCCGATCGCGCTGCCGTTCAGGAACACCCGTGGCGGCTCCGGCAGCGCGGCCACCGCCTCGGCCAGCGTGGCCGTCCCCAGCACCCGGCTGTCACGGATCAGCCGCTTGTACTCCGGTGTCCAGCGCCGGTCGCCCACCCCGGCCCCGGCCAGATTCACCACCACGTCGCAGCCGGCCAGCCCGGCGGCGTCCACCTGCCGCCGGGCGGGGTCCCAGCGGACCTCGTCCGGGCCCCGGGGCGCCCGGCGCACCAGACGCGCCACCTCGTGCCCGTCCGCGGTCAGGGACCGCACCAGAGCGCTGCCGATCAGACCGGACGCACCGGCCACCGCGATTCGCGAACGTTCCATGGTTCTCAGCATGACGGCAGGACCGGCAGGAGACGCGGTGGGACGCCGGGAGGACCCGCCGTAGGGTGATCGTCATGCCGGAGCCGTACATACGCACCGCCCGCCTCGACGACGACGGGCAACTGTCCGCCCTCGACCGGGCCACCTGGTCCCCCCTGCACGCGGTGATGCCCGAGCCGCAGCCGCCCTACGACCCCTTCTTCGACGAGCGGCACGGCCCGGACGGCTACCTGGTCGCCGAAGACGGCGGGCGCGTCGTCGGCTACATCCGCCTCGCCCGCCCGACCCCGCTCGCCTCGAACGCGCACGTCCTCGCCATCCAGGGCTTCGCCGTCGCCGAGGAGGCGCGCGGGCGGGGCGTCGGGCGCGCGCTGGTCCGGGCCGCCGCCGAGGAGGCGCGCAGCCGTGGTGTGCGGCGGCTCACCCTGCGGGTGCTCGGGCACAACACCCCGGCCCGCACGCTCTACGAGCGCGAGGGCTTCGCCGTCGAAGGGGTGCTGCCGGGGGAGTTCCACCTGGACGGCCGTTACGTCGACGACGTCCTCATGGGCCGTCGGCTGTGAGACCCGTCCGGGGGGCCTGTCGCCAGCCGGACGGCGCCCCTACGAGTCGACCAGTTCCCCCGTGTCCACCGCCGTCGTCGCCGTGACCGCGCGCCGGGCGTCGCCCGCCACCTCGGTCGCCGTCAGCACATACCCCGTCTCGGCGTCCGAGGTGGAGCGGGCGAAGACCACCCCGAACACCCTGCCGTCCGTGGTCAGCAGCGGGCCACCGGAGTTGCCCGGCCGGACCGTGGAGCGGATCGAGTAGATCTCCCGGGTGACCGCACCGTCGTTGTAGATGTTCTGGCCGGTCGCCCGCACCCGGTTCGCCACCGTCGCCGCCTGCAGGTCCAGACTTCCGTCCTGCGGATAGCCCGCCACCACCGCCGAGTCCCCGCGCACCGCACTCGTGTCGAAACGCAGCACCGGGGCACGCAGCTCCGGCACGTACAGCACCGCCACGTCCCGGTCGGGGTCGAAGAGCACCACCCGGGCCGCGTACGGCCGCCCGACCCCTCCCACCCGCACGCTCGGCCGGTCGATGCCCGCCACCACGTGCGCGTTGGTCATCACATGCCGCGCGGCGTAGACGAAGCCGCTGCCCTCCCGGCCCTCGGTGCCCGTGGCGCCCTCGATCTTCACCGTGCTCAGCCTGGCGGCGTTCGCCGCGGCCGGGGTGACGCTGTCGCCGGTGGGCCGGGCCACCCGGGCCGTCGACTCGTTCTCGAACGGGTTGAAGACCTGCGGGAAACCCGCCTCGGTGAGCGCGGACGTGGCCCGTGAGAACCAGGCGGGCGTGGTCTGCGGCATCGCCTGCTGCACCGTGCCCAGCAGCGCCGAGTTCCGTATCGCCGTCGTCAGGGTCGGCGACGGCGCCGCGCCCAGCACGCTCGCCGCGACCCAGGCCACGATCAGCACCGCGACCGAGTTGGCCGTCGCGCCCCCGATCCCGTCCGCCACCCGCAGCGGGCCCCGGTCCAGCTCGCCGCGCAGCCGCAGCGCCAGCCGGCCCGCCAGCTCATGCCCCATCCCCGCCGGCACCAGCACCGTCAGCACCGCGAGCACCGTCGCCTGCGCGGAGCCGCGCTCCACCAGCCCCGTCACCCAGGGCAGCGCCCACACACCGACGACGGCGCCGCCGACGAACCCGGCCAGGGAGACGCATCCGGCCACCAGCCCACGCCGGTAACCCGACACCGCGTAGAGGAGGATCACCAGCACAAGCACCAGGTCGAGCAGGTCCACGGAGCCGCCTTTCTCTCGGACCCCTCAGTACGGACGGGGCGGGTCCGCTGATCAGCCACGCGCACACGAGCGGCCACCGGGCGGCGAACCGGCAACGTACGCGGGTACCCACAGAAACGTCCCGGACCAGGACGATGGTTCCACCGGGTGGCACAGTGCACATCGCGGGCACGGCACAACACCCCGAGAGTGGGATCACACTGTCGTCCGAAGGGCGCCGAGGGGCCAGGGAACGGCACCACCGGGCACACCCTCCATGAGGCCGGGGCGTCAGTCCTTGAAGCGCTCCCACAGCCGGGGATACCGCTCCGCGAGCGCCCGCTCGTTCTCGAAGTCCACCGGCCTGCCCCCCGGCTCGGCGGGCGCCGGGGCAATGCCCAGGTCGGGCGCGACGGTGCCGGTCAGCTGCTCGTAGGCCTCGTCCGCCGCGTAGCCCAGCTCCTCGCCGTCGCCGTCGATCTCCTCGTCGAACTCGCCCAGCAGCTCCGCCAGGGAGTCCGGATCGTGCAGGGCGCCCTCGAAGACCTCCCGGCCCTGACCGATCAGCCAGCACCGGAAGAAGTCGAACGCGTCGTCGCTGCACCCGTCCAGCAGCACCCAGGCGGCGCCCCACAGATCCCAGCGGTAGGCGCGGTTGTAGCGGGCCTCGAAGTGACGGGCGAAGTCCAGGACCAGGTCGGGATCCAGCCGCAGCAGACGCTCCACCAGCAGGTCCGCCTGCTCCTCGGGATCGCCCCCGGCGGCCTCGCGGGTGGCGTCGATCAGCTCCCAGAACTCCGTCTCGTCCATCACGGCACCAGCATCGGGCCTCGGCCGGTGGGCCGCACGCGGAGTACCGCGGATCGTTACCCGGCGTCCGCGCGCCGGTACAGCGCCGCCGTCCGGGCCGCGTCCGCGGCGAACCGCTCCCGCAGGCTCGCCGGTGCCAGCACCTCGGCCTCCGGGCCGAGCGCGGTCAGCTGGGTGTGCGCGACCTCCTCCGACTCCACCGGCAGGGTCGCCGTCACCCAGCCCTCGGCGTCCGGCTCGCCCGCACCGCCGAGCGCCTCGCGCGCGGACAGCGGATCGACGGCGTACGGCAGTCCGCGCACGCCCTCCGGGGACAGCCGTACGACGACCTCGGCGCGCAGGATCGAGCGCGCGAACCGCTCGGCCTGCGCCGCCCAGTGGCCGGGCAGCTCGAAGTCCGGGTCGCGGCCGAAACGCTCGTCCAGGATGTCCAGGCCGGTGAACCGGTCGATCCGGTAGGTCCGGAAGGAGCCGTCGGCCACCCGCGCGCACAGGTACCAGACGCCCGCCTTCAGCACGAGACCGTACGGCTCCAGCGTCCGCTCCACCTCGTCGGCCCCGCGCCGGTAGCGGGCGGCGACGCGGCTGTCCGCCCACACCGCCTCGGCGAGCACGGGCAGCAGTGCGGGTGTCTCCGCCTCCCGGAACCAGGCGGGCGCGTCCAGATGGAAGCGCTGGGCGGCGCTGTCCGGGGCGTCCCGCAGGGAGGGAAGCAGCGCGGCCGAGACCTTCAGCCGGGCCGCCGACGCCGCGTCCTCCAGACCCATCTCCCTCAGCGCCCCCGGCACCCCGCTCAGGAACAACGCCTCGGCCTCGCTCCGGGCCAGCCCCGTCAGCCGTGTCCGGTATCCGCCGACCAGCCGGTACCCCCCGGCCCGCCCCCGCTCGGCATACACCGGCACCCCCGCCTCCGACAGCGCCTGCGCGTCCCGGGTGACCGTCCGCTCGGACACCTCCAGCTCCCGCGCCAGCTCGGCGGCGGTCATGGAGGGCCGGGACTGCAGGAGGAGGACCATCTTGATGAGGCGTGCGGCGCGCATGGCCCCATGATGCCGGGGGCCACCGACACAGAAGGGGCACGGCGGCGGCCGTACCCCTTCCCAGGACCCCGGTGACTACAGCCCGTACTTCTCCCGGGCCTCCTTCACCGCCGTCGCCTTGACCTCGCCGCGCCTGGCCAGCTGGGCCAGGGCCGCGACGACGATCGACTCGGCGTCGACGCCGAAGTGGCGGCGGGCGGCCTCACGGGTGTCCGACAGACCGAAGCCGTCGGCGCCCAGCGAGGACCAGTCCTGCTCGACCCACTGCGCGATCTGGTCCGGGACCTGGCGCATGTAGTCGGAGACGGCCAGCACCGGGCCCTCGGCGCTCTGCAGCGCCTGGCGGACGTACGGCACCCGCTCCTCGCCGCGCAGCAGGGCCGTGTCGGCCTCCAGCGCGTCGCGGCGCAGCTCCGTCCAGGAGGTCGCCGACCAGACGTCGGCGGCCACGCCCCACTCCTCGGCGAGCAGCTGCTGCGCCTGAAGGACCCAGTGGATCGCCGTACCGGAGCCGAGCAGCTGGATCCGCGGGGCGTCGGCCGGGGCGGTGACGCCCGCGGACTCCGCCGTGTTGAAGCGGTACAGGCCCTTGACGATGCCCTCGTCGATACCCAGGCCCTGCGGCTTGGCCGGCTGCGGCAGCGGCTCGTTGTAGACCGTCAGGTAGTAGAAGACGTTCTGGTCCTCGCCCTCCTTGGCCTCGCCGTACATCCGGCGCAGACCCTCGCGGACGATGACCGCGATCTCGTAGGCGAAGGCGGGGTCGTAGCTGAGGGCGGCCGGGTTGGTGGCCGCGATCACCGGGGAGTGGCCGTCGGCGTGCTGCAGGCCCTCGCCCGTCAGGGTCGTACGGCCCGCCGTCGCGCCGACGAGGAAGCCGCGGCCGAGCTGGTCACCGAGCTGCCACATCTGGTCGGCCGTGCGCTGCCAGCCGAACATCGAGTAGAAGATGTAGAACGGGATCATCGCCTCGCCGTGCGTCGCGTACGACGACGAAGCGGCGATGAAGTCGGCCATCGAACCGGCCTCGGTGATCCCCTCGTTGAGGATCTGGCCGTTCTCGGCCTCCTTGTAGTACATCAGCTGGTCGCGGTCGACCGGCTCGTACGTCTGACCCTTGGGCGAGTAGATCCCGAGCGACGGGAACAGGCTCTCCATGCCGAAGGTGCGTGCCTCGTCCGGGACGATCGGCACCCAGCGCCTACCCGTCTCCTTGTCGCGGACCAGGTCCTTGACCAGACGGACGAAGGCCATGGTGGTGGCCACGTTCTGCGAACCGGAGCCCTTGTCGAAGGAGGCGAACGCCTTCTCGGCCGGGGCCGGCAGCGGAGCCAGCGCGTGCGTACGACGGGCCGGGGCCGGGCCGCCGAGGGCCGCGCGACGCTCCTGGAGGTAACGGACCTCGGGGGAGTCGGTGCCCGGGTGGCCGTAGGGGACCACGCCGTCGATGAAGTCGCTGTCCTTGATCGGCAGCTCCAGCAGGTCGCGCATCGTCTTGAACTCGTCCACCGAGAGCTTCTTCATCTGGTGGTTGGCGTTCTTCGACGCGAAGCCCTCGCCGAGGGTGTGGCCCTTGACCGTCTGGGCCAGGATGACGGTCGGCGCGCCCTTGTGCTCGACGGCGGCCTTGTACGCGGCGTAGACCTTGCGGGCCTCGTGACCGCCGCGCGAGAGATGGAAGCACTCGAGGATCTTGTCGTCGCTCAGCAGCTTCGCCATCTCCACGAGCGCCGGGTCGGCGCCGAAGAAGTCCTGGCGGATGTAGGCGGCGTCGCGGGTCTGGTACGTCTGGATCTGCGCGTCCGGTACCTGGCGCAGCCGGCGTACGAGCGCGCCGGTGGTGTCCAGCCGGAACAGCTCGTCCCAGGCCGAACCCCACAGCGTCTTGACGACGTTCCAGCCGGCGCCGCGGAACTGGGCCTCCAGCTCCTGCACGATCTTGAAGTTGGCGCGGACCGGGCCGTCGAGGCGCTGCAGGTTGCAGTTGATGACGAAGGTGAGGTTGTCCAGCTCCTCGCGGGCTGCGAGCGCGAGGGCCGCCGTCGACTCCGGCTCGTCCATCTCGCCGTCGCCGAGGAAGGCCCAGACGTGGGACGCGGAGACGTCCTTGATGCCGCGGTTGGTGAGGTAGCGGTTGAAGCGCGCCTGGTAGATCGCCGACAGCGGGCCGAGGCCCATGGAGACGGTCGGGAACTCCCAGAGCCAGGGCAGGCGGCGCGGGTGCGGGTACGACGGCAGGCCGTTGCCGCCGGCCTCCTGGCGGAAGTTGTCGAGGTGCGCCTCGTTCAGGCGGCCGTCGAGGAAGGCGCGGGCGTAGATGCCGGGGGAGGCGTGGCCCTGGATGTAGAGCTGGTCGCCGGAGCCGTCACCCTCCTTGCCCTTGAAGAAGTGGTTGAAGCCGGTCTCGTACAGCCAGGCCGCGGAGGCGAAGGTGGCGATGTGGCCGCCGACGCCGTGCTTCGCGCCACGGGTCACCATCGCGGCCGCGTTCCAGCGGTTCCACGCGGTGATCCGGGCCTCCATCTCCGGGTCACCGGGCTGGCCCGGCTCGGCGGAGGTGGGGATGGTGTTGACGTAGTCCGTCTCGAGGAGCTTCGGCAGCGCGATGCCGCCCGCCTCGGCGCGCTCCAGCGTGCGGCGCATCAGGTACGCGGCGCGATGCGGCCCGGCCTCCCGTGCGACGGCGTCGAGGGAGGCCTGCCATTCGGCGGTCTCCTCCGGGTCGCGGTCCGGGAGCTGGTCGAGCGCGCTCGGCTGGATGGCGTTGGGGTCGGTCATGTCGCCGCCTTCCTCAGTCGAAGGGGGTTCCCTCATCGGTAAGGGTTCGGGGTGCCCTTGGTCTTTGGCAGGACAGGGCAGCGGACCTCGGTGGAGGTCCGTCGGCGACTGTAACTCCCTGATCGATGATCGATCAAAGGGGCGAGGGCGAAAACCTCTTGATTTCGAGAAAGTCGGCACGCGGTGCCTTCGGTACTGGCACCGGGTGACGCCGGAAGGGTGGATTTTCGCAGGTGAGCGGCGGGATGCTCGGGTGCGGTCAGGGGCGCGGAGCGCAGCCCAGGACGTGCGCCTTGACCAGCTCCGCGATCCGCGGATCCCGCCGCTTGAACGCCTGCACCAGCTCCTCGTGCTCCTCGGCGTACGACTGCTGCACCGTGCCCAGCCAGCGGATGGACAGGGCCGTGAACACCTCGATGCCCAGGCCCTCCCAGGTGTGCAGCAGCACGGAGTTGTCCGCGGCGCGGACCAGTTCCCGGTGGAAGCCGACCGTGTGGCGGACCTGGCCGGTGCCGTCGGCCTTGCGGTCGGCGTCGTAGAGCGCCGCCACATGCGGCTCCAGGGCCGAGCAGTCCACCGCGAGGCGGTCCGCCGCCAGCTCCGCCGCGATGGCCTCCAGGCCGGCCCTGACGGGGTAGCTCTCCTCCAGGTCCGCCGCGGTCAGACTGCGCACGCGCACGCCCTTGTTGGGGGCCGACTCGATCAGCCGCAGCGACTCCAGCTCACGCAGGGCCTCGCGGACCGGGGTCTGGCTGACCTCCAGCTCGGTGGCGATCCGCCGCTCGACGATGCGCTCACCCGGCTGCCAGCGCCCGCTGACGATTCCTTCCACGATGTGCTCGCGGATCTGCTCGCGCAGCGAGTGGACGACGGGCGCGGTCATGGGGGCTCCTTAGGGAGGGCTGACGTTTAGACGATACGGCGGGTTCGGTTCTCGGGGAGGACGCGTGGCGGTGCTTTGACGCAGGTGAGACGAGGCGCACACGAGGTTTGTGGCGCCTGAGGGCCCCCACGCGCGCCTGTCGTCCGGCGAGTGCGCGCGGGTTTGCGGCTTGTCACGCACTTCACCGCGCGCTGCCCGCGTGGCCAGTCCAAATCCAGCACCCGTCGAACCCGCCTTCGATTAGGTTGGTGCGCAGGCGTGAGCAGGCAGTCGAGTCTGAGGGGAACGGGGGGCCTGGTGGGCCGGAAGAAGGACCTGGCGGCCAAGGACGAGGATCTGACCAAGCTGGCCGACGACCTCCACTCCATGCAGGAGCATCTGACCCGGCAGGTCCAGCGCATGGACGGGCTCGTCGACGATCGATGATGGCCGAGCTCGACGAGCGGTCGTGGGCCGAGGCGATCGGGATGTACGCGCGCAGGTACACCATCGCCAAGGTGACGCGCAGGGAGCACGAGGACTGGGCGCTGGATGTGTACACCCTGATGCGCGGTGACACGCCGGACACGCGCGGCTGGCGCGTGAACGACCCCCTCGCGGACGAGTTCGAAAGGCTGGACGACCCGTTCTACCCCTTCGTCGAACTGCCGGCCGACCCCGAGAAGGCGGACGCCCTCAAGTCCCGTGTGTACGAGATTCCGCGCTCTTCCGCCAAGAAGTTCCTCGTAGCCCTTTCCGCGCTGTGGCTCAATATCGAGGAAACTCCGGAATTCGAAGAACGCAGGTATGGCCTGGAGAGGAAGGCCGACGTAATTCTCTCTCGCTTTCCTGAGGGTTCCCGCTTCTACGCCAACACCGGGCGGGACAGCGCACATCTCGACTACTACAAGCGGATTTCTGGCTGCACCACAATTTCCCGGCACGGCTGGGACCTCGGCCTGTTCCTCGTCTCCGAGACGGAGGTAGGCATGGTCTGGTCCTTCCACGCGTGGTGACCCGACCGACACGATTCGAGCCCTACCGCCCCTGAAGGAGCCCCGTGCGCACCCGCACCGCCACCTACCCCGACCGGGAAACCACCCAGTGGGCGACCCAGCACGTGGTCACCAGCAACGAACAGGTCATCCACCGCTGGCTGGCCCGGTCCACTCGGGCGCGGCTGACGATCGAGGCGGCCTGGCCGTCCCGGCAGGAGCCCGTCGGCAAGGTACTGCTGCAGGCCCTGATGCTGGCCGGGCGCGGAGCCGTCGACGTCCGGGCCGCCCGGGTCGTGCTGCGCCGCGAGCCGGCCGCCGCGCACGGGTTGTGAGGAGACAGCGATGGCCGAGCTCGACGAGTGGTCGTGGGCCGATGCGGTCGGCATGTACGAGCGTCGGGCGACCATTGCCAAGGTGACGAGCAGAAAGCACGAGAACTGGGTGCTCGACCTGCGCACCCTGACGCGCGGTGACACCCGCGACGCCCGCGGCTGGCGCACGGTGGACGCATGGGAGGGCGAACTCGAAAGGCTCGAGGAACCGTCCTACCCCTTCGTCATGCCTCCGGAGGTCTCCACGACGGCGGAAGGCTGGAAGTCCTACCTGGATGAGATCCCGCGTTCTCAGGCCGTACGGTTCCTTGTGGCCCTATCCACGCCCTGGGTCGATGTCACAAGAGAACCGGATTTCGAGGAGCGCAGGGAGGCCCTTGAAGCGAAGGCCCGCGTCATCCTGACGCGCTTTCCTGAGGGCTCACACTTTTATGCGAACACCGGGCGCGACAGCGATACTCTCGACTACTATCAGCGGGTTTCTGGTTGGAACCCCTTTTCCGTGCGCACCTTCGATTTCGGCTTGGTACTCGTGTCGCAGACGGAAGTCGGGATGGTCTGGACATACCGCTGATGTGATGCGATCCGCCGTCGAGTTCGGCGGGCACGACGCGGCCGTGGAGGACTTCGCCGCGACGACCGACCGGCAGCTCGTCGCGCGGCTCGTGGGGGAGATCCGGGAACTGCTGGCCCTCGGGCTCGACGAGAGCGAGTACGCCGTCGGCGCCGCCGAGCTGGGCATGGAGGTCGAAGCCCGGACCGGCTCACCGTGAGCGGCTGGCTCGCGGTGGTCGCGGCACGCCTCGCCTGACGGCGCCCCGCCCACCATGGGCAGAGCCCCCGTCCGGAGAAGGACTCCGGACGGGGGCTCTGCCGTACTGCCTGATCAGGGAGATCAGAGGCCCAGCTCGACCTCGAACTCGCCCGCCTCCAGGATCGCCTTGACCGCCGTCAGGTAACGGGCCGCGTCGGCGCCGTCGACCAGTCGGTGGTCGTAGGAGAGGGTCAGGTAGGTCATGTCGCGGACGCCGATGACCGTGCCCTCCTCGGTCTCGATGACGGCCGGACGCTTGACCGTGGCACCGATGCCGAGGATCGCGACCTGGCCCGGCGGCACGATGATCGTGTCGAACAGCGCGCCACGCGAACCGGTGTTGGAGATGGTGAAGGTCGCGCCGGACAGCTCGTCCGGGGTGATCTTGTTGGCGCGGACCTTGCCCGCCAGCTCCGCCGTGGCCTTGGCGATGCCCGCGATGTTGAGGTCGCCGGCGTGCTTGATGACCGGGGTCATCAGGCCCTTCTCGGAGTCCACCGCGATACCGACGTTCTCGGTGTCGAAGTAGGTGATCGTGCCCTCGGCCTCGTTGATCTTGGCGTTGATGACCGGGTGGGCCTTCAGCGCCTGCGCGGCGGCCTTGACGAAGAACGGCATCGGGGAGAGCTTGACGCCCTCGCGGGCCGCGAAGGAGTCCTTCGCCTTGGCACGCAGCTTCATCAGGCGGGTGACGTCGACCTCGACGACCGACGACAGCTGGGCCTGCTCGTGCAGCGCCTTGACCATGTTGTCGCCGATGACCTTGCGGATGCGCGGCATCTTGACGGTCTGGCCACGCAGCGGGGAGGCCTCCAGGGCGGGGGCCTTCTTCGCGGCGGCCGGGGCGGCGGCGGCCGGAGCCGGGGCGGCCTTCGCGGCCTCGGCGGCGGCGATGACGTCCTGCTTGCGGATACGGCCGCCGACGCCGGTGCCCTTGACGGTGGCCAGGTCGACGCCGTTCTCGGCGGCGAGCTTGCGCACCAGCGGGGTGACGTAGGCGCCCTCGTCGGTCGCCTGGGTGGCGGTCGGGGCGGTGGGCGCGGCGGCCGGGGTCACCGGAGCCGGAGCGGGCGCCGGAGCGGACGGCACCGGCTCGGGGGCCGGGGTCGTCACCTGCTGCGGGGCCGGAGCCGTCGGCGCCTGCGGGGCAGCCGGAGCCGGAGCCGGGGCGGCCGGAGCCGGAGCCGGGGCGGCCGGAGCCGGAGCCGGGGCGGCCGGAGCCGCGGGGGCGGCCGGGGCAGCGGCGGCGGGCGCCGGAGCCGGGGCGGCCGGCGCCGGAGCGGCGGCCGGGGCGGCACCGGGGGCGCCGATGACGGCGAGCTTGGCGCCGACCTCGGCGGTCTCGTCCTCGTTCACCACGATCTCCAGCAGCACGCCGGAGGCGGGCGCCGGGATCTCGGTGTCGACCTTGTCCGTGGAGACCTCGAGCAGCGGCTCGTCGGCCTCGACGGAGTCGCCGACCGACTTCAGCCAGCGGGTGACGGTGCCCTCGGTGACGGACTCACCGAGCGCGGGCAGGACCACGTCGGTGCCCTCGGCGCCGGAGGCACCGGCGGTGGCCTCGGCGGTCGGGGCCGGAGCGGGGGCGGCCTGCTCGGTGGAGGGGGCGGCCGGGGTCTGGGCGGCCGGGGCGGCCGTGGGGGTCGGCGCCGGCGCGGCCGCCTGGGCCTCAGCCACAGACGGGCCGGCGTCAGCCGCACCCGTGCCGTCGTCGATCACGGCCAGCTCGGCGCCGACCTCGACGGTCTCGTCCTCGGCGACCTTGATGGAGGCCAGCACGCCGGCGGCGGGCGAGGGGATCTCGGTGTCGACCTTGTCGGTCGAGACCTCGAGCAGCGGCTCGTCGGCCTCGACGCGCTCGCCCTCGGCCTTCAGCCAGCGGGTGACAGTGCCCTCGGTGACGCTCTCACCGAGCGCCGGAAGGGTTACGGAAACCGCCATGGTTTCGGTTGCTCCTAACGAATTGCGGAAGTCTGTGTCGTCGCGCCCGTTGACCGAAGGCTCAGTCGTGGGAGTGCAGCGGCTTGCCGGCCAGCGCCAGGTGCGCCTCGCCCATCGCCTCGTTCTGCGTCGGGTGGGCGTGGATGAGCTGCGCGACCTCGGCCGGCAGCGCTTCCCAGTTGTAGATCAGCTGGGCCTCGCCGACCTGCTCGCCCATCCGGTCGCCGACCATGTGGACGCCGACCACGGCACCGTCCTTCACCTGGACGAGCTTGATCTCGCCCGCGGTGTTGAGGATCTTGCTCTTGCCGTTGCCCGCCAGGTTGTACTTCAGAGCGACGACCTTGTCCGCGCCGTAGATCTCCTTGGCCTTGGCCTCGGTGATACCGACGGAGGCGACCTCCGGGTGGCAGTACGTCACCCGCGGGACACCGTCGTAGTCGATCGGGACGACCTTCAGACCGGCCAGACGCTCCGCCACCAGGATGCCCTCGGCGAAGCCGACATGCGCGAGCTGGAGCGTCGGAACCAGGTCACCGACGGCGGAGATGGTCGGGACGTTGGTCCGCATGTACTCGTCGACCAGGACGTAGCCACGGTCCATGGCGACACCCTGCTCGTCGTAGCCCAGGCCCTGGGAGACCGGGCCACGGCCGACGGCGACGAGGAGGTACTCGGCCTCGAACTCCTTGCCGTCGGCGAGGGTGACCTTGACGCCGTCCTGGGTGTACTCGGCCTTCTGGAAGAAGGTGCCGAGGTTGAACTTGATGCCGCGCTTGCGGAACGCGCGCTCGAGAAGCTTGGAGGAGTTCTCGTCCTCGACCGGGACGAGGTGCTTGAGGCCCTCGATGACCGTGACGTCCGCGCCGAAGGACTTCCACGCCGAGGCGAACTCGACGCCGATGACACCGCCGCCCAGGATGATCGCGGACTTGGGCACGCGGTCCAGGACGAGGGCGTGGTCGGAGGAGATGATCCGGTTGCCGTCGATCTCCAGGCCCGGCAGCGACTTTGGCACGGAGCCGGTCGCCAGCAGGATGTGGCGGCCCTGGACGCGCCGGCCGTCGACGTCGACGGAGGTGGGGGAGGACAGGCGGCCCTCGCCCTCGATGTAGGTCACCTTCCGGGAGGCGATCAGGCCCTGCAGACCCTTGTACAGGCCGGCGACGACGCCGTCCTTGTACTTGTGGACCGCCGGGACGTCGATGCCCTCGAAGGTGGCCTTGACGCCGAACTGCTCGCTCTCACGGGCCTGGTCGGCGATCTCGCCCGCGTGCAGCAGGGCCTTGGTGGGGATGCAACCCCGGTGCAGGCAGGTGCCGCCGACCTTGTCCTTCTCGATCAGAGCGACGTCCAGGCCCAGCTGCGCCCCGCGCAGGGCCGCGGCGTAACCACCGCTACCACCGCCGAGGATCACTAGGTCGAAAACGGTGCTGGCGTCGTTCGCCACGTCACGTCCTCCATGCATGTGCGCCGTAGACCGGTCTCCTGTGACCGGCAGGCGGCTGGTGTCCGGCCGCTTGATGCTTCGGCCCTTCGGTGGGGGCCCTGTCCTGCCGGGCTCCATCTTTGCACTTGTCGGACGTGATCGAGACGCCGGGCCGGGGTGTGAGACGTCCCACGTTCACCGGGAACCGACAGAGCGGCGGTACCGCCGAAGGGGCGTGGGGAACCGCGTGATCGGTCCCCCACGCCCCCGCGGACGCCGTTCGGACAGAACCGCCCGAGCCGCCGGGCTGCGTCAGCCCAGGTCACCCGCGGCGGTGAGCTCGGCGAGCCGCACCAGCGTCCGCACCGCGGACCCCGTGCCGCCCTTGGGCGTGTAGCCGAACGGACCGCCCTCGTTGAACGCCGGGCCGGCGATGTCGAGGTGCGCCCAGGTGATCCCCTCGCCCACGAACTCGCGCAGGAACAGACCGGCGACCAGGCCACCGCCCATCCGCTCGCCCATGTTCGCGATGTCCGCGACGGAGGACTCCATGCCCTTGCGCAGGTGCTCCGGCAGCGGCATCGGCCAGGCCGGCTCGCCGACCTCCTCCGCCGCCTCGTACACCGCGGAGCGGAACGCGTCGTCGTTGGCCATGACGCCGAACGTCCGGCTGCCCAGCGCCAGCATCATCGCGCCGGTCAGCGTGGCGACGTCCACGATCGCGTCCGGGTTCTCCTGCGAGGCCGCCCACAGCGCGTCGGCGAGGACCAGCCGGCCCTCCGCGTCGGTGTTGAGGACCTCGACGGTCTTGCCGCTGTACATGCGCAGCACGTCACCCGGGCGCACGGCGGAGCCGGACGGCATGTTCTCGGCCAGCGCCAGCCAGCCGGTGACGTTGACCTCCAGGCCGAGCCGGGCGGCGGCGACGACGGCGGCGAACACGGCGGCGGCGCCGCTCATGTCGCACTTCATCGTCTCGTTGTGCCCGGCCGGCTTCAGGGAGATGCCGCCCGAGTCGTAGGTGATGCCCTTGCCGACGAAGGCCAGGTGCTTGTCCGCCTCGGGGTGCGTGTAGGACAGCTTCACCAGGCGCGGGGTCGCGGCCGAGCCGCTGCCAACACCGAGGATGCCGCCGTAGCCGCCCCTGGTCAGGGCCTTGTCGTCGAGCACCTGCACCTTGATGCCGTGTTCCTTGGCCGCGGCCTGGGCGATGCCGGCGAAGGCCGCGGGGGTCAGGTCGTTCGGCGGGGTGTTGATCAGGTCGCGGGCGCGGTTCAGCTCCTCGGAGACCGCGAGGGCGCGGGCGACGGCACCCTTGTGGGTGGTGTCGCGCGGCTTGCCGCCGAGCAGCGTGGCCTCCGCCAGCGGCGCCTTGCCGTTCCGGGCCCTGGCGGCGCCCTGCGCCTGGCGGCCGTTCTCCTTGTACGTGTCGAAGGAGTACGCGCCGAGCAGCACGCCCTCGCCGATCGCCACGATGGCGCCGGGGCTGTCGATGGGCAGCGCGAACGCGGCCTTCTTCGCTCCGGCGAGCGCGCGGGCCGCCACGCCGGCGGCCTTGCGCAGCGCCTCGGCGTCGTAGCCGGCGTCCGTCTCCTTGGCGTCGGGCTCCGCGCCCAGGCCCACCGCCACCACGAGCGGGGCCTTGAAGCCGGCCGGGGCGGGCAGCTTCGTCAGCTCGCCCTCGGCACCCGAGGCGCCGAGGGTCTCCAGGACGCCGGCCAGCTTGCCGTCGTACGCCTGGTCCACGGCTTCGGCGCCCGGCGCTACGACGGGGCCCTGGGCGCCCTTGGCGACACCGATCACGATCGCGTCGGCCCGGAGGCCGGGCGCCGCGGCGGTGCTGAGAGTCAGAGCAGTCACGGTGGTGAGATCTCGCTTCCGATGTGAAGTTGCTGTGGCCGATGTGGGGTGGGTCGACCGGGCCCGGGAGCCGACCCTAGGCCCAGGCCCGGGGACTGGTGGCAACCGGGGCCTTCACCCTGTCGGCGAACACCCGGGACGAGACTACGCGCGTGCGCGCGTTCGCTCATTCCTGCGGGTGTTCACCTGTGCGTGGCGTCATGGCCACTTCTGCCCCCTGCGCACCGCTGACCTGAGCCACACTCGTCGGGTTCCGGTGGGCCGTCTGCCCGCCGATTCGCACCATGTGCACCGACTCTCCGCGGTTTCGGCACGGATCCGCCGCCGAGGGTCTTCTGGGGGGAGGAACCTGTCATGGCTCATCGGACACACCGCTGGAGAACGGCCGGCGTCACCGCGACGGCCGCGGGAATGATCACGCTGGGACTGGCCGCGCCGGGTGCGTCGGCCGCGACCGATCCGCGCATCGACCTGAGGGTGCTGGTCGTCGACGACGGCGCCGGCCCGGTCGGCGCGATCACCGCCCAGCTGCGGAGCGAGGGCGTCCCGTACACCACCGTGGACCTGGACGACTCCGGCCGGCCCACGATCACCGGCACCTTCCTGAGCGACACGGCCGGCACCCGGCCCCGGGCGAAGTTCCAGGGCGTGGTCCTGCCGAACGAGGCCCCGTTCGGCGCCGGCTCGGCTGAACAGACGGCCCTGGAGACGTACGAGAAGACGTACGGCATCCCGCAACTCGACGCCTACACCTGGGCCCACCCCGAGGTCGGGCTCGACTACACCGACGGCAACGGCTACGCCGGCACCCTCGACGGACGCACGGCCACGGTGAGCGTGACCGGCCGGGCGGGCCCGTTCGGGTATCTGAAGGGCGCTTTCTCCTTCGAGGACAACTCGCCCTCGGTGGACGAGAGTTACGGCTTCGTCGCACAGCCCCGCGCCGGCTTCACCAGCTATGTCGACACCCCCGTGCCCGGCGGCACCGGCACCGGCAGCCTGCTCGGCGAGTACGCCCACGACGGCCGCCGCGAGCTGGTGGTGACCTTCGCCTACAACCAGTACCAGCAGCAGTTCCGGGTGCTGGCCCGCGGCATGGTCGAGTGGCTCACCCAGGGCGTGCACCTGGGGCAGGCCCGCAACTACCTCGCCGTGCACGTCGACGACGTCTTCGCGCCGGACGCCCGCTGGGACACCGAGCGCGACTGCACACCCGGCGACATCGACTGCGGCAGCGGCGGCACCGACACGACCACGCCGATCCGGATGACCGCGGCCGACGCCCAGTACGCGGCCTCCTGGCAGCAGAGCCACGGCTTCACCCTGGACATGGTGTTCAACGCGGGCGCCGGCGAGGAGTGGAAGAGCGAGAACGGCGGCAAGGACCCGCTGGCCGACCAGCTCCTGAAGGACAGGGCCCAGTACCGCTGGGTGAACCACACCTACACCCATCTCTTCCTCGGCTGTGTCCAGGACACCTCGACCGTGCCGTGGTCGTGCGCGAAGAACGCCGACGGCTCGACCAGGTGGGTGAGCCGCTCCGACATCTCCGGGGAGATCTCGGACAACTACAACTGGGCCCTCCGGCACGGCCTCTCCGTCGACCGGAGCGAGCTGGTCACCGGCGAGCACTCCGGACTGAAAACCCTGCCGCAGCAGCCGCAAGACAACCCCGAGCTCGGGCCCGCGCTCGCCGCCAACGGGGTGAAGTGGACCGCCTCGGACAACTCCCGCGAGTCCGGGCAGCGGGCCGTGGGCAACAGCACGCTCACCGTGCCGCGCTACCCGATGAACGTGTACTACAACGTGGGCACCAAGGCCGAGATGGCCGACGAGTACAACTGGATCTACACCGCCACGGCGGACGGCGGCAGCGGGACCTGCGAGAACAACCCGGCCTCGACCTGTCTGTCCCAGCCGCTGGACACCGCCACCGGCTTCACCGACCACATCGTGCCCGCCGAGGCCCACACCGACCTTGGACACGTGCTGAGCAACGACCCGCGCCCGCACTACGCCCACCAGTCCAACCTGGCCGAGGACCGCACCCTCTACCCGGTCCTGGAGCGCGTACTGGCCGACTACCAGGCCCTGTTCGCCGGCAACACCCCGATCGTCAACCTGCCCCAGAGCGCCATCGGCGCCGAACTGCAGAACCGGGCCACATGGCAGACCGCGCTCGACGCCGGCCACGTCACCGCCTACCGGATCGGAAACACCGTGACCGTCACGGCGCCGTCCGGCACGCAGATCCCGGTGACCGCGCCGGAGGGCACCAGGCAGCAGCTCACCCTCGGCAGCACCACGTTCGGCACGGCCTACGCCGGTGAGCGCTCGTCCTGGGCGGCCCCCGGCCCGCTCCAGTCCGCGCTCACACTGAAGCTGCCGTAGGGGAAGACGCCCCGTCAGGGGCGCGGGGAACTGCGCGACCGGCCACCGTGGGCCTGCGGCGGGGGTCCGGTCCGCGGTTCCCGGCGACCCTGCCCGCGCTCGCCGCCCACCACCTCGACGGGGTGCCGTACCCGCGCACGTCCCGGGCCTTCCGCCGGGCCACCGCCGGCACCCCGGCCGGCTGCCTCACCGGCACCTCGAGGGCCCCTGGACGACGTACCGCCGTACATCCGCGCGTCGCCGCGCCTACCCCGGCCGCGGGGTCCGCCAGTGCCACCTGGTGTACGGGGTCCCGGCCGGTGCCGACGTGGCCGCCGCGGCGCACGAGCGGGGCGCCGCCGTGCACTGCGCGGTGCCCGGTACGGGGGTTCACCCCTGGGGCACGCTGCTCCACGACCTGGATTCCGCCCGCTGAAAGGCCCCCTCGACCGAGGTGCCGGCCAGCCGGTCGGCGAGGGAACGGCGGCCGGGGGAGAGCACCGGCACCGCGTTGACCAGGAAGAAGGCCAGCGCGACCGTCCACACCAGCACCGACAGCACGAAGTGCCCCCGGACCAGCAGCACGCAGGCCAGGGCGTACACGGCGACATCGGCGGCGGTGGTGACGGCGGCCCGGCGCAGGGCGCGTCGGGAGAGGCGCGGAGTGACCCGGAGACCCAGCAGGCCCTTGCCGAGGGTGCGGCCGAGCAGCGCCAGGCAGGCCCACTGGTAGAGGAACGTGACGAGGACGAGCGCCCCGAAGGCCTCCTCCACATCCAGCACCACCTTGTCCCACAGGGACAACCCGAGGGCTTCGGAGGCGCCGAGGACGTCACCGCGCGAGGTCACCAGGTCGAGGCCGCCGCGCGTGGCCAGCTCCGGCACGTCGGTGACGAGCGCGGTGATCCGGTGGAAGGTGAGGACCGCGAGCAGCGAGGCCGCGGCCACCACGAGAGCGAAGTCGACGAACCAGGCCATGGCACGGCGCAGCTTGAGCACGGATGTCCCCCGATCACACACTTCTCGTCCGTGTACGGGCGAGAGACTAGCGCCCCAGGGTCAGCGCCACGAGCGCGGTCGTCGCCGCCGTCTCCGCGAGCGCGCCGAACACGTCTCCGGTGACCCCGCCGAAGCGCCGGGTGCAGCGGCGCAGCAGGAGTTCGGCGACGGCTACGGCGGCGACCACCGCGAGGGCGGTGCGCGCGCCGTCGTACCCGCCGAGGCAGGCGCCCGCCGCCCCGGCCGCCACGACCACGCCGAGCGCGAGGGTGAGCGCCGCGCCCGCCGGGACCACCCCGGCCACCGCCGCGCCCAGCCCCTCCGGGCGGGCGGCCGGCACTCCGGTGCGCGCGGCGAGGGTGAGTGCGAGGCGGGCGGCGGTCGCCGCGACCACGGCGGCCAGGGCGCCCCGCGCCCACGAGCCGTCGTACAGCTGGGCCAGCACGGCGACCTGGGCCAGCAGCACCAGCACGAGGGTGAGCACCCCGAACGGCCCGATGTCCGACTGCTTCATGATCCTGAGCGCGTCCTCGGCCGGCTTGCCGCTGCCCAGCCCGTCGGCGGTGTCGGCGAGACCGTCGAGGTGCAACCCGCGGGTGAGCGCGGCGGGTACGGCGACGGAGGCGACGGCGGCGAGCAGCGGACCGGCGCCCAGGGCGAGCAGCCCCAGCCCCAGCCCCGCCGCGCAACCGCCGACGACCAGACCGGCCACGGGGGCGGTCAGCATCCCGCCGCGTGCGGCGTCCCGATCCCACCGGTGGACCCGGACGGGCAGCACGGTGAGCGTGCCGAAGGCGAAGCGGAGACCGTCGAGAGGGGAGGACTTGAGCACCGGCGCAGGTTACCCGGCGGTCGCCAGGTCGCCTCCCGCGCCCAGGGATAAGGTGCGCATATGGGGCACTGGTGGGAGCGGAACATCGTCGAGCCGGGCAAGCTCCCGCTGCTGCTCGCTCTCGCCGCCTTTGTCCTGACCTTCCTGGTCACCCGGGCCATCACCCGTCTGATCCGGGCCGGAAAGGGGCCGTTCGGCAACGTGAAGGCGGGCGGGCTGCACATCCACCACGTCGTCCCCGGCGTCGTCCTCACCGTCGTCGGCGGCTTCGGCGCGGTCGCCAGTGACCGGCACGGCGCCGGCGGGCTCGTCGCCGCCGTCCTCTTCGGCCTGGGCGCCGGACTGGTCCTGGACGAGTTCGCGCTGATCCTGCACCTGGACGACGTCTACTGGAGCGAGGAGGGCCGCAAGAGCGTCGAGGCCGTCGTGCTCACCGCCGCCCTGGTCGGCCTGCTGCTGGCCGGTTTCGTCCCGTTCGGCGTCAACGACCTGACCCCGGCGGAGCTGCAGGACCGCGGCGGCGTCATCGGCACCATCGCCGGGAACTTCCTCTTCGCGCTGATCGCCCTGGGCAAGGGGAAGGCCCGCATCGCGATCTTCGGGGTGATCGTGCCGCTGGTCGCGTTCGTCGGCGCCGTCCGGCTGGCCCGCCCCGGCTCCCCGTGGGCCCGCCGCTTCTACGGCCGCCGCCCCCGCGCCCGTGCCAAGGCCGTCCTGCGCGCCTACCGCCACGACCGCCGCTGGGCCCGGCCGCGACGGGCCGTCCAGGACTGGCTCGGCGGCAGACCCGACCCCGACCCGGCCCGCCTCCCCGACCACCACTGACCCCGCCTTGGCCGCAGAAGGACACCGGCACGGCCTGTGCCCATGACCGCCGCTGGGCCCGGCGCGGCGGACCGTCCAGGACTCGGTTGCCCGGCCGCCGCTGGCCGGGCCGTGGCTGCCCGAGGGGGCGCCCATGGGCTGTGCCCCTGACCGCTGGTGGGTCCGGCCGCCGCTGACCGCCCCGCAGCCGCCGGTGGCGCCCCTGCGCGCCCGCGCCAAGGCCACCCCTGCGCGCCTACCGCCACGACCGCCGCTGGGCCCGGCCGCGACGGGCCGTCCAGGACTGGCTCGGCGGCAGACCCGACCCCGACCCGGCCCGCCTCCCCGGCCACCACTGACCGCCCCACAGCGGCCGGAGCGCCCCCCCACGGCCTGTGTCCATGACCGCCGGTCGGACCGGTCGCGGTGGGTCGTTCAGGGACGGATCGGTGGCAGGTGCGATCCGCGGCCGGTGCGGCTGTCCGGGGGGCGCTGGCCGCGCCGTGGCGGCCGGAGGGGCGCCCGCAGTCCGTGCCGGTGTCGCAGGGCCACCGCCAGGCACAGCATCCCCACGGCCATCAGCGCGGCCAGATGCTCCTTGCCGGCCAGGTTCTCCTTGACCAGCACCTCGGCGACCATCGCCACGGTCACCGCACCCGCCGTGAGATAGGCGCCGTACCGCCAGCTCACGAACACCGCGAGCCCCACCACGGCCGCCGACGGGCCGGTGTCCACCACCTGCGCGTCGGTCCAGGGCAGCCCGAACGGGGCGTGCGGGCCGAGCGTGATCCCCACGCGCGCGTACAGCGTCCCGGCGAGCGTGGCGACGTACGCGATGGCCAGCGTCCGCCACCAGCCCAGGCAGATCTCGGCGATCCCGAACACCAGCAGGATCTGCGCCAGCGCGCCCCACACCGGCAGGTCCAGCGCGGGCACGAACAGCGACAGGGGAGAGCGCAGCAGGGCCAGCCACAGCGGGTCCTCGGCCTGTACGGCACCCAGGTCCTGCACCGGCTGACAGCCCCACGGCTGGTTCTGCACGTACTGCAGGCAGGCCGTCAGGCACACGGCTGCGAGCGTCATCGGCAGCGCCCGCAGACGCCGTTCGCGCAGGGGCTCACGGACGGTGACGTACAGCAATCCCCACTCGGCGCGGGCCCAGCGGGCGACCGTTCCCATCAAGCATTCCTCGTCCGTGCGGTCATCGGTGCGTGTCCAGGTGCCTGCGGTGCAGCCACTTGGGCAGTCCCGGCGCCTCAAGGAAGCCTTCCGCGCGGGCCGAGGCGAGGCCGATGCGCGGCAGGTCCGCACTCTTCTCGAAGAGCAGGAACCGCGGCTCCCAGATGGGCCGGTACTTGGCGTTGGCGCGGTACAGCGACTCGATCTGCCACCAACGGGAGAAGAAGCTGAGCAGCGACCGCCACAGCCTCAGCACCGGACCGGCACCGAGGCGAGCGCCACGTTCGAAGACCGACCTGAACATCGCGAAGTTCAGCGAGACCTGCGTGATCCCGATCTCTTCGGCCCGCCGCAGCAGCTCGATGACCGTGAACTCCATCAGCCCGTTGTCGGAGTACCGGTCGCGCCGCATGAGGTCCAGCGACAGCCCGTTCGGCCCCCACGGCACGAAGGAGAGCAGCGCCCGCAGCCGGCCGTCGGCGTCCGTGCACTCCAGCATCACGCAGCGGCCGTCCTCCGGATCCCCGAGCCGGCCGAGGGCCATGCTGAACCCGCGCTCGGTCGCCCCGTCGCGCCAGTCGTCCGCGCGTTCGACGAGATACGCCATCTCTGCCGCCGGGATGTCCTCGTGCCGCCGGATGCGCACCTGGTACCCGGCCCGTTTCACCCGGTTGTACGCCTGCCGGACGGTACGCATCGCCCGCCCCTCCAGCGTGAACTCGGCGACCTCCACGATCGCCTCGTCACCCAGCTCCAGCGCGTCCAGCCCGTGCCGGGCGTAGACGGTGCCGGCCTCCTCGCCCGCCCCCATCACCGCCGGGATCCATCCGTGGGCCCGCGCCTCCGCGAGCCACGGCACGATCGCCCCCGGCCAGGCCTCCGGGTCCCCGATCGGATCCCCGGACGCCAGGCTCACCCCGCCGACGACGCGGTAGGCGACGGCCGACTTCCCGGTCGGCGACCACACCACGCTCTTCTCCCGGCGCAGCGCGAAGTAGCCGAGCGAGTCCCGCTCGCCGTGCCGGTCCAGCAGGGCGCGCAGCCGCTTCTCGTCGTCCTCGGTGAGCGGGTCGACGGCCCGCCGGGAACGGAAGGCGGCGTAGAACACGGCGAGCACCAGGACCGTACTGAGCACGTTGATCGCCACGTTGGCCCAGTTGGGCGGCTCGATGCCGGGGAAGCGGGACTCCTCGGCGGCCACCGACACCAGCCGCAGGGTGCCGTAGTGCCAGCGCTCCAGGAAGCCGGAACGGGCCGCGTCCGGCGCCTGGTTGGTGACCGTCACCAGCAGCCCGGCCAGCAGCGAGGCGAGCAGCCCGCCGCCGACGGCGACCGTGGCCGCGAGCCGTGGGTTGGACCGGTCGCCCTTGGCGTAGAACTCCCGGCGGCCGACGAGCAGCGCGCCGACGAACGCGGCCGTCAGCACCAGGGAGATCCAGTTCTGCGGGTACCGCCGGATCTCCGGGAACGCCATGGCGAACGCGAACAGGGCGAGGAAGGCCCCGCTGAGCACGAGGTCGAGGATCCACGCGGCCCGCTTCCTGCGCCGCATGGTGATCGCCAGGAACGCGGTGAACACGCCGGAGGCGAAGCCGGCCGTCAGCAGGTAAGGCGTGAAGAAGTCGTCCTGGTTGTGCCGGCGCACGTCCTGGCCGAGCGAGACCCACACGGCGCTGAGGAAGTTGATGAAGGCGACGGTCCGCAGATACCAGACGGCGAGGGCGGCGGCCCTCCGGGAAGCCCTGGTGGACCGCCGCCCCGCCTCGTTCGGGCGCCCCGGCTCGGCTTGCGGCTGCACGGCAATTCGGGCATCTCCCATAGGGCAGGATCATATGGGTGACGCCCCGACGAACCACACCATTCCGGCTGCCGTGGTGTATGTGCGCCGGTGCGTCCGAGGGCGCCCGGCCCACGGCCGCAACCGGCTACCGCGTCTCCCCAACCGGCTACCGCGTCTCCTCCTCCAGCTCCTCCTCCAGCTCCTTCTCGGCCTCCGGCCGCTCGGGCAGCTCAGCGGCCAGCGCGGCCGCGGCCCGCACCAGCGGCAGCGCCAGCAGCGCGCCCGTGCCCTCGCCGACCTTCACGCCCTGCGCCAGCAGCGGCTCCAACGCCATCCGGTCCAGCGCCTTCGCCTGGCCCGGCTCCCCGCTGTCGTGGCCGGCCAGCCACCAGTCCGGCGCCCGGAAGGCGACCCGCTGCCCGACCAGCGCGCACGCGGCGGCCACCACCCCGTCCAGGATCACCGGCAGCTTCCGTACCGCGCACTGCAGCAGGAACCCGGTCATCGCCGCGAGGTCGGCACCGCCCACGGCCGCCAGCAACCGGACCTGGTCCCCGAGCACCGGCCGGGCCCGCCGCAGCGCGTCCCGGATCGCCGCGCACTTGCGCATCCACCCCAGGTCGTCGATGGCGACGCCGCCCCGTCCCGTCACCACGGACGCGTCGGTCCCGCACAGCGCGGCGACGAGCACCGCCGCCGCCGTGGTCCCGCCCACGCTGATGTCACCGAGCACCACCAGGTCCGTACCCGAGTCGGCCTCCTCGTCGGCGAGCGCGATGCCCGCCCGCAGGGCCGCCTCGGTCTCCTCCAGGGTGAGCGCGTCCTCGATGTCGATACGGCCGCTGCCGCGCCGCACCCGATGCCGCACGACGTCCGCGGGGAAGGTGTCCGGATCGCAGTCCAGGGCCAGGTCCACCACCCGTACGGGCACGTCGAGCCGCCGCGCGAGCACCGCGACCGGGCTCGCGCCCTCCAGCACCGCCCGCACCAGCTGCTCCGCGCTGCCCGCGGGCCGCGCCGAGACGTCCAGCTCGGCGATGCCGTGATCACCGGCGAACAGGACCACCCGCGGCCGTTCGACCGGCCGTACGGGTACGGCGCCCTGCGCGGCGGCCAGCCACTCGCCCAGTTCGTCGAGCCGCCCCAGGGCCCCGGGCGGCACGATCTGGCGCTCCCGCCGGGCCTCGGCGTCACGGCGCACGCCCCCGTCCGGGCGCTCGATCAGATCGGTGAAGTCGTCCAGATTAAGCCTGCTCATTCGCCGAACAGTACCGCCAGCGGCCGAACGCCCCGGCGCCACCGGGCCACCACACCGACACGACGTCGTTGCACCCAAGATCGGTATCCCATACGTTCCGCTTTGCAGCGGAATGTCGCACAGGGAGCCGCCCATGCCGACCACGCCCACGCCGTACGTCACCCCGGACACCACCGACACGTTCCAGGAGCCGCGCCGCGAGGACTGCCCCTGGTGCGGGTCGGCCCGGCTGCGCACCCGGCTGCGCACGACCGACCCGCTGCGGCACCGGCCGGGCACCTTCGTCCTCGACGAATGCCGTGACTGCGCCCACGCCTTCCAGAATCCCCGGCTCACGGCGGAGGGACTCGCCTTCTTCCACCGGGACTTCTACGAACGGCACCTGGAGGAGTTCACCGCCCAGGTCCTGCCCGCCCACGCGATCCGCCGCCGGCACCGCGCCACCGCCTGGAAACTGTCGGCGCTGCCCGAACCGGAGAGCTGGCTGGACGTGGGCACGGGCCACGCCCGCTTCCCCGAGGCGGCGAAGGAGTTCTTCCCGTACACCAGCTTCGACGGCCTGGACCCCACGGCGCGCGTGGAGCAGGCCCTCCTGGAGGGCCGGGTCGAGGAGGCCCACCGCGGCTACCTCACGACCCCCGGCATGGCGGCCCGCCTGCGGGCCCGCTACGACGTGGTCAGCATGTTCGGCCACCTGGGACACGCCCCCGACCCGCGCGCCGAACTCCGCGCGGCCCTCACCGCGCTGCGCCCCGGCGGCCACCTCGTCGTCGAGGCCCCGGACCCGCGCTGCGCGTTCGCCACCCTGCTCGGCAAGCGGTGGCTTCCGTACGGCCAGCCCCGCAACCTGCACCTGGTGCCACCGGCCAATCTGTGCGCGGAACTGGAGACCCTGGGCTGCACGGTCCTGGTGACGGACCGCAGCGCCCCGCACGTCCCCTACGACCTGACAGGGGTGTTCTCGCTGGGCCTGGCCCACGTGCACCCGCTCCTGCGGGCCGCGGCCACGCCCGCCCCGGCGCTGGCCTCGGCCGTGGACCACGTCCTGGCGCCCCTGCTGCGCCACACGCCGTTCTCCAACGCGTACCGGATCGTCGCGCGCAAGGACAGGGGATGACCGCGTACCGCCGCCGGGTACGGGACGGCTGTGGCCGATCGCGCGGTTCCCCGCGCCCCCGGGGAGCCGCGGCCGCCTCAGCCCCGCAGCACCAGTGCCTGACCGGCGACGACCAGCACCACCTGCTCGCACTCCGCCCCGAACGCCGCATTGAGCCGCCCGAGTTCGTCCCGGTACCGCCGCCCGGACGCCGTGGCGGGGACGATCCCGGAGCCCACCTCGTTCGACACCGCCACCACGGTCCGCCGGGTCGCCCGCACCGCCTCCGCCAACTCCCGCACCCGCTCCCGCAACGCCTTCTCACCCCCGCCCGCCCATTCCGCGTCGTCCCACGCCCCCACCCCGTCCATCACGTCCGTCAGCCACAGCGACAGGCAGTCGATCAGCAGCGCCGGCCCGTCCTGCGCCAGCAGCGGCACCAGGTCCGTCGTCTCGGTCGTACGCCACGACCCCGGCCGCCGCTCCCGGTGCGTGGCCACCCGCGCCGCCCACTCGGTGTCCCCGCCCCGAGTCCCGCCGGTCGCCACGTACAGCACGTCCGGGAAGGACTCCAGCCGCCGCTCGGCCTCCACCGACTTCCCCGAGCGCGCCCCGCCCAGCACCAGGGTCCGGCGCGGCACGTCCGGTACGTCCTCGTACGCCCCGGCCACCAGCGTCGTACCGTCCGGCACCGCCCGCGCGCCGGCCGCCGCGAGCCGCCGCCGCAACTCCGGGCCGGGCGGTACGTCATGGTCGAGGTGGACGGCGATCACGTCCGTGGTCGGGCCGACGGAGCCGACGGCCCGCAGCCGGGCGAGCGCGTCCGGACGGCCCACCACGTCGGCGAGGACCATCTGGTACGACTCCGCCGTCGCCTCCTCCAGACCGGCCGGGGCCCCGCCCGGCGGCAGGTACAGCAGCCGCTGCCCGTCCGGCCCGGTCACCGCGTACCCGGTGCCACCCGCGTCCATCGCCAGGGCCCGCACCCGGTGCCCCGTCAGCAGTGCCAACTCCCGCCCGTCCGGAACGCGTCCGGGTTGCGGCAGCCCGGCCGGCACCTCCACCGCGGGGCCGTCGTGCGGATGCGACAGCAGGACCTGCCGTACCCCGCCCAGCGAATGCCCCGCCCGCGCCGCCGCGAACGCCGCGCCCGGCGTCAGATCGAGCAACAGCCCCCCGTCCACGAGCAACGCGGTCGCCGCCCGCGCGTCCGGTCCGAGCGCGGTCGCACAGGCGGCGCAGGGGCAGTCGGGGCGAGGCAGACCCGCGGGGGCACCGGTACCGAGCAGAGTGATTTCCACGGGACCGATTTTCGCCCGCCCACGCGGGTCCCGCGCACCGGCGGCCCCGGAGGGTCGTCCGTGAGGGGGCGGGGCTCTAACGGTCGGCCCGGCGGAGCGAATACGCTGCGAGGGAGTTGGATCACAAGGAGGCCCACATGACGGCATGGACGTGGCGGTTCGAGAAGGCCGACGGGACGGAGGTCCAGCCCGCGGTGCAGCCCGAGGAGTTCACCACTCAGGGGGATGCCGAGTCCTGGATCGGCGAGCAGTGGAAGGCACTGCTGGAGGGCGGAGCGGACCAGGTGCGGCTGTTCGAGGAGAGCACCGAGATCTACGGGCCGATGAGCCTGCACGCCGACGCGGCGTAGCCGGGGACCGCGGTGGGGAGGGTCGCGTCCCCGGGGGCGCACCCTCCTCACTGCTCGCCCAGCGTCACCTCGACCGTCTTCTCGGCGCCGCCCCGGTGGTACGTCAGGGAGGTGCGCCGGCCCGGCCGATCCGCCGCCAGTGCCTCCGACAGCGAGGTGATGGTGGTGAGGGGATGGCCGGCCAGCTCGGTGATGATGTCGCCGGGGCGCAGCCCCGCCTTGTCGGCCGCGCCGCCGCTCCGGACGCTGACCACCGCCACCCCGGCCGGCTGGTAGTCGGCGTCCACGACCGTCCGCGCGGTGATACCGAGGGCCGCCCGCCCGGAGTCGACGACCTTGCCCTGTTTGACGATCTGCCGGGCGACCGTCTTCACCATCGACGCCGGGATGGCGAAGCCGATGCCGGCCGCCGCGCTGCCTTCGAGGCCGGGGTCGGCCGCCGCGAGCGTCGGGATGCCGATGACCTGCCCGTCGAGGTCGACCAGGGCGCCACCGCTGTTGCCGGGGTTGATGGCGGCCGACGTCTGCACCATGTTCGCGATGGTGGCGCCGGTACCGCCCCCTTCCCGGCCCTCGCTGACGGTCCGTCCGGTCGCCGAGACGATGCCCTGGGTCACGCTGGAGGACAGCCCGAGCGGCGAGCCCATGGCCAGCACGATCTGGCCGACCTCGACCTTCTCGGAGTCCGCGAGCACCGCCGGCTTCAGCCCGGCCGGCACCTTGTCCAGCCTGATCACGGCGAGGTCCTGCTCGGGGTAGGAGTAGACCAGGCTCGCGGTGAGCGGCTCCTCGCTGTTGGCCGTGGTCACTTTGAAGGTCTTCTCCGACCCGACCACGTGCGCGTTGGTGACGATGTCCCCGCTGCCGTCGTACACCACGCCCGAGCCCAGGTCGCCGCGCGCCTGGATCTGCACGACCGACGGCAGGACCTCCTTGATGACCTTCTGGTACCGGCTCTGCAGATCGTCCGCGGTCACCGGCACGGCGGCGCGGGTGGTCGCCGCGGTGTCCTGTCCGGCCCGGGCGACGGGGTGGGTGCAGCCGGCGGCGAGGGCCGCGCAGCACACCAGCGCGGCGGCGGAGACGGCCTTCCCGGGGGCACGGGCGGAGACGGCCTTCCTGGGGGCACGGGTACGGGAAGCGTCCATGTCCCGAGTCTCACCGCGCGGTGATCACCCGGCCCGTGCTGTTCCCCCGAACGGGCTCAGCCGCGTACGCCACACAGGTGCAGCAGCGCCGCCACCCCGCGATAGGGGTCGGTGCGCCCGGCCCGCTCCTCGGCCGCGAGCAGCGGCCGCAGGTCCTCGGGTATCTCCGCGTCGTCCGCCGCCGTGTCCGTGAAGACCCGGACGCCGTACCAGGCGTGCAGCGGGGCCGCGATGCCGGCGAGCGTGGCGGTGAGGGACGCCAGCCGGTCCGCCCGTACGTCCGGGCCCCGGCGGACGGGGGCCCCTCCGTTCGATTCCGTCCGGGCACGGGGGAGCCGGGCGGTGGTGTCGAACGCGGCCAGCGCGCCCGCCCAGTCCCCCGACAGGCCCGGCCGCATGGCGAGCGCGTCGCCGTTGCGTACGAGGAGTGACAGCAGTCCGCCGGGCGCGAGCACCCGGGCCAGGCCCGCCACCAGCGGGTCGGGCTCCTCGACGTGCATCAGGACGCCGTGGCACAGCACCACGTCGAAGCTGCCCGGCAGGAAGTGCACCCCGGTGTCCCGCCCGTCACCCTGTACCAGCCGCACGCGCGCGCGGATGCCCTCCGGCTCCCCGGCCAGGGCCTCACGCGCGGCGGAGATCATCGTCGCGTCCTGCTCGACCCCGGTCACCTGGTGGCCGAGCCGGGCCAGCCGCAGTGCCTGCGCGCCCCGGCCCATCCCCACGTCGAGCACCCGCAGCCGCTGCCCGACCGGGAACCGCCCGGCTATCTGCTCGTCCAGCTGCCGGGCCACCAGCTCCTGCTCCACGACGTCACGCAGCCCGCCCAGCCTGTTCAGCCAGGCGTCTGCCGCGCCCTCGGTGAAAGCGTCTGTGCTCAGGGCCGCTCTCCGCGCTTGACCTGCGGCTTCGGCAACCGGAGCCGACGCATCTGCAGGGAGCGCATCAGGGCGTAGGCGACGGCGCCACGCGTCTTCTCGTCCGGGAAGCGCTCCTTGAGCCGCTTGTTCAGACGGAAGCCGCTGAACGCCGCGTCCAGGACGATCAGCACGATCACGATCAGCCACAGCAGCAGCGCGACGCTCTGGATCGCGGGCACCCGCACCACGCTCAGCACGAGGATCACCACGGCGAGCGGCAGGAAGAACTCCGCCACGTTGAACCGCGAGTCCACCCAGTTCCGGGCGAACTTGCGGACCGGGCCCTTGTCCCGGGCCGGAAGGTAGCGCTCGTCACCGCTGGCCAGCGCCTGACGCTGCCGTTCCAGCGCCTGACGCCGCTCCTCGCGCTGGCGCTTCGCGGCCTCCTTGCGGTTCGTCGGAGTGGTGGCGACGCTGCGGCGCTGGGACTGGGCCGCACTGCGCTTGGGCGTGGGCCTCCCCTTCGGGGCCTGCGGGTCACGGGGCTGCTTGGAGAGGGTCACCGGCGCCTTGTCGGCGGTCGGGGCCTTCTCTTCCTTGGCACGGCTACGGAACACAAAACCCAAGGGTAAGCGCTGCACCGGCATGGTCCCCATCCCGGCGGGGAACGATCCCGCAACACCGGACGTCTGTAAGGGGACAGAGGGGACGTTCCGGGGAAGCCCGCCGGGAGGGGCGGTGGGGTTCCCGGTGGGGATCCCGGTGGGATCACCTACTCCCTACGCCGGAGCGGAACCGCCCGTAGTCGTCCTCGGGGATGAGCGCATCACTCCCCGAACAGTGCGGTAATGGAGGCAGGGCCCGTACTGTGGGTTCTGTCGCAGGATCTGTGAGCCGGAGTCCGTCAGAAGGGGGCGCGCGAAGCCCATGAGCGGTGTCATGAAGCGTATGGGGATGATCTTCCGCGCGAAGGCGAACAAAGCCCTTGACCGGGCCGAGGACCCGCGCGAGACCCTCGATTACTCGTACCAGAAGCAGCTGGAGCTGCTGCAGAAGGTGCGCCGCGGCGTCGCCGACGTGGCGACCTCCCGCAAGCGCCTGGAACTCCAGCTCAACCAGTTGCAGCAGCAGTCCACCAAGCTGGAGGACCAGGGCCGCAAGGCGCTCGCGCTGGGCCGCGAGGACCTGGCCCGCGAGGCGCTGTCCCGCCGCGCCGCCCTCCAGCAGCAGGTGACGGACCTTGAGACGCAGCACGCGACCCTCCAGGGCGAGGAGGAGAAGCTCACCCTGGCGGCCCAGCGCCTGCAGGCCAAGGTGGACGCCTTCCGCACCAAGAAGGAGACCATCAAGGCGACGTACACCGCCGCCCAGGCCCAGACCCGTATCGGCGAGGCCTTCTCCGGCATCTCCGAGGAGATGGGCGACGTCGGGCTCGCCATCCAGCGCGCCGAGGACAAGACCCAGCAGCTCCAGGCCAGGGCCGGCGCCATCGACGAGCTGCTCGCCTCCGGCGCCCTCGACGACCCCTCCGGCATGGCCAAGGACGACATCGCGGCCGAGCTGGACCGGCTCTCCGGTGGTACGGATGTAGAGCTGGAACTGCAGCGCATGAAGGCCGAGCTGGCCGGAGGCTCCCCGCAGCAGGCGATCGAGGGCGGTGCCGGCCAGGGGCAGTCCCAGCAGCAGCCGCAGGACACCCCGCGCTTCGACAAGCAGTAACCCGGCGCCGGGTCCCGAGCCGAGGAGACCGACGTGATCGTACGGATCATGGGGGAGGGCCAGGTACAGCTGGACGACGCCCGCTCCCCTGAGCTGAACAAGCTGGACGACGAGCTGCTGCGGGAGATGGAGAGCGGCGACGAGGAGGGCTTTCGCCGCACCCTCACCGCTCTCCTGGACGCCGTCCGCCGGCTCGGCACGCCGCTGCCGGACGACGCGCTCGAACCCTCCGAGCTGATCCTGCCCTCGCCCGACGCGACGTTGGAGGAGGTCCGGGAGCTGCTCAGCGACGACGGCCTGATCCCCGGCTGACCCCCGGACGCGTCCCGGAGCAGGGCGCACTCCACCCGGCGTGGGCCGGTGACCCCGCGTCCGGCCGGGTTACCGGCGGCGGGTGCCGGACGGCGGACGCGCGCCGTGAGGCCCCCGTACTGTTCCTCCCGTGAGCACTCTCGAACGCGCCCGGTGCAGCCTGAAGGCCCACCCCCTCGCGCTGGACGCGGCCATCGCCGCGGGGGTGCTGGTGTGCATGGTCGTCGGATCCTTCGCCGTGCCGAAGGACGGGCACGGCGTCAGCTGGGGCATCCGCACCCCCGACCCCCTCAACCTCCTGCGCATGGTCCTCGGCGCGGCAGCGCTCGTCTTCCGCCGCCGCGCCCCCAAGACGGTCCTCGCCGTCACCGGCACGCTCTCCGTGATCGAGTGCGTCACCGGTGACCCGCGCGCCCCGGTCGCGATGTCCGCCGTCATCGCGCTGTACACCGTCGCCTCGACCACCGACCGCACCACCACCTGGCGGGTCGGCCTGCTCACCATGACCGTGCTGACCGCGGCCGCCATGCTCGGCGGCCCCCTGCCCTGGTACGCGCAGGAGAACCTGGCCGTCCTCGCCTGGACCGGAATCGGCGCCACCGCCGGGGATGCCGTACGCAGCCGCCGCGCGGTCATGCAGGCCATCCGGGAACGCGCCGAACGCGCCGAGCGCACCCGCGAGGAGGAGGCCCGCCGCCGGGTCGCCGAGGAGCGGCTGCGCATCGCCCGCGACCTGCACGACGTCGTGGCCCATCACATCGCGCTGGTCAACGTGCAGGCGGGGGTCGCCGCCCACGTCATGGACAAGCGGCCCGACCAGGCCAAGGAAGCCCTCGGCCACGTCCGGCAGGCCAGCCGCAGCGCCCTGAACGAACTGCGCGCCACCGTCGGACTGCTCCGCCAGTCCGGCGACCCCGAGGCCCCGACGGAACCCGCGCCCGGCCTCAGCCGCCTGGAGGAGCTGGCCGCCACCTTCCGCAGCGCCGGCCTCCCGGTGGAGGTGGCCGGCGCCGACCAGGGCAGCGAACTCCCGGCCGCCGTCGACCTGGCCGCCTACCGGATCGCCCAGGAGGCCCTGACGAACGTGCAGAAACACGCGGGCCCCCAGGCCAGGGCCGAGGTCAGCGTCGTACGCGTCGGGAAGAACGTGGAGGTCACCGTCCTCGACGACGGCGCGGGCGAGGCGGCGGTGCGCGGGACCGGCGGTGGGCACGGGCTGCTCGGCATGCGTGAGCGGGTCACCGCCCTCGGCGGCACCCTGACCACCGGACCCCGCTACGGCGGCGGCTTCCGCGTCCATGCGATCCTGCCCGCCGAGACCCGTACCGATATCCGTACGACGGCACCGGGGGAGCCCGTATGACGATCCGTGTCCTGCTCGCCGACGATCAGGCACTGCTGCGCAGCGCGTTCCGGGTGCTGGTCGACTCCGAGCCGGACATGGAGGTGGTGGGGGAGGCGTCCGACGGCGCCGAGGCGGTCCGGCTGGCCAAGGAGCAGACCGCCGACGTGGTCCTCATGGACATCCGGATGCCCGGTACGGACGGCCTCGCCGCCACCCGGTTGATCAGCGCCGACCCGTCCCTCGCGCACGTCCGGGTGGTCATCCTGACCACCTTCGAGGTCGACGACTACGTGGTCCGGTCCCTGCGCGCGGGTGCCGCCGGCTTCCTCGGAAAGGGCAGTGAGCCGGAGGAGCTGCTCAACGCCATCCGGGTCGCCGCGGGCGGGGAGGCCCTGCTCTCCCCTACGGCCACCAAGGGGCTGATCGCCCGCTTTCTCGCCCAGGGCGACGACGACGGCCGTGACCCCGCCCACTCCGAGCGTCTGGGCACGCTCACCGGCCGGGAGCGGGAGGTGCTCGTGCAGGTCGCCGGCGGCCACTCCAACGACGAGATCGCCGAGCGCCTGGCGGTCAGCCCGCTGACCGTGAAGACACACGTCAACCGGGCCATGGCCAAGCTCGGCGCCCGGGACCGGGCCCAGCTCGTCGTGATCGCCTACGAGTCGGGGCTGGTACGTCCGAGGATGGACTGACCTCCACCCGCGTGTACTGCGCGTGGAGTAGGGGCCGGGTAAGGAAATGGACCTGGGGCCTACGGATCTGCCCTCCGTGATGGCCCAGGGTGTTGGGGTGGGCGCTCATCTGTGCGTCCCGTCGTCGCTTCCTCCGTTCCCGGAAGCGCTTCTGCCGCTCACAGAAGAGAGACCCTGATCCATGTCCTGGCTGTCGAGATTCAGCCTCGCGCAACGGGCCCTCATCGGGCTCATGTCGCTCATCGCGCTCGTCTTCGGGCTGATCGCGATACCCCAGATCAAGCAGCAGCTTCTGCCCACCATCGAACTGCCCATGGTGTCGGTGATCGCGCCGTACCAGGGCGCCTCGCCCGATGTGGTCGAGAAGCAGGTCATCGAGCCCATCGAGGACAACCTGCAGGCTGTCGACGGCGTCACCGGGGTCACCTCCACCGCGAGCGAGGGCAACGCCGTGATCATGGCGTCCTTCGACTACGGCAACGACACCAAGCGGCTCGTCTCCGACGTCCAGCAGGCGGTCAACCGGGCCCGCAACCAGCTCCCGGACGACGTCGACCCGCAGGTCATCTCCGGTTCCACGGACGACATGCCGACCGTGGTGCTCGCCGTCACCTCCGGCAAGGACCAGCAGGCCCTCGCCGACCAGCTCGACAAGACCGTCGTCCCGGCCCTGAAGGACATCGACGGCGTCGGCCGGGTCCAGGTCACCGGGGTCCGTGACCTCCAGGTCACCGTCACCCCGGACGACGCGAAGCTCGCGCGGGCGGGTCTGACCTCCGCCGCCCTCGGCCAGGCCCTGCAGGCGGGCGGCGCGACCGTCCCGGCCGGCTCCTTCGACGAGGACGGCGCCAACCGCACCGTCCAGGTCGGCGGCGGCTTCACCTCCCTGAAGCAGCTCCGGGACCTGATGGTCACCGGCGAGGACGCCCGCAAGACGCAGCGGCCCGTACGCCTCGGTGCCGTGGCCACCGTCAAGGAGCAGCCGGCCCCGGCCGACTCCCTCACCCGCACCGACGGCCGCCCGAGCCTCGCGGTCAACGTGACGATGGACCACGACGGCAGCGCGGTCGCCATCTCCGACGCGGTCGAGGACAAGCTGCCCGAGCTGCGGGCGGATCTCGGCTCCGGCGCGAAGCTCACGGTCGTCAGCGACCAGGGCCCGGCGGTGTCCAAGTCCATCGAGGGCCTGACCACGGAAGGCGCGCTCGGCCTGCTCTTCGCCGTCCTGATCATCCTGGTCTTCCTGGCCTCGATCCGCTCGACGCTGGTCACCGCGGTGTCCATCCCGCTGTCCGTCGTCCTCGCGCTGATCGTGCTGTGGACGCGCGGCCTGTCACTGAACATGCTCACGCTCGGCGCGCTGACCATCGCCATCGGCCGGGTCGTCGACGACTCGATCGTGGTCCTGGAGAACATCAAGCGGCACCTCGGCTACGGCGAGGAGCGCAAGGAGGCGATCCTGGGCGCCGTGCGCGAGGTGGCCGGCGCGGTCACCTCCTCCACCCTGACCACGGTCGCCGTGTTCCTGCCGATCGGCCTGGTCGGCGGCATGGTGGGCGCCCTGTTCGGCTCGTTCAGCATCACGGTGACGGCGGCCCTGCTGGCCTCCCTCCTCGTCTCGCTGACGGTCGTCCCCGTCCTTTCGTACTGGTTCCTGCGCGCGCCCAAGGGCACTCCCGAGGACGCCGAGGAGGCCCGGCGCAAGGCCGAGGAGAAGGAGGCGAACAGCCGCCTGCAGCGGGCCTACGTCCCCGTCCTGCGGTTCGCGACGCGCCGCCGCCTCACCAGCGTGCTGATCGCGGTCGTGGTCCTCGTCCTCACGTTCGGCATGTCCGGACTGCTGAAGACGAACTTCTTCGACCAGGGCGACCAGGAAGTCCTCACCGTCAAGCAGGAGCTGAAGCCCGGCACCAGCCTCGCGGCCACCGACGCGCAGGCCAGGCGGGTCGAGAAGCTGCTCGCCGCCACCGAGGGCGTCAAGGACTACCAGGTCACCGTCGGCTCCTCCGGGTTCATGGCGGCCTTCGGCGGCGGCACGGACACCAACCAGGCGTCGTACCAGGTGATGCTGAAGGACTCCGCGTCGTACGACGACGTCCAGCAGCACCTCGAGGACGGCCTGAAGAAGCTAGAGGGCATCGGTACGACCACCGTGTCCGCCGGTGACGGCTTCGGCAACCAGGACCTGAGGGTCGTGGTGAAGGCCTCCGACCCCGAGGCGCTGCGCACGGCCGCCGAGCAGGTCCGCTCCTCGGTCGCCGGCCTGGACCACGTCACGGACGTCACCAGCGACCTCGCGACCAGCGTGCCGCGGATCTCGGTCAGGGCCGACGCGAAGGCGGCCGCGGCCGGGTTCGACGACCAGAAGCTGGGCGCGGCGGTCGCCCAGGCCGTGCGCGGCACGACGGCGGCCAAGGCGATCCTCGACGACACCGAGCGCGATGTCGTCGTGAGGTCGGCCAAGCCCGCGACCACGCTGGCCCAGCTGCGGAACCTGCGCCTCGGCCCGGTGAAGCTGGGTGACATCGCCACCGTGAAGCTGGTGGACGGCCCGGTGTCGATGACCCGGATCGACGGTCAGCGCGCCGCGACCATCACGGCCAAGCCGACCGGGGACAACACGGGCGCGGTCAGCACCAAGCTCCAGTCGAGGATCAAGGCCCTCGACCTGCCCGCGGGCGCCAAGGCCGAGATCGGCGGGGTGTCCTCCGACCAGGACGACGCGTTCAAGAACCTGGGCCTGGCCATGCTGGCGGCGATCGCGATCGTCTTCATGCTGCTGGTCGCCACGTTCCGCTCGCTCGCCCAGCCGCTGATCCTGCTGGTCTCCATCCCGTTCGCGGCGACCGGCGCGATCGGCCTGCTGGTCGCCACCGGCACCCCGATGGGCGTCCCGGCGATGATCGGCATGCTGATGCTCATCGGCATCGTGGTGACCAACGCGATCGTGCTGATCGACCTGATCAACCAGTACCGCAAGCAGGGTTACGGCGTCGTCGAGGCCGTCGTCGAGGGCGGCCGCCACCGGCTCCGCCCGATCCTCATGACGGCCCTGGCGACCATCTTCGCCCTGCTCCCGATGGCCCTGGGCGTCACCGGCGAGGGCGGCTTCATAGCCCAGCCGCTGGCGGTGGTCGTCATCGGCGGTCTGATCACGTCCACCCTGCTGACCCTGCTGCTGGTCCCGACGCTCTACGCCATGCTCGAACTCCGCAAGGAGCGCCGGGCGAAGAAGCGGGCGGCCAAGCGGGAACGGAAGCAGACGGAGGCCTCGCGGGAGCCGGAGCAGGAGCCGGCTCAGGTCTAGGGCCTCGCGTTTGGATCATGCCGGGCTCGCATGATCCAAACGAAAGGCCCCGGCCCATGGAAAGGGGGCCGCACCCCTGGGTGCGGCCCCCTTCGCGCGTCACACCGCCGGAAGGCTACGGGAGCGCGAGCATGCGCTCGAGCGCCAGCTTCGCGAACGCCTCGGTCTCCTTGTCGACCTCGATGCGGTTGACCAGGTTGCCCTCGGCGAGGGACTCCAGGGCCCAGACCAGGTGGGGCAGGTCGATGCGGTTCATGGTCGAGCAGAAGCAGACCGTCTTGTCGAGGAAGGCGATCTCCTTGCCCTCGGGAGCGAAACGGTTCGCCAGCCGGCGGACCAGGTTCAGCTCCGTGCCGATGGCCCACTTGGAACCGGCCGGGGCGGCTTCGAGGGCCTTGATGATGTACTCGGTCGAGCCGACGTAGTCCGCCGCGGCGACGACCTCGTGCTTGCACTCGGGGTGGACCAGGACGTTCACGCCGGGGATGCGCTCGCGCACGTCGTTCACCGAGTCCAGGCTGAAGCGGCCGTGGACCGAGCAGTGGCCGCGCCACAGGATCATCTTCGCGGCGCGCAGCTCCTCGGCGGTCAGCCCGCCGTCGGGCTTGTGCGGGTTGTAGACCACGCAGTCGTCCAGGGACATGCCCATGTCGCGGACGGCGGTGTTGCGGCCCAGGTGCTGGTCGGGCAGGAAGAGGACCTTCTCGCCCTGCTCGAAGGCCCAGTCGAGGGCGCGCTTGGCGTTCGACGAGGTGCAGATGGTGCCGCCGTGCTTGCCGGTGAAGGCCTTGATGTCGGCGGAGGAGTTCATGTACGACACCGGCACGACCTGCTCGGCGATGCCCGCCTCCGTCAGGACGTCCCAGCACTCCGCCACCTGCTCGGCAGTCGCCATGTCGGCCATGGAGCAGCCGGCGGCGAGGTCGGGGAGGACGACCTTCTGGTCGTCGGACGTCAGGATGTCCGCCGACTCGGCCATGAAGTGCACACCGCAGAAGACGATGTACTCGGCCTCCGGGCGCGCGGCCGCGTCCCGGGCCAGCTTGAAGGAGTCGCCCGTGACGTCGGCGAACTGGATGACCTCGTCGCGCTGGTAGTGGTGGCCGAGCACGAAGACCTTGTCACCGAGCTTCTCCTTGGCCGCGCGGGCGCGCTCGACCAGACCGGGGTCGGACGTCGAAGGCAGGTCACCGGGGCACTCCACGCCCCGCTCGCTCTTCGGGTCGGCCTCACGGCCGAGCAGCAGCAGGGCGAGCGGAGTCGGCTGTACGTCGAGCTCCTGGGTCTGGGCGGTGGTCACGACACGCACCCTTTCTACTTTTCGTCTAACTGACGCTATCTATCATAACTGCTTCACGTCACTTTGACGATGTCCATAGCGTCTATGTGACATGAATCCCGCCCGGCTCCCTCTTCGGGCCGCTGTCTCCGCCGCCGGGCGTGTGCGAGCATGAAGAAAGAAGTGAAAACGCGACTACGCGAATGCCCGGCCCGGAATGAATCCGCGGAAGCGCCGGTTGCACTCGTCGGCAAGCAGTCTCCGTACAACCCGGGAGAGATGTAGATGTCCGTATCGGACGAGACCACCACCGTCACCGACGGCATCATCCTGACCGACGCCGCCGCGTCCAAGGTCAAGGCCCTGCTCGACCAGGAAGGCCGCGACGACCTCGCCCTGCGTGTCGCCGTCCAGCCCGGCGGCTGCTCCGGCCTGCGCTACCAGCTCTTCTTCGACGAGCGCTCGCTCGACGGTGACGTGAAGAAGGACTTCGGCGGAGTCAAGGTCGTCACCGACCGCATGAGCGCTCCGTACCTGGGCGGCGCGACCATCGACTTCGTTGACACGATCGAGAAGCAGGGCTTCACGATCGACAACCCGAACGCGACCGGCTCCTGCGCCTGCGGCGACTCCTTCAGCTGAGCCCACGGGCCGTGACGGCCCGGGGCATCACGCTCCGACAGTGAAGGCGGCGGTCCCCCGGACGGGGGACCGCCGCCTTCGTGTGTCCGGGCGAGGTCAGCGGGCCTGCGGCCGCAGCGCCCCCGGCTCGGCCTCGACGATCCGCTTGCCATCGGCGCCGACCACCGTCCGGCCGTCCAGCGGCGCGTCCAGCCGTACGGTCTTCGTGTACTCCTTGGCGATCAGCACACACACCTTGCCCGGCCAGGGCTTCTCGGTGACCGTGACCGTCACCCGGCCGTCGCTCTCCCCGGCCGACGCCGTGTAGTCGGCGCACACCCCGCCGGAGAAACTCACGGTCAGCTCCCGCCCGTCGGCCGTGTAGCCGTTCACCTTCACGTCCCGGGTCCTCGGGGCGGTGGACGGTCCCGTCGAAGGCGCCGCCCGGGTCGCGGCCAGGTACTTCGGGTCGACCGCCGGGAAGGTCACCGTGGACTCGCCCGGCGCCGCCGGTCCGCGCACCTCGAACAGCCAGGACGGCACCAGCGTCTGCCGCCCGCCGACCGAGTGTGCGGCGAGCCCGAACACCGCCTTCTCGACCGTGACCGTGTCCGCCGCCCGCTTGGGCACCCCGGTGGACGCACCGCACGGCTGCTCCAGCCGGTCCTTCGCCGGCACCGGCGTGGCGCAGCCGCCGATCCCCATCCGGTGGCCGCTCTTCGCCGTCCCGTTCATCAGCTCCAGCGTCTTCTCCGCGCCCAGCACGGGGTACGTGTCGCCCTTGACCGGTGTGCCCAGCAGCCCGTGGCCGCCGACCAGCTCACCCTTCTTCCCGACGGTCAGGCCGGTCGTCCAGCCGTACGTGGGCAGCCCGTCCACCACCGGGTCGGCGTTGACCACCCGCTGGGCACCCAGGACCTGGCTCGCGTTGATCTTCGCGTCGTCCAGCCCGGCCGCCTTCAGCACCGGCGCCGCCACCTCGGTCGCCTTCCGCACGCTCACCGGAGTCCCGGCGGGGGCCATCGGGTCGTGCACGCAGAGGATCCCCTTCTTGCAGTCGTCGGTGCCCGGCGCGTACCGGCTGTAGGTCCAGCTGCCCGGCGCGTCCCGGTTGACGTGCAGACTCGGCCCGGAGCCGTCCTGGCCGCCGACCCGCCAGATCCGTCCCTCGGCCACCGGCGTCCCGTCGATCCCGAGCGCCTTCGCCAGCCGGACCACGGCGTCCCTGCCGACCTCGCCCTTCGGCGTGTACACCGGCGCCGAGCCGGGCCCGTCCGGCAGCTCACCCCGCGCCACGTACGTCGCGCCGTACGGGTCGGGCTCCCCGGGCGCGATGCCGTTCGTACCCGTCCCGCCGTCCAGCGCCAGCGGCGGGGGAGTTCCGCCACCACCGGAAGCGCCCGGGCTCGTAAGGCCGTCCGGGCCACCACCCGCGGCGAGGTACGCGCCACCGCCGCCGACCAGCAGCACCGCGGCCGCGACGGACACGACGACCACCGGCGCCCGACCCCACCCGGACCGCTCGCCCGAGCCCCCACCACCACCCCGCACCACATCACCTACCTGCGGCTCCCGCGCGGGGTCGCCGGTCTGTGGCTTCGGCGTGGGTGCGCCGGTCTGCGGCTCGCGCGCCGCATCGCCGGCCTGCGCCTGCCGCGCTGGGTCGCCGGCCGACGGGTGCCGTGCGGGGTCGCCGGTCTGCTGCTCTCGTGCGGGGTCCTCGGCTTGTGGCTTCGGCGTGGGTGCGCCGGTCTGCGGCTCGCGCGCCGCATCGCCGGCCTGCGCCTGCCGCGCTGGGTCGCCGGCCGACGGGTGCCGTGCGG
>NZ_JBWKIR010000003.1:545141-545395 GCF_056432605.1 Streptomyces sp. NPDC045022
GGCTTGTGGCTTCGGCGTGGGTGCGCCGGTCTGCGGCTCGCGCGCCGCATCGCCGGCCTGCGCCTGCCGCGCTGGGTCGCCGGCCGACGGGTGCCGCGCCGGGTCGCCGGTCCGCTGCTCGGGCGCGGGGTCCTCGGCTTGTGGCTTCGGCGTGGGGGCGCCGGTCTGCGGCTCGCGCGCCGCATCGCCGGCCTGCGCCTGCCGCGCTGGGTCGCCGGCCGACGGGTGCCGCGCCGGGTCGCCGGTCCGCTGCT
>NZ_JBWKIR010000003.1:545493-550398 GCF_056432605.1 Streptomyces sp. NPDC045022
CTCGGGCGCGGGGTCCTCGGCTTGTGGCTTCGGCGTGGGGGCGCCGGTCTGCGGCTCGCGCGCCGCATCGCCGGCCCACGGCTTCTGCGCCGGGTCGCCGGTCTGCTGCTCCCACGCCTCATCGCCAGGCTGCGGCTCCCGCACCACATCACCGACCCGCGGCTCCCGCGCAGCGTCGCGGACGTGCGCCTCCGGAGCCCCGTCGGCGCCCCGCGCCTCATCGGCGACCCGCGGCTCCCGCGTCCCGCCGCGGGCGTACGCCTCCCGCGTCCCGTCGGCGACCCGCGGCTCCCGTGCGGCGTCGCCGACCGGCTTGCGCGTTCCGTCGTCGGCACCCGGCTTCCGCGTCGCGTGTTCCCCGGAAGTCTTCGGGGCCTCCGGGTCGCCGGAGTTCTCAGGCCGCTCGGTGTTCACCGCATCGCTCCTCGCTGGATCGTGTCCCGCAATCCCCTGCGCGGGGGACGGCGATGGGACGCGGGAGGGGAGCGCGCGGTTCCCTGGGGTGCGCCCCGCGTGTCAGTCGCCGTAGTCAGACATCGCGTCCAGCAGCCGCGCGGACCGCGCCGGCACGGTGACCCCGTGGATGAGCGACGGCGGCACCGGCCGCGACTCGGCGTGCTCGGGAACCGCCCAGTGCGGAGCCATCCGGGCGCAGTCGCCGCGCAGGGCGGCGAGGTCGCCTTCGAGGTCGGCCGGGGCGGTGGAGTGGCCCTTGAGGTTCATCATGACCGCACCGTAGGCACGCTCCGGGCCGCGAAGAAAGATCTACTATCGGGTAGTTTTGTCAGCTTCAGCGCCGGCTCGTGAACCGGTAGCGTGAACTGTCAACCCAGCCTCCCGCAGGAGAATGCCGACGTGCGCATCGCAGTCACCGGCTCCATCGCCACCGATCACCTCATGACCTTCCCCGGCCGCTTCGCCGACCAGTTCGTCGCGGACCAGCTGCACACGGTCTCGCTCTCCTTCCTGGTCGACAACCTGGACGTGCGCCGGGGCGGCGTCGGCGCGAACATCGCCTTCGGTATGGGCCAGCTCGGCACGAAGCCGATCCTGGTCGGCGCCGCCGGCTTCGACTTCGACGAGTACCGGGCCTGGCTCGACCGGCACGGCGTGGACACCGACTCGGTCCGTATCTCCGAGACGCTGCACACCGCCCGCTTCGTGTGCACCACCGACGCCGACCACAACCAGATCGGCTCCTTCTACACCGGCGCGATGAGCGAGGCCCGCCAGATCGAGCTGAAGACCGTCGCCGACCGCGTGGACGGCCTCGACCTGGTCCTGATCGGCGCCGACGACCCGGAGGCCATGCTCCGCCACACGGAGGAGTGCCGCTCCCGGAACATCCCCTTCGCCGCCGACTTCTCCCAGCAGATCGCCCGCATGGAGGGCGAGGAGATCCGGATACTGCTGGACGGCGCGACGTACCTCTTCTCGAACGAGTACGAGAAGGGGCTCATCGAGTCCAAGACCGGCTGGACCGACGCGGAGATCCTGGCCAAGGTCGGCCACCGCGTCACCACGCTCGGCTCGCGGGGCGTGCGCATCGAGCGCGTCGGCGAGGACCCGATCGAGGTCGGCTGCGCGGAGGAGGAGCGCAAGGCCGACCCCACGGGCGTCGGCGACGCCTTCCGCGCGGGATTCCTGTCGGGCCTGGCATGGGGCGTCTCCCTCAAGCGGGCCGCGCAGGTCGGGTGCATGCTCGCCACGCTGGTCATCGAGACGGTGGGCACGCAGGAGTACCGGCTGCGCCGGGCGCACTTCATGGAGCGGTTCACCAAGGCGTACGGGGACGCGGCGGCCGAAGAAGTCCAGGCCCACCTGAGCTGAGCCGGCCCCGCCCGAAGGAAAGGCGCTAGCCGAGCCGGCGGACCAGGTACGCCGTACCCCGGTCCGCCGGCTCCTCGCCGACGTACTCCTGCCCGCGCATCTGACACCACGCGGGGATGTCCAGCCGGGCGGCCTCGTCGTCCGACAGAACCCGGACCGTGCCGCCCACGGGCACCTCCCCGATCACCTTGGCCAGCTCGATGACCGGTATCGGGCACCGCTTGCCGAGGGAGTCGACGACCAGCTCCCGCGCCCGTACCGCCGTCGCCGGCGCGGGCGCCCCCAGCTTCTCCCGCACGCCCGCCACGGCCCCCGGGAGCACCTCCAGGAACCGCTCCACGTCCGCCTCCGCCACCCCCACCGGCAGCGAAACGCGTACGTTGCCCTCGCTCAGCACACCCATCGCCTTCAGCACATGGCTGGGCGTCAGCGTGCTGCTCGTGCAGGAGGAGCCGGACGAGACGGAGAAGCCCACCCGGTCCAGCTCGTGCAGCAGCGCCTCTCCGTCGGCGTAGAGACAGGAGAAGGTGACGATCCCCGGCAGCCGCCGCTCGGCGTCGCCCACCACCTCCACGTCCGGCACCAGCCGCGGCACCCGCGTCCGGATCCGTTCCGTCAGCTCCCGCAGCCGTACCGCCTCCTGGGCCGCCTCGGCCCGCACCGCGCGCAGCGAGGCCACGGCCGCCACGATCGCCGGGATGTTCTCGAACCCGGGCGCCCGCCCGGACTCCCGCTCGTCCGCCGGGCCTTGGGCGGCGAACCGCACACCCTTGCGTACGACGAGCAGCCCGACCCCCGACGGCCCGCCCCACTTGTGCGCACTCGCCACCAGCAGTGACCAGTCCCCCTCGACCGGCCCCCACCCCAGCGACTGCGCCGCGTCCACCAGCAACGGCACCCCGGCCGCCCGGCAGAGTCCGGCCACCTCGGCCACCGGCTGCACGGTCCCCACCTCGTGGTTGGCGGACTGCAGACAGGCGAGTGCGGTGTCCGGCCGGACCGCGGCGGCGAAGGCCGGCGGATCGACGGCTCCGGTCCGGTTCACGGCCACCCTCGTGACCTCCCCGCCGTCCGCCTCGAACACCTCCGCCGAATGGAGTACCGAGGAATGTTCGACCGCTGACACGATCAGGTGGCGTCCGACCCGCCTCCGGCCGGCCAACGCCCCCGCGATGCCCGCGTGTACGGCCCGCGTCCCGGAGGACGTGAACACCACCTCGTCGGCCCGGCACCCGACGGCCTCGGCCGCCGCCTCCCGCGCGGCGTCCAGCAACATCCGCGCCTTGCGCCCCTCCCGGTACAGCCGGGCGGGATCGGCCCACCCGTCATCCAGCGAGGCCGACATCGCCTGACGGGCCACGGGGTGGAGGGGAGCGGAGGAAGCGGCATCGAAGTAGGACACAGGGCAACGGTAAGACTTTCGCGGGAGCAGCCGGACCAGGGGCACGGGGAACCGTCCGACCAGCCACAACGCACCCGAAGCCGCACCGCAAAACGCGACAACCCCGAGCTATCAGGCGCCTGATCCGACACCTTCGGAGTGACGGGCGGCGCGTATGCCCCCCTCCCCGCGAACCCTCGAAGAGCGTCGGCTAGGGTTTGGTCCGCATAAACATCCAAACCCCTGCCCGACGCAGGGCGGCGACCGACCAGCGAGAAGGCCGCAGCCGACCGCGCGGGCGAGACTCTCGGGAAGGCGCTACGTGAGTCCCAACGGCTCCGACCGCTCGCCGCGGCGCCCGATGCGGCGGAAGCTGCTGCAGGCACTGACCGCGGGCCTGGTCCTGGCGACCGCAACCGGTTGCACATACAAGGACTTCCCCCGCCTTGGCATGCCCACCCCGACCACGGAAGAGGCTCCGCGGATCCTCTCCCTGTGGCAGGGCTCCTGGGCTGCCGCGCTCGCCGTCGGCGTGCTGGTGTGGGGCCTGATCCTGTGGAGTGCTTTCTTCCACCGGCGCAGCCGCACCAAGGTCGAGGTACCTCCGCAGACTCGGTACAACATGCCGATCGAGGCCCTGTACACGGTGGTCCCGATCATCATCATCTCGGTGCTCTTCTACTTCACGGCCCGGGACGAGTCGAAGCTCCTCGACACCTCGAAGAAGCCCGACGTCACGATCAACGTGGTCGGTTTCCAGTGGAGCTGGGGCTTCAACTACATCGAGAACGTCCCCGGTGTCTCCGGCAACGCGAAGACCGACCCGAACCTGTCCGCTGTCCCGGACCGGCTCAAGAAGGACTTCCCGGCGAACGCCGGCGGCGTCTACGACGTCGGTACGCCCGGTACGCGGAATCCGCAGACGGGCAACCCCGGTCCGACGCTCTGGCTCCCGAAGGGCAAGACGGTCCGCTTCGTCCTGACCTCGCGTGACGTCATCCACTCCTTCTGGGTGGTGCCGTTCCTGATGAAGCAGGACGTCATCCCCGGCCACACCAACGCCTTCCAGGTGACCCCCAACAAGGAGGGCACCTTCCTCGGCAAGTGCGCGGAGCTCTGCGGAGTCGACCACTCCCGGATGCTGTTCAACGTGAAGGTCGTCTCCCCCGAGCGCTATGAGCAGCACCTCAAGGACCTCGTGAAGAAGGGGCAGACCGGTTACGTTCCGGCCGGCATCGCGCAGACGAGCCACGAGAAGAACCAGAGGACGAACAACCTGTGAGCATCCTCAACGAACCCCAGGGTGCCGCGGCAGCTGAGGACTCGTACGAGAACGAGCTGCCGGTCCGGCGCAAGCAGCCCGGCAATGTCGTGGTGAAGTGGCTGACGACCACCGATCACAAGACGATCGGCACGCTCTATCTGGTCACCTCGTTCGCGTTCTTCCTGATCGGCGGCGTGATGGCGCTGCTGATGCGCGCCGAGCTGGCCCGGCCTGGCCTGCAGGTCATGACGAACGAGCAGTTCAACCAGGCGTTCACGATGCACGGCACGATCATGCTGCTGATGTTCGCGACGCCGCTGTTCGCCGGCTTCACGAACTGGATCATGCCGCTGCAGATCGGCGCGCCGGACGTGGCGTTCCCGCGGCTGAACATGTTCGCCTACTGGCTGTACCTGTTCGGCTCGACCAT
>NZ_JBWKIR010000004.1:0-163372 GCF_056432605.1 Streptomyces sp. NPDC045022
TATCAACATATCTGGCGTTGATTTTTGGCACGCTGTTGAGTTCTCAAGGAACGGTCGCTTCCTTTGTACTCACCCTCTCGGGCTTTCCTCCGGGCGCTTCCCTTCGGTCTTGCGTTTCCGACTCTATCAGACCTTTTCGATCCGATTTCCTCGGTGCTTTCCAGGTTCCCGCTTCCGCGTTTCCCTTTCCGGCGGTTCCGACTCTATCAGATCCTTTCGGTGTCTGACTCCCAGTCAGGGGGGGTTGTCTTCCCGGCCGCTGGGCCGTTCCGACGTCTCAAACCTTAGCGGATCCACCCGGCGATTCCCAATCGGGCCACCGAGTCCCTATTCGAATTGAATTCGGGCACGCCGAAATCAACCCGGTCGGGAGATCATGCTGATGATGTGAGTGGTGCCGCTCGAGGCGGCGGAGGTGCTGTCGCAGAACCGTTACGGCCCCGTGGCAACCCGAAGAACTCTACGGAGCCAGCAGGGGTGTGTCAAGCGACCCTTGTCAAGATCTTTCAAGGCGACGTCGGTCGAGTTCAGTCGAGGTCGCTGAGCCGGCCGCCGGCGTCCGGCTGCGCGTGTTCCACCCTGCGCAGCAGCCGGGTCAGGACCTCGCCGAGCACCGCGCGCTCCGCCGGCGTGAGGTCCTGGAGCAGGTCCTCCTCGAAGACGGTCGCGAGGCGCATCGCCTCCAGCCACTTCTCGCGCCCCTCGGGGGTCAGCTCGACGATGACCCGCACACGGTTGGTCTCGTCGCGCTCCCGGGTGACCAGGCCCTCGGTGACCATGCGGTCGATCCGGTGGGTCATCGCGGCCGGGGTGAGGCCCAGCCGCTTGGCGAGGTCGCCGGGACCCATCCGGTACGGGGCACCCGAGAGGACGAGCGCCTTGAGGACCTCCCACTCGGCGTTGCTGATGCCGAGGTCGGCGGTCTGGCGGCCGTAGGCGACGTTCATACGGCGGTTCAGCCGGGACAACGCCGACACGATCTTCTCGACCTGGGGGTCGAGGTCCTGGAACTCGCGCTGGTACGCGGCGATCTGTTCTTCGAGCGTCGGCTCTGTGACGCCGGGGGTGTCGGCCATGGCCGCAGTATCGCACGCGACGCCTTTGCCTTGAAGTCCTTCGCTGTGTAGTCTTTAGCTTCGAACTTTAGCTTTGAAGTCTTCAGGGCTAACTACTGAGAGAGGTGAACGTGACCAGGGCGATGGGCGCGGCGATGCGCCGGATCCACGTGGGTAACGCACTCAGCGCGTTCGGGCTCGGCTTCACCGTCCCCTACCTGTACGTCTATGTGACGCAGGTGCGGGGCCTGGGAGCCATGACGGCGGGACTCGTGCTCGCCGTCTTCGCCGTGGCCGCGCTGATCGTGCTGCCGTTCGCCGGCAGGGCGATCGTGCGGCGCGGCCCGCTGCCGGTCCTGCTCGCCGCCCTGGTGACCGCCGCTCTGGGCGCGCTGAGTCTCGGGCTGGCGGGCAGCGCCGCCACCGTGCTGCTGTCCTCGGCGGCGCTCGGCGCCGGGCAGGCTGTGATGCAGCCGGCGCTGGCGACGATGATCGTGGACTGCTCGTCGGCGGACACGCGGTCGCGGGCGTTCGCGACGCAGTTCTTCCTGCAGAACCTGGGGCTCGGTGTCGGTGGTCTCATCGGGGGTCACCTCGTCGACACCACGCGCGTGTCCTCGTTCACGCTGCTGTTCGCGATCGAGGCGGCGATGTTCCTGCTGCTGGTCGCGTTGATGGCGACGGTGCGGATGCCGCACTCGCCGCGGATGGAGGACGCGCCCGCGCAGGCGAAGGGCAGCTGGAAGCAGCTGCTCGGGAACCGGGCGATGGTGCAGCTGTCCGTGCTGGGCTTCGTGCTGTTCTTCGCCTGCTACGGCCAGTTCGAGTCGGGGCTCAGCGCGTACGGCGTGGAGGCGGCCGGGATATCCACCTCCGCGCTGGGTACGGCGCTGGCCGCGAACACGCTGATGATCGTGGTCGCTCAGTTCGCCGTACTGAAGTTCGTGGAGCGGCGTCGGCGGTCCCGGGTGATCGCCGGGGTCGGACTGATCTGGGCCGTTGCCTGGCTGGCCGCCGGGTACGCGGGGCTGGGCCAGGGCAGCCAGGAGATGGCGACGGCCGCGTTCGTGTCGACGTACGCCCTGTTCGGGCTGGGCGAGGCGATGCTGTCGCCGACCGTCGCGCCGCTGGTCGCCGATCTGGCGCCGGAGGGCATGGCCGGGCAGTACAACTCGGCTTTCGCGCTGGTCAAGCAGTTGGCGCTGGCGGTCGGTCCGGCCGTGGGCGGGCCCATGGGGGCCTCGCTGCACGCGCCGTACATCGTGACCTTCCTGCTGTTCTCGCTGGGGATCACCGTGCTGGCCCTGCGGCTGGGGCGGCGACTGAGCGCGGTACAGGACCAGCCGTGGCCGGCGCGGGGCAGCCGGGTGGTCACGCGCGGCGGAGCACCCACGGAGCCGGTGGCCGCGGAGGCGTAGGGCTCCCGGTGCGGGGGGGGGCGGGCCGGAGGCCCGGGGAACGGCGCGACCAGCCGCCGCGCACCCGTGGGGGGAGTCGGGCCATGCCCCGCGAGCCCGGCATGATCCGAACGAGAGGCACTAGCGTCTCGGCAGCAGAAACTCGCACCACACCGCCTTGCCGCCGCCGGGCGTTCTGCGGCAGCCCCAGCTGGAGGCGATCGTCGCCACGATCGCGATGCCCCGGCCGGACTCGTCGCCGGGCTCCGCGCGGCGGCGGCGGGGGAGGTGATCGTCGCCGTCCGTCACCTCGATGATCAGGCGGCGGTCGGTGCGGCGGAGCCGTAGCCGCATGGGCGGGATGCCGTGCTGGAGGCTGTTCGCGACCAGTTCGCTGGTTGCGAGGACGCCGAGGTCGTGCAGCTCGACGGGGAAGCGCCAGCTGGTGAGGACGCCGGAGGCGAAGGCACGCGCGCGGGGGGCCGCCTCGACGCCGCCGAGGAGTTCCAGGGCCGCGTTGCGGAAGAGTTCGCTGTCGGGGCCCTTGCGCGACGGGTGCTGGAGGACGAGGACGGCCACGTCGTCGTCGTGGTCGGCGGTGACGCCGGCCGACCGGACCAGGCGGTCGCAGACGACCTGCGGGGTGCCGGTCGCGCCCGCGAGGGCGCGTTCGAGCGCGGCGATGCCCTCGTCCAGGTCCTGGTCACGGCGCTCGACCAGGCCGTCGGTGTAGAGGACCGCCGTGGCGCCGGAGCCGAGCGCGATGGAGCCGGAGGCGTGGATCCAGCCGCCGGTGCCCAGCGGCGGTCCCGTCGGTTCGTCGGCGCGGGAGACGGAGCCGTTCTCGTCGCGGACCAGGATCGGCAGATGGCCGGCGGACGCGTACACCAGGCGGCCCTCGTTGGGGTCGTGGACGGCGTAGACGCAGGTGGCGATCTGGTTGGCGTCGATCTCGGCGGCGAGGCCGTCGAGGAGTTGCAGGACCTCGTGCGGAGGCAGGTCGAGGCGGGCGTAGGCGCGCACGGCGGTGCGCAGCTGGCCCATGACCGCCGCCGCCCGCACTCCCCGGCCCATGACGTCGCCGATGACCAGGGCCGTACGGCCACCGCCGAGGGTGATGACGTCGTACCAGTCGCCGCCCACCGCCGCCTCGGTCCCGCCGGGCTGGTAGGTGGCGGCGATGCGCAGGTCGTCGGGCTGTTCCAGCTCCTGTGGGAGCAGGGAGCGTTGCAGGGTGACGGCGGTCTCGCGCTGCCGGCGCTCGCTGGCACGCAGGCGTTCGGCCGCCTCGGCGTGGTCGGTGACGTCGGTGGCGAAGACGAGTACGCCGCCGTCGCGGTCACCGTCCTCGGCGACGGGGGTGCAGGTGAAGGTGTACGACCGGCCGTCGACGGCCCTGCGGGACTTCAGCGTGCGCGACTTGCCGCTGCGCAGCACCTGGTCGAGGAGCGGGAGCAGACCCAGTTCGGCGAGTTCGGGCAGCGTCTCGCGCGCCGGTGCGCCGGTGATCGGGGTGCCGAAGGCCGCCGCGTAGGCGTCGTTGACGTAGGCGATGCGGTGGTCGGGGCCGTGGACCAGGGCGACGAGGGCCGGGACGCGGTCGAGGACGTCGCGCGAGGGCAGTTCGTCGACGGCGGGTACCGGGGGTGTCCCGTCGGGCCGCTGTTCGACGCGGGCCGCGGGCACGGAGCCTTCCCCCCGCCGGTCCAGGGAGACCGGGGTCTCGGTCCGCGCTGCGGCGCGGCGCTGCGTTCCGGGGAGCCGGGCGCTCCAGCGCGTGAAGTTCACTGTGGGAAAAGCCTCGTGGGTGCTGAGGGCGGGCGGGTGGCCCGTCAGAGGACGTGGGCAGTCTGGCAGGGGGCGGGCCGCGACGACATCCGTCAGACGCCTCGGCGGTCCGTGGAGTTCCTCGGTCCCGTCAGGACGACCCCTTCGGGTCGTCCGAGGGGCTGTGAGGAGGCTTTCCACCGGCCGCGAGTTCGAACTCGGCTCGCGGATGTTCGAGTGAACCGAGCGAGACGATCTCCCTTTTGAAGAGCCCGGCGAGGGTCCATTCGGCGAGCACCCGGGCCTTGCGGTTGAAGGTGGGAACCCGGCTGAGGTGGTAGACGCGGTGCATGAACCAGGCAGGGTAGCCCTTCAGCCTGCGCCCGTAGACCTGGGCGACGCCCTTGTGCAGGCCCAGTGAGGCGACGGAGCCGGCGTACTTGTGCGCGTACGTCTCCAGGGGCTCGCCGCGCAGCGCGTGGGCGATGTTGTCGCCGAGGACCTTGGCCTGGCGGACGGCGTGCTGGGCGTTGGGGGCGGTGTCGGTTCCGGGTTCGGCCGCGGTGACGTCGGGAACGGCCGCCGCGTCGCCCGCCGCCCAGGCGTGCTCCACGCCGTCGACGGTCAGCCGGGCCGTGCACTTGAGGCGGCCGCGGGCGGTGAGCGGCAGATCGGTGGCGGCGAGCAGCGGGTGCGGTTTGACCCCGGCGGTCCACACGAGTGTGCGGGTCGGGAAACGCTGGCCGTCGCTGAGGACGGCGACCCGGTCGGCACAGGAGTCCAGGCGGGTGTTCAGCAGGACCTGGATGTTGCGGCGGCGCAGCTGGGTGACGGTGTAGCGGCCCATCTCCTCGCCGACCTCGGGCAGGATGCGGTCGGAGGCCTCCACGAGGATCCACTTCATGTCCTCGGGGCGGACGTTGTGGTAGTAGCGCGCCGTGTAGCGGGCCATGTCCTCCAGTTCGCCGAGCGCCTCCACGCCCGCGTAGCCGCCGCCCACGAACACGAAGGTGAGTGCGGCGTCGCGGATCGCGGGGTCGCGGGTGGAGGAGGCGATGTCCATCTGCTCGATGACGTGGTTGCGCAGGCCGATGGCCTCTTCGACGGTCTTGAAGCCGATGCCGTACTCGGCGAGGCCGGGGATGGGCAGGGTGCGGGCGATCGAGCCGGGGGCGAGCACCAGCTCGTCGTAGCCGATCAGTTCGGCCGCCCTGCCCTCCTCCGCGGTGGCGAGCGTGGTGATGGCAGCGGTGCGCACCGCGTGGTCGATGGATGTCACCTCGCCGATGACGACGTGACACCGGTCCAGAACGCGGCGCAACGGTACGACGACATGGCGAGGCGAGATCGAACCGGCTGCCGCCTCGGGCAGGAACGGCTGATACGTCATGTACGGGTCGGGAGTGACGACGGTGATGTCGACGTCACCCCGTTTGAGCTCGCCCTTCAGCTTCCGCTGCAGGCGCAGGGCCGTGTACATCCCGACGTAGCCGCCGCCGACAACGAGAATGCGCGCACGTTCCTTCACCATCCCATGACGCACCCGGCGCTGTTGTTTGTCCACAGCCCCGGCAATTTGTGTGACTGGCGGCCGGGTGTGCGCGAGGCCGGCCGCGGTGTCCGGGTGGGACGAAAGGGGGCAGGTCAGCGGGGGCGGACGACAGGGTGCGAAGGTGCGTAATCGGGACGTACATGACCCGTACTCCGATCGAGGGGCGCACTGTGCGGAACCTGCCCCTTCTGAATTGACCCTCTCTCAACTATGTTCGTGTGTCGACGGAGTGTAGGGAATGTGGTCGATCGGGTCCGCGACGGGCGGTTCCGGTCGAGACCGACGCCAGTTCCGCGCACTCCGGATTCAGTGACGGGGAGAGTCTCCGGGGGGAGACGTCATTACCGGGGGAACACATGCATGTTCAGGACACGCATTGGTCATCTGCAGCCGCCATCGCGCCCGGTGGCGGCGTGGTGAGCGCGGCGACGGGCAACGGACGCGCGGACGGGGCGCGTACGTCGCCGCTGCGCGTGGACGCACAGCGCAATCTGGAGCACGTGCTGCGTGCGGCGCGTGAGGTGTTCGGCGAGCTGGGATACGGGGCGCCGATGGAGGACGTGGCGCGGCGCGCGCGGGTCGGGGTCGGCACGGTGTACCGGCGCTTTCCCAGCAAGGACGTACTGGTCCGGCGGATAGCCGAGGAGGAGACGACGCGGCTGACCGAGCAGGCGCGGACCGCGCTCGGGCAGGAGGAGGAGCCGTGGTCGGCGCTGTCCCGGTTCCTGCGGACGTCCGTGGCGTCGGGGGCGGGCCGGTTGCTGCCGCCGCAGGTGCTGCGGGTTGGCTCCGCCGGTTCGGCCGACTCGGACGGTTCGTCGCGCTCGGTCGGCTCAGGCGGTTCGGTCGGTTCCATCGGCTCGGTCGGCTCGGTCGGCTCGGTCGGCTCGGTCGAAGAGGCTCGGGTGCCTCAGCAGCGGGCGCAGCCGGGGGCCGGTGAGCTGCGGCTGGTGGCGGACGAGGCCGCGGTGGTGGCCGACGACAGCGCGGCCGGGGCGCTGCTCGAGGTGGTCGGGCAGTTGGTGGAACGTGCGCGGGCGGCGGGTGAGCTGCGGGCGGACGTGTCCGTGTCCGACGTGCTGCTCGTGATCGCCACGGCGGCGCCGTCGCTGCCGGATGCCGAGCAGCAGGCGGCGGCGTCCGCGCGGTTGCTGGACATCCTGCTGGAGGGGCTGCGGTCCCGGCCGATGTAGCTGGTGCCGCTCGCCTCGGCTTCGCCTTCGGCGGTATTCGGTTTCCCACCCGCACCACCCGTGCGGCTGTCGCGGTCGGGTGCGGGTGGCCCCCGTGGGACGCAATCACCGTCGGCGGCTGCGGGCGGTCTCCCTGGGCGCAATCGCCGTCGGAAACGGCGGGGGGCTTCCTGGGGCAATCGCCGTCGCCGGAAGCTGCGGGCGGTCTCCCTGGGCGCAATCGCCGTCGGAAACGGCGGGGGGCTTCCTGGGGCAATCGCCGTCGCCGGAAGCTGCGGGCGGTCTCCCCAGGGCCATCGCCGTCGGAAACGGCGGGGGTCTTCCTGGGCAATCGCCGTCGTCGGAAGCTGCGGGCGGTCTCCGCAGGGCCATCGCCGTCGGAAACCGCGGGCGGTCTACCCGAGGCGCAATCGCCGTCCGAAACCGCGGGCAGTCTCCCTGGGCGCAATCGCCGGTGGAGGCTGCCCGTGGTTTCTGTGCGCGCGTTCGCCATGTGTCGCCGACGGGGGTGAGGGTCGGTGCCGGTTCTCGGGGTGTGGGTGGCCCCTTTGAGTCCCGGATCACCTGCCGGTAGCCGCCCCTAACGGCGGCCTTCGGCAGCCGCCGTCGTCGCGTGCAGCTCGTGCAGGACGTCCGCCACGTCGAAGGTCGCGCCCCGGGCGCGCTCGGCCGCGAACCGCTCGGCGGGCAGGGCCGCACGGGCACCGGCGAGCACCCGGGTGGCCTCGCCGCGCTCCGGCTCGGGGCGCTGACGGCCGTCGCACCAGTGGTCCGCGCATGCGAACAGCCGGAGGGCGCCCGGCAGATCGCCGAGCCGGGCCAGCAGACCGGCGCCGGTGTCCACCAGCCCCGCCGTTGCCCACTCGGCGCACCGCTGCGCCACGGCCTCGCTCAGCGCCTCGGCGAGCACCACAAGCCCGTGCGCCGGGCCGGACTCGTCGGCCACGAGGAGTGCCTCGACCGTCCGCAGGTCCGCCACGAACTGCGGTGGCAGGGTGCCTCCGAGTGTCACCGCGCAGGTCGCCTCGTACAGCTCGCGGGCCTGTGCTGTCTGCCCGTCGTGCAGCGCGATGCGGGCGCGCAGCAGCAGGACGAAGGCGCGTGAGTCCGGCACGGCGTGCCGGTCGGCGGCCGCCCCTGCCTCGTCCAGGGCGGTCAGCGCGGTCTGCCGGTCGCCGGAGCGGTAGGCGATCTCGGCGAGCCGCGCCATCAGGAACGGCGACTCGGCGTACGCGCCCACCTCGTAGGCGAGCCGCAGCGCCTCCTCGTACTCGCTGCCTGCCTCGTCGAACCGGCCGCGCACCATGGCCGCCTCGCCGGCCGCGCTGCACACCTGCGCCCGCATCCAGCGGTCCCCGACGCGCCGGCTGAGTGGCCGCAGCTCGGCCAGGTCCTCGTCCACGCCCCGGAGATTGCCCGGGGAGTCGACGGTGACGTGGGTGCGGTACATCAGGGAGACCCCGACCTCCCAGTCACCGCCATGTCTACGGCAGTTGGCGACGGTTGCGGCCATGTCCGGGCCGACGTCCGCCGGACCTCCCAGGTAGTAGCTGGTCAGTGGCCAGACGATGCCGGGGAACCGCGCGGCCGGCGGGCCGCCGTGCTCATAGGCGGCCCGTACCCGCGAGACGTACTCCGGGGCCCGCTCGTCGGCGCCCAGGTGCTCCGTGCCCGACTCCGACGTCAGGAACAGGTCGAGCATCCGCAGGTCCATGCGCAGCTCGCGCAGCGGGTGCCCGGCCTCACCGTCGGGGGCGGCGAGGAAGGCACCCACCGGGTCGGCGCACTCCACCCGTGCCATCAGCTCGCCCGCCGGTGCTCCGGCGGGCAGGCCGTCCAGGGCCACGCCCAGGCGGAGCACCAGCCGTACCCAGGCAACGGCTTCCTGGCGATAGTTGCGCAGCCACCAGAACCAGCCGACGGCCAGGGTGATCGCGCCGGCCTCCGCCTCGTCGCCGGCGCGCACGGCGCGGTCCAGGGCCGCCCGGATGTTGTCCAGTTCGGCCTCCGTCCGGGAGATCCAGGGCAGCTGCGCCGCGGACCGCAGCTGCGGCTCGGCCTCCTCGACCAGCGCCCGCACCCACGCGCGGTGCCGGCGCTCGGCCGCGGCGCGCAGGCCGGGAACCTCGGCCGCGCGCTCGATGGCGTACTCGTGAATGGTCTCCAGCATGCGGTAGCGCATGCCGCTCGCGCAGGTGTCACCGTCCGGCCCGGGCGGGGCGGCCACCACCAGGGACTTGTCGACGAGTGCCCCGATCAGGTCCGTCGCCGGGCCGGTGCACACGGCCTCGGCCGCCGCGAGGTCCCAGCCGCCGGCGAACACCGACACCTCGCGCAGCACCGTGCGCTCCCGCTCCTCGAGCAGGTCCCAGGACCAGTCGACGACCGCCCGCAGGGTCTGCTGGCGGGGCAGGACCGTGCGGCTTCCGGTGGTGAGCAGGCGGAAGCGGTCGTCGAGCCGGTCGGCGATCTGCCTCGGGGTCAGCAGCCTGAGCCGGGCGGCGGCCAGCTCGATGGCGAGCGGCAGCCCGTCCAGGCGGCGGCAGATCTCCGCCACGGCCTGGGTGTCGGCGAGCACCGCGTCGGCGTCGGGACGGACGGCCTTCGCCCGCTCGGCGAAGAGGCGGTGCGCCTGCTCCGGGACGAGGGGCTCCACGGGGCGCACCGACTCACCGGGGACGCCCAGGGGTTCACGGCTGGTCGCGAGGATCGTGAGCCCGGGGCAGTGGGTGAGGAGGGTCTCGGCGAGGGCGGCGGTGGCGCCGATGACGTGCTCGCAGTTGTCAAGGATCAGGAGCCTGCTGCGCGGGGCGCAGTACTCGATCAGCAGGGCCGTGGGGTCGGCCTGCCCGGTCGTCAGGTCGTTGGTCAGCAGCACGGTCTCGCGCAGACCGAGCGCGCTGACCACCGCGCCCGGCACCGCCTCGGGATGGTCGAGCGGGGCCAGCTCCACCAGCCATGCCTGGGGGAGCCCCGCGGCGGCCTCCTCGGCGAGGCGGGTCTTTCCGGAGCCGCCCGGTCCGGTGAGCGTGACCAGGCGGGCCCTGTGCAAGTCGGAACGGATGGCGTCGAGTTCTGGTTCCCGGCCGACGAAGGACGTCAGACGGGGGCGGAGATTGCCGGTGCGCTCGGCGGGTCGGGCGGGGACCGCCGCCGCCGGCTTCGGCGGCTCGGCGTCCTGCTGCTTCAGCAACGAGGCGTGCAGGGCCTTCAGTTCCGGGCCGGGGTCGGTGCCGAGGGTGTCGGCGAGGACGCGGCGGGCCGACTCGTAGGCCGTGAGGGCGTCGGCCGGGCGGCCCGTGTCGCGCAGGGCGCGGATGAGGAGGGCGTGCAGGGGTTCGTCGTACGGGTGGGCCGCGGTCAGTTCCCTCAGCTCCGGTACGGCGTCCTGGGCGCGGCCGAGGTCGAGGGCGGCCGCGGCGCGGGCGCGGTGCGCCTCCAGGCGCAGGGCCTCCGGGCGGGTGGCCGCGGTGCGGTCCGGGAGGTCGGCGAGGGCCGGGCCGTACCAGAGGGCGAGGGCCCGGGTGAGGGCGTCGTGCGCGGTGGCCGGGTCGCCGTCGGCCAGGGCCTTGGTGCCGGTGTGGGTGAGCCGCTGGAAGGCATGCAGGTCCACGTCGTCCTCGGTCGCTTCGAGGCGGTAGCCGCCGGGGGTGGAGGCGACGGTGTGCCGGCCGAGGGTGCGGCGGAGGCGGCCGATCAGGGCCTGGAGGGCGGCGGGGGCGTCCTGGGGCGGGTCGTCCGCCCAGACCTCGTCGATGAGGGTCTCGGGGGTGACGGTGCGGCCGGGACGGAGGGCGAGGGCGGCGAGGAGCGTGCGGAGGCGCCGGCCGCCGATGGGCAGGGGAGTGCCCTGGTCGTCTGCTGCTTGGGCCGGGCCCAGGATTCTGTACCGCACCCGGTCATTGTCGCGAGGGGCGCGGGGGTGGGGCACGGGGGTTTCGGAACCGGCGCGGGATCGGCGCCCTTGGGTTCGGCCGGGTGGGGCGGGCAAGCACGGCGCAGCATGGGGCCCGGTGTTGCGGCCGGCCCGGAGTGGGAACGAGGCGAAACGGGTGCCCCGTGCCGGCGCCGGCCGGGGGTTGACGCGCTTGCCGGCGCCTGCGGGGCGCCGCTGCGCCCACCCGTGCCGCCCCAGCGGCACGACTGCCCGCAGCCGCGCAAGCACGGTCGCCGGTGCCAGTTGACCGCCGTCCCTACCGCACGACGGCCCGCACCGACAGCGCCAGGGCCGCTCGTTTGGATCATGCCGGGCTCGCGGGGCCCGGCGTGATCCGAACGAAAGGCCCTGGCAAGTGCGGTCGCCGCAGCCTCTTGGCGGCGCGGGGAACTGCGCGACGGGCCAGGACGAACCCGCAGGCTCCGTACCGCGGAAGTCCGGTAGGCGGCGCCCCGAGTGCTTCAGGCGCCCGGCGCCAGAGCGCCCCTTCTCGGCTGGATCCCGGAGGGGACCGCGCGGGCGCGGGCCGGGGTGCCGGTCCAGCAGGTGCCGCGGCGCGAAAGGAGGCGGCGGAGCCAGAGTTCGAGGGAGACCAGGTCGGCGAGACCGTCCAGGGGGAGGGGCTCGCCCGCCGCCGCCGCGCGCAGGGCCTTGCGGACGACGCGGGCCTCCACCAGACCGGCGTCGGCCAGCAGAGGGGTGGCGAAGAGGTCCAGCAGGGGGTCGGCCGACACGCGCAGTCCCGCGCGCGTGGCCGCCGCGGAGGAGGCGTGGGAGGGGGCGCCCCAGCCGGGCGGGAGGTCGGTGACGCCGGCGCCCTCCAGGACCCTACGGAGGGTGGCCGCGCGGGCGCCCGGCTGGACGCGCAGCGCCTCCGGGAGGTCGCGGCAGGCGCGGACGACCTGGTTGTCCAGGAAGGGCGCGTGCAGGCGCTGGGAGCGGATCTCGGCGGCCTGTTCCAGGACGCGCAGATCGGCGGCGTACCGGGTGAGGGCCGCACGCGCGCGGTGGTCACCGGGGCGCCGGTCGGGCCCGGTGGCGGAGCGGTCCTCCGCGCCCTGGAGCAGAACCGATACTTCAGCCAGTGCCTCACCCGTCAGCCAGCGCGCGGCCGGCCCGGGTCTGGCCCAGGTCAGCGCGGCCAACGACGCGCCGACCGCCCCCTTGGGCTCGTCGAAGCGGCGCCGCATCAGCCGCTCGGCCAGCACCTCCAGACCCACTCGGTACGGAGTGCGGGCCAGCCGCCGGGCCGCGCCGTACACGCGCGCGGGGACCATCACCGAGCCGTCGGCCCGGGCAAGGGCGGCGACGGGCCGGACCAGGTACCGGCGCTGGCGGTCCATCAGCAGGTCGGCGAGGCGGGCGGGGTGGGCGTCCAGGACCTGGCGGGCGCCGTGTCCGGTGAAGTGGTCGGCGCTGCCGGCGGCGAGCCGGGCGCGGTGCCGGACCGCCGTGACCAGCGAGGGCCCCGGCTCGTCGGTGAGGGGGCCGTCGAGGTCGCCGTAGGGCAGGCTCTCCTCGCCGCCGGTGACCACGACGTGGTGCAGCCGGGGGTTGGCGGCGAGAGCGCCGGCGCGTTCCAGTTCGGCCTCGCGGCCGCCCACGGCGAGGTCGTTGAAGGTGACGGCGAGGAGCCGTTCGCCCGCGCCCGCCCCGTGGCCGAGGAGCGTGCCCGGTCTGCCGGGCAGCCCGGCGGCCAGCAGCGCGAGGGTGCCGGAGGCCGGGCCACCGGAGAGGTCGGCGCCGATGCCGGGCACCGGCATCCCGCGCGCGGCCCGCCGCTCGGCCGGCCCCATGCCGGGCACCGGCCCGGGGTCGAGGTCGGGCACGTGCCGGGGTGCCGACAGCCGGGTGCGGACCGCCTCCACGAGGGCGTCCCGTACGGCGTCCACGGCGCGGTCGGGGTCGGCCGGCGGTGCGGCCACGGCGAGGGAGGCGACCGGCTCGTACCCGACGATCTCGCGCGCTCCGGCACGCAGCACCAGCGCGTGCCCCGGCGGAATGCGCCGTACGCCGTCGTACGGGGTGGTGTCGCGCAGCGCGGCCGGTACGTCGGGGGCGGCGAGCAGGGCGGCCAGGTGGCCGAAGTCGAGGTTGGCCTCGATGAGGTCGGCGAGGGGCAGCGCGGCGGTGGCGTAGGCCGTACCGCCGGCCCAGGGGGTGTGGAACACCGGGCGGGCGCCCGCGAGGTCGCCGCATACGGTGATCCGGCGGCCCACCTGGACGACCGCCGTGTAGCTGCCGGACCAGGTCGTCAGATGGCGCAGCGCGCCCCCGCGCGCGGTGAACAGCCCGCGCCGCAGCTCCTCGTCGGAGGCGCCGCAGATACCGAGGACCGCGATGCGGTTCTGTCCGTCGGCGTGCACCACGCGCACCTCGTCCGGGCGCCAGTCGCCGACGGCCCACAGCGGGTCCGGGTCGCCCCACAGGAGGTGGGAGCCGACCGGGTGCAGGGTCTCGCCCTCGTATCCCAGGGCGCCCGCGGTGCCGATCCCGGCGGCGCCCGCGGCGGTGCTGCTCCAACCCACCAACCACCGCATCGACGCCTCCACAGGCTGTGGACCACCACTGCACCGCATGAACCGGGTCCCCATGCTGCCATGAAGGACGCGCCATGGAGGGGCGGTGGCGCGGCCTTCGATCGAGGGAAAACAACTGAGGCCGCCGGGAAGGCCGTGACGGTGGTCGAGGAGGACGCCGCGCGGGAAGCCGGGCGGAACTCGCCTGGAGCGCGCGGGCAGTTGGCGGGCGCGCGGCGCAACGGTCCCTGCGGACCCGAGGCGTGCGACGCGAATGCGCCCCCGATACGCTCCCTCAAAACGCCCCTCACGCCCCCAAGTTCCATGGTCGCGGCGGCGATCGGCCTGGCGAGTCGGGGACGATTTTCGGCCAAATAAGCGGAGCGGGGCTCGCGTTGAGCACGCTCCGTACAGGCCTGCGGAACGCGTCGTGACGCACAAACGCGCACAGTCCGGGAGGCGGGCATCGCCTCCCGGACCGGTCCGCCACCCGCGGGGATGTAGGTGGCGGTGTCCCCCAGCCCACTGGATCCAGTACAGCGGGCCGACCCACGCAAGAGCCATGGAACCGCTCCCCCGGTGGCCGGAGAAGAGCGCACGGACGGGCGCACGGCCACACGGCCGGGGGCACGTGGCGACAGGCCGTGCACGCTGCGTACAGGGCCGCGCTTCGGTACGGACCACAATCCCGCCATCCGGAAGAATGCCCCTTAACGCTTGGGATGCGGCGAACTACGCTGGGTTTACGAATGCCGCGTGGTTATGCCAGCGCGACAGCCGTCTGTGTCGAGGGGTGGCGCATGTCCAGGGAGCAACGCGGGCCGAACGAAAAACTCGGCACCGTTCTCGCCCTCGCGGGAATCAGCAACGCAGGACTCGCGCGTCGCGTCAACGACCTTGGCGCACAACGCGGGTTGACTCTTCGCTACGACAAGACGTCCGTGGCGCGCTGGGTGTCGAAGGGGATGGTTCCGCAGGGTGCGGCGCCGCACCTCATCGCGGCCGCCATCGGACAGAAGCTCGGCCGCCCGGTGCCGCTCCACGAGATCGGCCTGGCGGACGCGGACCCCGCGCCCGAAGTGGGCCTCGCCTTCCCCAGGGACGTAGGACAGGCGGTGAAGTCGGCGACGGAGCTGTACCGTCTCGACCTCGCCGGACGCCGGGCCGGCGCCGGTGGCATCTGGCAGTCGCTCGCCGGGTCGTTCGCGGTGAGCGCATACGCAACGCCTGCCTCACGATGGCTGATAACCCCCGCCGACACCTCGGTCGCGCGCGATGCGGGTCCCGGCGAGGACTCGGGCGCACCGACCAAAGTCGGCCACAGCGATGTACAGAAGCTGCGGGAGGCCGCCGAGGACGCCAGGCGGTGGGACTCCAAGTACGGGGGCGGTGACTGGCGTTCGTCGATGGTGCCGGAGTGCCTGCGGGTGGAGGCGGCACCGCTGCTGCTCGGCTGCTACTCCGACGAGGTGGGCCGCGCCCTGTTCGGGGCCTCCGCGGAACTGACCCGCCTGGCCGGGTGGATGGCCTTCGACACCGGGCAGCAGGAGGCCGCGCAGCGGTACTACATCCAGGCGCTGCGGCTCTCGCGCGCGGCGGCCGATGTGCCGCTCGGGGGTTACGTCCTCGCCTCCATGTCGCTGCAGGCGACGTACCGGGGCTTCGGTGACGAGGGCGTCGACCTGGCCCAGGCCGCCCTGGAACGCAACCGGGGGCTGGCGACCGCCCGCACCATGAGCTTCTTCCGGCTGGTCGAGGCGCGGGCCCACGCGCGCGCGGGAGACGCACAGGCGGCCGGCGCGGCGCTGAAGGCGTCCGAGGGGTGGCTCGAGCGGTCCAGGGAGGGGGACAACGACCCGACCTGGCTCGGTTTCTACGGCTACGACCGGTTCGCCGCCGATGCCGCCGAGTGCTACCGGGACCTCAAGGCCCCGCGGCAGGTCCGGCGCTTCACCGAGCAGGCGCTGTCGAAGCCCACGGAGGAGTTCGTGCGGTCGCACGGGCTGCGGCTGGTGGTCTCGGCGGTGGCCGAGCTGGAGTCCGGGAACCTGGACGCGGCCTGCGAGCAGGGGGTGCGGGCCGTGGAGGTCGCCGGGCGGATCTCGTCGGCGCGGACGACGGAGTACGTGAAGGATCTTCTGCACCGGCTGGAGCCGTACGGGGACGAGCCGCGGGTCGTCGAGCTGCGGGAGCGGGCTCGGCCCCTTCTGATGACGCCGGCGTAGCGGGCGCGGCGTCCGCCGGGCCGCCGCGCTCGGGCGCCGCGGGCTGCCCGTGGCTCCTCGCACGGTTCCCCGCGCCCCTTCGGACGCTGTGCCCGCCCGGCGTTTGAAGGCGTTGTCAGTGGCGCAGTGCACTATCGGTAGCGGGAGGTGGTGCAGGTGCCGGTCGGTGCGTACGACTGTGATGTGCTCGTGGTCGGCGGGGGGATCGTCGGGCTGTCGACGGCGTACGCGATCACCCGGGCCGCGCCGGGTACGCGGGTGACCGTGCTGGAGAAGGAGCCGGGCCCGGCCCGGCACCAGACGGGGCGCAACAGCGGGGTCATCCACAGCGGGATCTACTACCGGCCGGGCTCGCTCAAGGCGCGGTACGCGGTGCGGGGCGCCGCCGAGATGGTGAAGTTCTGCGCCGAGTACGGCATCGCGCACGCCGTCACCGGCAAGCTGATCGTCGCCACCGGACGGGACGAGCTGCCGCGGCTCCACGCACTCGTGCAGCGCGGCCGCGAGAACGGGATCCCGGTGCGGGAGCTGGGTCCCGCGCAGATCGCCGAGTACGAACCCGAGGTGCGCGGCCTCGCGGCGATACACGTCGGCACGACCGGCGTGTGCGACTTCGTGGGGGTCGCGCGGCAACTGGCCCGGGCGTCCGGGGCGGAGATCCGCTACGGCGCGAGGGTCGTACGGGTGGACCGGCGGCCGGAGCGGGGCGTGGCCGTGCTCACCGCCGGCGGGGACGTCGTACGCGCGCGGGTGCTGGTGAACTGCGCCGGACTGTACTGCGACGAGGTGGCACGACTGACCGGGGACGAGCCGGAGGTGCGGATCGTGCCGTTCCGCGGGGAGTACTACGAGCTGGCGCGGCCGGAGCTGGTGCGGGGACTGGTGTATCCGGTGCCGGACCCGGCGTTCCCGTTCCTCGGGGTGCATCTGACCCGGGGCATCGACGGGGGCGTGCACGTCGGCCCGAACGCGGTGCCGGCGCTGGCCCGGGAGGGATACGGCTGGGGGGTCGTACGCCCCCGGGAGCTGGCCGGGACCATGGCGTGGCCGGGGTCGTGGGCGATCGCCCGGCGACACTGGCGGTACGGGGCCGGGGAGCTGCGGCGGTCGGTGTCCAAGGGGGCGTTCCTGGATGCGGTGCGGAGGCTGTTGCCCGCGGTGGAGGCCGATGACCTGGTGCGGGCCCCTGCCGGGGTGCGGGCGCAGGCGGTGCTGCGGGACGGGACGCTCGTGGACGACTTCCTGATCCGGGAGGGGGTGCGGGCGGTGCACGTGCTCAACGCGCCGTCACCCGCGGCCACCGCTTCTCTGCCGATCGGGCGGGAAGTGGGGCGGCGGGTGCTGGAGCTGCTCGGCTCGCTGTAGGGCGTACCCGGGGGCCTGCCCCCCGGACGCGGTCGTGTTCACCGCCGAGCTGGTCGCCGTGGCCGCGCCCCCATGACGCCCCGCGGCCGAGAGCGGGGCGCGCGGCCCGCATTGCTGTGCCACCTTGGCCCCGAGGGGAGGTGACGCGCGAGCGGCGAGCAAGGGAGGCGGCATGGGCACGGATCCTGCCCCGCAAGGAGGGCCGGAACACGGGACGGCACAGGCGCGGCGGCTGGGGCGCAGGCGCTTCCTCGGAGCATGCGCCGGCCTCGGGCTCGCCTCGGTGACGGCCGCCGCCTGCGACGCGGCCGCTCCCCCGCGCGAGCACCACCGAGCGGCCGTCTCCCTCCGGCCCGAAACGGAACGGGACCGGCCGGGGACGCCCGATTGGCGTATCGCTTCCCGGGGTCCCGCCCCGGCCATCACCGGCTACGCGGACCGGGTGAGCGTGACGCCGGGCGAGGAGTGCGGCCTGTATGTCTCGACGACCGCGTCGTCCTTCCGGGTCTCGGCCTTCCGCGTCGGCTGGTACGGAGGGGCCCAGGCCCGGCTCGTGTGGTCGTCGGCGCGCATACGGGGCCGCGCCCGGCCGGAGCCCCGCTTCCTGCCGGACACCCGCACCGTGCGCGCGGACTGGCCGCGCACCCTCACGTTCGGCACGGCCGGCTGGCCGGAGGGCGCGTATCTGCTGCGACTGGAGGCGGACAGCGGCCACCAGCGCCACATCCCGCTGATCGTGCGCTCCACGCAGGGCACGGGCCGGACGGTCCTGATGCACGCCCCGGCCACCTGGCAGGCCTACAACCGGTGGGGCGGCTACAGCCTCTACGCCGGTGTCTCCGGCGCGTACGCCACCCGCTCCCTGGCCGTCAGCTTCGACCGGCCCTACGACGCCGGCGGCGCGGAGACGTTCATGGTGTACGAACGGGCGGCGGTGGTGCTGGCGGAACGGCTCGGCATACCCCTCGCCTACACCACCGGGACGGATGTGCACCGCGACCCGGAGGTCCTGCGCGGCGCCGCCGCGGTCGTCTGTCCGGGGCACGACGAGTACTGGACCTCGGAGCAGCGCCGGCATGTCACAGCGGCCCGTGACGCCGGCACCAACGTGCTCTTCCTCGGCGCCAACACCTGTTTCCGCCGGGTCCGCCTCGAGCAGGGGGAGACGCGGCCGGACCGCACGGTGGTCTGCTACAAGTCCTCCGTCCGGGCCGACCCCTGCTACACCACCCAGCCCGCCCTGGTGACCACCGACTTCCGCCGGGGTCCGGCGCCGGATCCCGAGTCGTCGCTCACGGGAGTGCTCTACGAGGGCTACCCGACGGACGCGCCGTACGTCGTCCACGCGGCGGACCACTGGCTGTACGAAGGAACGGGCGTACGGCCCGGCGACGGCTTCGGCCACCTGGTCGGCGTCGAATACGACCGGGTCACACCCGGTGCGCCCGTCCCCGAGCCGCTGGAGATAACGGCCCACTCCCCCCTGGTGTGCGGTGGCCGCCGCAGCCACAGCGACTCGGCCTACTACACGGTCCCGAGCGGCGCGGGGGTGTTCGCCACCGGCACCATGCGCTGGGTGGAGGCCCTCATGGCCGGCACCCCCGACGGCGGCCGCGACCACGGGATGGATGCCCGTACCCGCACCTTCGTGACCCGCACGACGGAGAACGCCCTGCGAGCCTTCGCGGAGGGCCCCGCCGCCCGGCACCGCCCGGCAGCACGCCCGAACGTCAGCGAGGTGTACAAGGCCGGGGCATGAGGCCGCGGCCGCCGGACCGCGGCGCCCGCCCGTGGCTGTCGGCTGGAAGGGTGCCGTCCCGCGGCGCCGTAAAATCTGTCTTACTGTGTCTGACTTCCTCAACACCCCCGAAGCCCCTTCGTCGGCCCCGCACGCCCCCGGTGCCTCCGTCCGGCACACCCGGGCGAAGGGGGAGCCCCGGTTTCCCGACGGTCCGAAGGCCGATCCGGCCGGGTCGCACTTCGAGCGGCGGATCCGGAGTTTCCAGCCGCGCCGCAGCCGGGTGACGGCCGGGCAGGCCGACGCCCTGCAGCGGCTGTGGCCCAAGTGGGGGCTGGACATCGACGGGCAACGGGTGATCGATCCGGCCGAGCTGTTCGGGAACGGCAACCCCGTCGTGCTGGAGATCGGCTTCGGGATGGGCGAGGCCACCGCTCAGATGGCCGCCGCCGACCCGGACACCAACATCCTCGCGGTCGATGTGCATACGCCGGGGCAGGGCAATCTGCTCGCCCTCGCCGACCGGGACGGGCTGGCCAATGTCCGGGTGGGCAACGGGGACGCGATCATCCTGCTCCGGGAGATGATCCGGCCCGACTCGCTGGACGGGCTGCGCGTGTACTTCCCCGACCCCTGGCCCAAGAAGCGGCACCACAAGCGGCGGCTCATCCAGCCCGAGTTCCTGACGCTCGCCGCGACCCGGCTGAAGCCCGGCGCGCTCGTGCACTGCGCGACCGACTGGGAGCCGTACGCCGAGCAGATGCTCGAGGTTCTCGGCGCGCATCCCGACTTCGAGAACACGCAGGCGGACGGCGGTTTCGCGGCACGCCCCGCGTTCCGGCCGCTGACCCGTTTCGAGGGGCAGGGACTGGACAAGGGACATGTGGTGCACGATCTGCTCTTCCGGCGCGTACCGCACCACGACCGGTAGCCAGGTCCGGAAAACCGCGCCGGCCCCTCGTCGCGACACCGTTAGGGTCGATGCCGTGGCCACCAGTGCTCCGTACCCGATACCGCCCGCCAGCCCCGGCTCCGGGGCGCTCCGCCACCCGCACTGGTGGCAACGCGGATGGGTGCGGTACGGGGCGCTGATCACGCTGCTGGCGCTGTCCGGGCTGGTGATCCTCGCGCTGGTACGGCGCCAGACCGGCACGGAGGGGCTCCTGGTCGGGGTCGGACTGGCCGTGCTGCCCGTGCCCTGGCTGACAGCCGCCTTCCGGTGGCTGGACCGGGTGGCACCGGGCCCCTGGCGGAACCTGGTCTTCGCCTTCGCGTGGGGCGCCTGCGCGGCGGCGCTGATCGCCATCGTCGCCAACACCTTCGCGACCAAGTGGATCGCCACCGCCACCGCCGATCCGGTCGGTGCCGACACCCTGGGCGCCACCGTGATAGCGCCGGTCGTCGAGGAGTCCGCCAAGGCCGCGGCCGTACTGCTGGTCTTCCTCTTCCGCAGACGTGACTTCACCGGGATCGTGGACGGGATGGTGATAGCCGGGATCACCGCCACCGGGTTCGCGTTCACCGAGAACATCCTCTACCTCGGCACGGCCTTCGGGACCGACCAGGTCACCGGTGGCCGGGGCATCGCCTCCGTCACCGCCGCGACCTTCTTCGTACGCATCGTGATGTCCCCGTTCGCACACCCCCTGTTCACGGTCCTCACCGGCATCGGCTTCGGTATCGCCGCGCTGTCCGGGGAGCGGCGGCGGCTGCGGCGGGTGCTGCTGCCGGTCTGCGGGCTGCTGCTGGCGATGAGCATGCACGCCTTGTGGAACAGCTCCTCCACCTTCGGCCAGTACGGGTTCTTCGCCGTCTACGGCGGATTCATGGTGCCCGCGTTCGCGCTGCTGACCTGGCTCGCGGTCTGGACTCGGCAGCGGGAGCTGCGGACCGTGCGGGAGGAGCTGCCGCCGTATGTGCCGGCCGGGTGGCTGGGGCCGGCCGAGCCTTTCGCGCTCGGGTCGATGCGGGCGCGGCGGATGGCCCGGGAGTACGCCCGGCACCACTTCGGGGGGCGGCCGGCCGCGCGGGCGGTGGCTCAGTACGAGGCGTACGCCACCTCGCTGGCGCTCCTGCGGCACCGGGGGCGGCGGGGGCGGGCCGGGGCCGACTTCGTCGTACGGGAGCGGGAGTTGCTGACCGAGCTGTGGCTACGCAGGGGCATGGCGCGGCCGGCTCTGGAGTACGCGGCCGGGGCTTCCGTTCCGGCGCCGGTGTACTGGGCGCCGCCACCGTACGGGTATCCGGCGGCGCCGTACGGGTATCCGGCGGCGCCGTACGGGTATCCGGCGGCGCCGTACGGGTATCCGGCAGTGCCGTATCCCTCGTACAACCCGTATCGCGGTTAGGCGGGGGCAGCCGGACACCGCCGGACCGCCGGGCACCGCCGCCCTCGTGGCTGATCGCCGCCTGCGGCGGAGAAGGGCCCGCCGCGGGCGGAACCGGCGGCTGGGGTCAGGCCGATGCCTCCGTCAGTTTCCTCAGGTCCTCGTCCGTCAGGCTCAGCCGCGCCACCGCGAGCAGGGCCGGGAGCTGGTCGACCGTTCGGGCCGAGGCGATGGGGGCCGTGATCGTCGGCTGGGCCGCGAGCCAGGCCAGGGCGACCGTGGCGACCGGGGCGTCGTGGGCGGCGGCGATCTCGTCCAGGGCCGCCAGGACTCGCCGGCCGCGCTCGGACTCGGCGTGCTTCGCGGCCCCGGTGGCGCGGGCGCTGTCGACGGTCGTACCGGGGCGGTACTTGCCGGTGAGGAAACCCGAGGCGAGGGCGTAGTAGGGCACGGCGGCGAGACCCTCACGGGCGGCCAGGTCCTGCAGCGGGCCCTCGTAGGTGTCGCGGGAGACCAGGTTGTAGTGCGGCTGGAGGGCTACGTAGCGGGCCAGGCCCTCGCGGTCGGAGAAGTCCAGGGAGGCCTGGAGACGTTCGGGGGTGATGTTGGACGCGGCGATGTGCCGGACCTTGCCGGCCCGCACCAGCTCGTCCAGCGCGCCGATGATCTCCTCGACCGGCACCTCGGGCTTGTCGAAGTGGGTGTAGTAGAGGTCGATGTGGTCGGTGCCCAGGCGGCGCAGGGACGCGTCGGCGGCGGCCTTGATGTTGGCGGCGGACAGGCCCTGGTACTCGGGGTGCTGGCTGACCTTGGTCGCGATGACGACGTCGTCGCGGTTGCCGCGGGCCTTGACCCACTTGCCGATGATCGTCTCGGACTCGCCGCCCTTGTTGCCCTCGATCCAGGCGCTGTAGCTGTCGGCGGTGTCGAGGAAGTTGCCGCCGGCGGCTGCGTAGGCGTCGAGGACGGCGAAGGAGGCCTCCTCGTCGGCGGTCCAGCCGAAGACGTTGCCGCCGAGGGAGAGCGGGAAGACCTCGAGGTCGGAGGAACCGATTTTGCGCAGAGAAGTCATGCTCTACGTCAACGCCGGCGACGGATGATCTCATTCCGCCGCCGGCGCCGAGTTCCCGCGAAGGGATGCCCCGCGGTTCTTCCGGAGGGCCGCGTCAGGGGGTGAGGCCCTTGTCCCGCAGCCACGGCATCGGGTCGGTACCGGTGGCCTGCCCGCCCGGGTGGAGCTCCAGGTGGAGGTGCGGGCCGGTGACATTGCCGGTGGCGCCGACGCGGCCGATGACCTCGCCGGTGGAGACCTTCTGGCCGACCGTGACGTTGATCGAGGACTGGTGGCAGAACCACAGCTCGGTGCCGTCGTCGAGGGTGAGGACCGTGCGGTAGCCGTAGGCGCCGGCCCAGCCGGCCTGGGTGATCGTGCCGCTGTGGATGGCCTTGATGAGGGTGCCCGTGGGCGCGGCGAAGTCGAGGCCGGTGTGGTAGCCGGAGGACCACATCGAGCCGGCCTGGCCGAACGTCGAGGTGATCGTGTACGAGGACGTCGGCAGCGTGTACTGCTTGGCCAGCTCGGCCAGCCGCTTCTCCGCGGCGGCCTTCCTGGCGGCGGCCTCCGCCTTCTCCTTGGCGGCGGCGGCCTTGGCGGCGGCGTCCTTCTCCGCCTTGGCGGCGGCGTCCGCGGCCTGCTTCTCGGTGGCGGCGAGCGCGGCGGCGGTGGCCTTGCCGTCGGCCTTGCTCTGCTGCTGCTCGGCCTGGGCCATGATCCGGTTGCGCAGGGCCTCGCCCGCGTCGGTGTGCTGCTCGGCGTCGGCGGAGGTCACGCCCACGTCGCTGAGCGCGGTGGTGGTGGCCTCGGGCGCCGGGGCGGAGTCGTCCTCGAAGAGCGAGCCGACGGAGGGCAGGTCCGGCAGGGAGATGGAGACCGGCGGCTTGCCGGTGTTGGCGCTGGCCATGCCGCCCGCGCCGACCGCGGCCATCACGCCGACGCCGAGGACGGTGGAGCTGCGGGCGAATCCGCCGCGCTGCTTGGCGACACGGTGCCGGCCGCGGACCGGGGCGACGGAGTCCTCGGTCGGGTTCCACTCCTCCCAGGGGCCCTCCTCGGCGCGGTAGGAGCCGTAACCGAAGGTCTCGGTGTCGGCTTTCGCCGGTATGAACGGGGCTTCTGGGGCAGGGCGGTTGGACGCCACGCGGGCGCGCTCCTTTCCTTCCTCCGCCTACCGGGTTAGCTGACGGGTTCGGAGCAGGAAGGTCTCCTACGCGCGTAAACCGGACGTGGACTCAGCGAGTTCACATCGGCATCCGCGTGATTCACCCCAAGGTGGTGGTTCCCCGGTTCCCTTGCGGGATTCGGCGCGTGCGCACGGAGCCGCCTCTGGTGACGGCTGGGACGACCGCGCTGCGTTATCGAACGTTAATAGACGCGCCAGGCACTTTCCAAGCCGTTCGACTTGATCATCAGCATTTCCGGACGGGAACCTATCCATCATGACCGCTGCAAATCGGACGAGTTGACCGAGGCTCAGGAGTCACAGAAGTTTTGATGGTGACTCAGATGGTATGCGGACGGCGGTCGCCCGGTCACCGTCGGTGAGGGCACTCATCGCTGAGGGCACTCAGGGCTGCCGTACGGCGAGCAGCGCCATGTCGTCCGTCATGCCGCCGCCGGAGTGCCGCCTGACCTCCTCGGCGAGCCGGGCGAGGAGCGTGCCGGGGTCGCGGAACGTGCGTCCGGCGAGCCGTCGTTCGGGTTGATAGAACCGGCCGTGGGCGTCCCGGGCCTCGGACAGGCCGTCGGTGTAGAGCAACAGGGTGGCCCCGCTGGGGAAGCCGGCCTCCAGCGTCCGGTCGGGCCATATGCCGAGGTCGCCCATGCCGAGCGGCAGCGCCGGCTCGTGCGCGGTCAGGGTGCGCAGGGTGCCGTCGGCGTGCAGCAGCAGCGGGGCCGGATGGCCCCGGTTGACGACGCGTACGACTCCCTCGCCGTGCGGGAGTTCGGCGAGGACGGCGGTGGTGAACCCCTCGAACGCGTCGATGCCGTCCCGCCGGGTGCCCTCGCGGGCCAGCGCCCGCTCCAGCCGCTCGGCGACCGCCTCCAGCGTGGCCTCCCGCTCGGCCGCCTCCCGGAACGCCCCGATCAGCACGGCGACGGCGGCGACCGCGCCCAGGCCCTTGCCGCGCACGTCGCCGACGACCAGCCGGACGCCGTACGGGCTGTCCTGCACCGCGTAGAGGTCGCCACCGATGAACGCGTCCTGGCGTGCCGCCTCGTAGCAGGCGGCGATCTCGAAGCCGCCGATCCGCGCCGCCGGCTCGGGCAGGACGGCCCGCTGGGCGGCCTCGGCGATCTCCCGGGCGGAGGCCAGGCGCCGGTCGCCGCGGCGGACCACCCGGTTGATGGCGACGGCCAGCAGGGCGACCGAGGCCACGGTCACCACGTCCGTGACGGTGGCCACGACCGGGTGGGCGCCGGCCTGGGCGTGCACCGCGTAGACGGCGGCGAGGGCCACGAGGCCGGTCAGGACGGTGGTGCTCAGCGCGGCCAGGGGCGCGGCGATCAGCGGGGCGGCGGTGAAGAACGGGACGGCGGTGAAGTCCTCGGGGGTGAGCAGGCCGTAGAGGACGCCGCCGGCGATGAGCAGGGCGGGCAGGGCGCGGGCCAGGGTGCGCGGGCTCGGGCGCCGGGTCCGGTGCGCCGGTGCGGGTGCGTCGCCGAGGCCCGGGTCGGGCACGGGGTCGCCGGGAAGCCGGCCACCCGCCCTGGCGTACGCGTTCTGCTCCACCTCACCAGGGCGCACCGCTTGTCTCCCACGTGTCCGACGTACGTCCAGGTTTGCGGGCACAGGGGCGGGGGGCGACCGCTGTGGACCGACCGGATGACCAGCTGTGACGTATGCCACTTGGGCTCCCCGGACGCGAATCCCGGTCATCCGGGGAAAACACTCAGGGCCGGAATCCATGTGCTGGATTCCGGCCCTGAGTCTTCAGTAGCGGGGACAGGATTTGAACCTGCGACCTCTGGGTTATGAGCCCAGCGAGCTACCGAGCTGCTCCACCCCGCGTCGTTGTGTCTCTACTGTACGCCACGCGCAGGTCGGATTGCACATCGGTTCCCGCGGGCCCTGCTCACGCGGCCCCCCGGGGGGCGCGGTCACCCCGGCAGGTGGGCGTTCGGGGCCTTGGCGAGCGCCTCGAACTCCGGGAGTACGACGACCTCGGCTCCCCCGTCGAGCAGCACCCCCGTGCCGTCGGCCGCCGCGACGAAGGTGTCCGGCTCCCGCCAGGCGGTGACCACCCGGCGTACCCCGGCCCGCAGGATCAGCTCGGCACAGGGCGCGGGACGGGAGGCGCGGCGGGCGCAGGGCTCCAGGCTGCTGTAGACCGTGGCCCCGGCCAGCCTCGGGTCGGCCCGGTCGATCTTGGCCAGCGCGGCCTCCTCCGCGTGGACCACCGGGTCGCCGCCCTCCCGGGAGTGGCCGCGGGCCAGTTCGGTGCCGTCGGCGGCGACCACGACCGCGCCGACGCTGAAGGCCGTCTCCGAGGGCGGACACAGGGCGGCGAGTTCGCAGGCGGCGCGCAGCCAGTGGCGGTCGGCGGCGGTGGGAGCCGGGCCGGCACCGGGGGCCGTGGGCTCGTAACGCATGAGGACGACGTCCTCAATGCGGCGGGTCTCGACCAGGCGCAGCCGGCCGCCCTGGTAGGCCCCGGGGCCGAACAGGCGCGGGGCCGCCGGGTCGCCGACGAAGAGGGGGGCGAGGACCAGCTGGAGTTCGTCGGCGAGGCCCTGCTGGAGGAGCTGGGTGTGCACCCGGCCGCCGCCCTCGACCATCAGGCGCCCGACTCCGCGTACGTCGTGCAGGTCCTCGAGCAGGGCCCGCCAGTCGAGGCCGGCGCCGAGCGGGACGACGTCGGCGGTGCCCCCGAGGAGGCTCGTGGCCCGTTCGGCGCCCTTGTCGGTCGTGTAGACGAGCTTCTCGCCACCGGTGTGCCAGAAGTTGGCCTCGGGGTCGAGGTCGCCGGTGGCGGTGACGGTCACCTTCAGCGGGTAGGCGGGCCTGCCCGCCGCCAGCCGGGCCGCGCGGCGCTCGGGGGAGTTGACCAGCAGGCGCGGGTTGTCGGCGCGGATCGTGCCGGCGCCGATGAGGATGGCGTCGACGGAGGCCCGTACGTCGTCGACCCGGTCGAAGTCGGCCGGGCCGGACAGCAGGAGCCGCTCGGGACCGGTGTCGTCCAGGAAGCCGTCGAGGGAGACGGCGGCGGACAGCAGCACGTACGGCAGGGGCATCGGCGCACTCCCTCGCGGCGGCCCGGTGGGCCCGCCAAGCTTTGGTTCAAGTTTTAAACAAACTTACACTGGCAGCATGACGACCCGCTGGCTCAGCCCCGAGGAGCAGCGCGCCTGGCGCGCCTATATCGCCGCCTCCCGGCTCCTGGAGGATGCGATCGACCGGCAACTCCAGCAGGAGGGCGGCATGCCCCACCTGTTCTACTCGGTGCTGGCCAACCTCTCCGAGGCGCCCGACCGGCGGCTGCGGATGACCGACCTCGCCGAGACACTGAAGGTCACCCGCAGCAGGCTGACGTACGTGGTGACCCGGCTGGAGCGGGACGGGCTGGTGCGCCGGGAGGACTGCCGCCGGGACAAGCGCAGCAGCCTCGCGGTGCTGACGGACGAGGGGATGGCCGTGCTGGAACGTACGGCACCCGGACACGTCGAGACGGTTCGCACCGGCCTGTTCGACCGGCTCACGCCGGAGCAGGTGGGACAGCTGGAGGAGATCTGCACGGGGATCGCGCGCGGGCTGCAGGGGGAGGAGACGGCGGGGGCGGTCACGGAGGACGTGCCGTGGCGGCGGCGGTCATCACCACCCCTCACTTGAGACGACTGCTTTAACTTTAAAGCATGGGGTAGTGTCCCGGTCCTGACATCTGCTTCAAATCTTAAGCAGAGGGTATGGCCCAGACTTCGGAGACCCGCATGCCCGACATCCCCGTCGCCACCCCGCGCGCCCGCGTCCGGGTACCGCTGCGCTTCCACGACGGTTACGGCGCCGACGCGGAACTCGTCACCTTCCACGGGCTCGCCGACGGCCAGGAGCATGTCGCGGTCGTCCTCGGCGAACCCGGCCCGGTGCCTCTGGTGCGCCTGCACTCCGAGTGCCTGACCGGCGACGTCTTCGGTTCCGCCCGCTGCGACTGCGGACCCCAGCTGCGCGAGGCGGTCGAGCGCATCGCCGAGCGCGGCGGCGTTCTGCTCTACCTCCGCCAGGAGGGCCGCGGCATCGGCCTCTACAACAAGCTCGACGCCTACGCCCTCCAGGACCAGGGCCTCGACACCTACGAGGCGAACGCCGCGCTCGGCCTCCCGGAGGACGCCCGCGACTACACCGCCGCCGCGCAGATGCTCGCCGCCCTCGGCATCGGTGAGCTGGATCTGCTGTCCAACAACCCCGACAAGGCCGAGCAGTTGCGCGCCCTGGGTGCCGTCGTCCGGGACCGGGTGCCGACCGGTGTCTTCACCACCACCCACAACGTCCGCTACCTGCGCGCGAAGGTCCTCCAGACCCAGCACACGCTGCCCCTGGCCCACCTGGACGCCCTGGCGGGACTGAGCGCGGGCTGAGCCGGGCGGGCCTGCCCATCGCGGACCTTGGCTGACCGCGTACCGCGGACCTTGGCGGACCCGCGTACCGCGGACCTTGGCGGACCCGCGTACCGCGGACCTTGGCGGACCCGCGTACCGCGGACCTTGGCGGACCCGCGTACCGCGGATCTGGGCGGGCCCGCGTACCGCGGACCTTCCGCCGCGAGGAGGCGGCCTGGGCCGCACTGCCGGCCCGTCTCGGACCGCGCCGGGTGGGCCGGCGCTGCCGGGCGTTCGGGGCCCACCGGCAGGCGGCCGGGCTCCGTCGCCGGCGGTGCGTCGGCCGACGGCCGCGCGGCCGACCAGGTGCGGGCCGTCCGGGCGAGGCGCCGGGCCCGTACGGCATGGTGCCCTGGGCCGTGGCGCCTCCGCGGCGGATGCTGATGCCTCCCCCCGCAGGAGAGGCCCGTGAGTGATCCCAGCCCCCGAGTGACCCAGAGGCCGGCATCCGCCGCGGCCCGCGATGACATTCCCGCTCCCGGGGTCATCGGCATCGGACTCGCCGCGGTGCTGACGTTCGCGCTCGCCCAGGGCTCGTGGCAGTGGTTCGCCACGTTCATCGGAGTGACGCTCCTCGCTGTGATGCTCGCCTTCCAGCGACGGGCGGAGTGGACGCCGGGCATCCGCTCGGCGTACATGCGCGGCCTGGTCGCCTACGCGCTGGTCATCGGCCTGTGCGTGGCGGTCGCGCTGGCACCCCTGCTGCAGCGCCGGGCCTGGCTGTTCCCGATGCCGGGCACGCGCGGCGAGTGCGCCCTGATGGGCAGGTACCAGGCCCTCCAGGTGAAGGCCGCGCTGGGGAACCTGGCCGGCAGTGACGGTGCCGCCCTGGCGTTCGCGCAGGACGTCCAGGGCCGCAAGGCCGTTGCCGAGTGCCTGGCGGCCACGACGACCCTCTGGCTGCCGATGTACGGGGTGGGGGCGGCGGTGCTGGTGGGGGCGGTTGCGTGGTTCCGCGACCGGGCCCGGGTCCGGCGGGCCCCCGTCGGCCACTGAGGTGTTCGGTCCGGGGTGTGCCGGGGTGTGCGAGGCGGGTGCGGGCCGCGATCAGCTAGCGCATCGCGGCCTCGACGGGATACGGCAGAGATCGGCTCTCACAGGTCTCAGGTCACTTCGCGGCCCTGACCTCGCAGGCGATCCCCGCTCACCGACCGGACAACTTCGCATGCAGTACTCTGCCTGAAGTGGTGTGTACCAGTGCCGAGTACCGCGTCGGGAGCCCTGAGCCATGGTGAGACGGAACGATCAACGGCGCGCCGCGCTCGTCGACGCCGCGATCGAGGTGCTGGCCGGGGAGGGCGCCCGGGGGCTGACCTTCCGGGCGGTGGACGCCGTGGCCGCCGTGCCCCTCGGTACGGCGTCCAACTACTTCTCCAGCCGCGACGATCTGCTCACCCAGGCCGGCGCCCGTGTCTACGAGCGGCTCCAGCCCGACGAGGCCACCATCGCCCGCCAGCGGGCGGCCGGCCGCGACCGGGAGACGTACACGGGGCTGATGCGAGAACTCGTCGGCCGTGTCGCCTCCTTCCGCACCGGCTACCTCGCGCTGCTGGAACTGCGCCTGGAGGCCACCCGCCGCCCGGAGCTGCGCGCGGTCCTCACCGAGCGCGTCCGCGCCGACCTCGACGCCAACGTCGCCTACCACGAGGCCTCCGGCCTGCCCGGCGACGCCATGGCCGTCAAACTCCTCTACCTCGCCCTGAACTGGCTGATCGTCGAGCAGCTCACCCTGCCGGACATGCTCACCGAGGCGGAGCGGGACGAACTGGTCACGGCCGCGGTCGAGCGGATCGTGTCCGCGTCCCCGCCCTGCTGACGTCATCGCCGCTGGGGCCCGCGCGTCCGTCCGTTCGGCGCATTTCGATGACCCGCGCGAGTGGCAACGCGAATCGAATGCGAGACCGAATGTGGCGCCGGTGGGAAGCAAGCGAGCATGACATTCCGCATCAGGGCCGCCAGAGGTCTTTCGGTAGTAGCCGGATCCGTGATCGCCGGGTTTCTCATCGCCTCACCCGCAGTCGCCGCTCCGGCCGGCGCGGCGACACCGCTCCCACCGAACACGACGAACCCGGCAGCCGCGCAGACAACCGCCAAGGGGCTCGGCGAGCGCGACCAGAACAGGGAGCAGAGGATCGTGCGGGCCGTCGTGAGACAGGACGGGACCCTCGTCCCCGGGCAGAGCTTCGGTGCCGCGTCGGCGAGCAGGACGGAGAGTTCCACCGGCACCTACCAGGTCTGCTTCGACGTGCCCATCACCAACGGGACCTATGCCGCGAGCATCGGCCTGCCCGGCAACTTCGGCACGTCGGCTCCTGGTGAGATCACCGTCGTGGGCCGGGCCGGCACCGACAACTGCCTGTACGTCCGGACGTTCAACTCGGCAGGCACCCTGGCGGACCGCAGCTTCCACGTGATCGTCGCATACTCGGGAGTGCGCTGACGTCGCTCACGCACAGGCCCCCGCAACCACGGAGCGCCCCGACCGGACCAAGCCGATCGGGGCGCTTCTTCGCAGGTCAGAGGCGGAACGCCTGCTCCTGCGGCCGTAGGCCCTGTGGGACTCGAACCCACAACCAATGGATTAAAAGTCCGGCCGCTAGTGCGATCATGTTTCCTCGTCTTGCCCCTGTTTACCTCCTCTGTGCAGGTCAGAGGCCAGGTGCCGTGCAGGGCCTTGGCGATCGTTCACCGCCTTTCCCCGTCCTTCCGTTCCCAGAGCGTTCCCAGGGAACCCGTCCCGTGACGCCGGCGGCAGGGGGCCGGGCAGTTCCCGCAGGCCAGCCGAGCGCCGGATGAGGGGAGCGTCGGAGTGCCTTCCCAACGCAAAGAGGCTCTACCCCGCTTGGGGTAGAGCCTCCGGCCGTCTTCGCGCCCCTGTCCGGGCCGCTGAGGGCACACTACCGACTCTGGCCCTCCAGCGCCCGGCAGTACGGGCAAATGACTTGGGCGTCGCGCCCGTAGCGGACCGTCAGGCCCTGGCAGCGGGGGCAGTAGCCGACCTGGTTCGGAAGGCAGCCGAGGACGACCGCCGCGGTGGCGCGGTCGGTGGTGGGGTCGATGCGTGTCGGCTGCTCATCCATGCATTCGAATGTAGGTCCGCCGTCTGCTGGTGGGGTGAAGGGCATGGGTGTTTCCTCGCGGCGGCCAGCCGGCGTCGGTGTGGTCGATGACCGCGGCGATGCGGTCCAGGAGGTCCTGGTCGCCTTCACGGCCGTGGTGGATCTTGTGGATCAGGCGGGCCGCTGCTGCCGGGTCCATGCAGCGGTCCGGGCGGGGCAGGTCGTCGCGGTCCTCCGCGTGCGGGTGGGCGCGGCCGACGACCAGGCCGGCGGCCGCGAGGATCGCCGGGACTTCGGCCAGCGTTTCGAGGGTGCGCGGCCGCTCCTGGAACAGGGCGTGGATGCGGTGCCCGGCCTGGGCCGTTTCGATGGTGGCGTATGGCTGCCACACCCACGAACGGCCGCCGATCTGGAAGCGGTTGTCGGCGTCGGGTAGGCACAGTTCGATCCAGGGCTCGCCGCCGGGGCCGCCGTCCTCGTGGCGGACCTCGGCGTATCCGTCGCGCCAGAACACGCGGGACTCCCAGCCGGCGGTGTCCTTGGCGAGCTGCTGGGCGACGTCGGCGGTGAAGCGCGGGATGACCAGGTCGTCCATCCAGCGGTGGTAGCTGATCTCGGCGTCGTAGGGCCCGAGGCGGTTGGGGTCCTCGTCGATGGTGACGCGGGCGGGGGTCCAGCTGTGGCCGCCTCGGGCGTGGTCGTCGTGGATCTGCACGGACATGCGGTTCTCCAAGGGTCGGGGTGCGGTCAGGCGAGGGAGGCGCGGATGGCCTGTAGGTCGGTGATGTACTGCTCGGCGCGGACGACGTCGTTGCGGCGGGACAGGATGAGGGCGTCGAGGAGGTACCGCTTGCGGGCGGTGGTGAAGTCGGCGGGGGCGATGACGGGGTTGGGGTGCAGCTCGGTGGCCGGCGGGAGGATGCCGAGGCGGCAGAAGGCTTCGGCGATGTGCCAGTCGTGGGCCTCGTGGGTGAGGGGCAGCAGGCCGTGTTCCATGTCCCCGGTGAGGATGAGGGCCACGGGCAGGTCGGCGATGATGGCGGCCGCCTTGTCGGGGTCGAGGTGCAGCGCGAGGGAGTAGTAGAAGAACTCGCCGGTGGGGGCGGTGTGGGCGCCGTAGGCGGCGGTGTGGTCGCCGTTGTAGGAGACGTAGCGGCCGGCGTTGTGCTCCAGGGCGATGACGGGCTTCCAGCTGTCGCGGGTCACTGCTGGGTTCCTTCCGTGGTGGGGGCGGCCCGGCCGGTGGGCCGAGCCGCGGGGCGGGTGACGGTGTGGGTCAGGCGACGATCGAGCCCATGGCGTGGATGGGGGCTTGGGTCTTGCTCGCTACGGTCTGGTCGTCGGCGCTGTCCCAGTGGCCGCAGAGGACCTGGCCGCCGTCCTGCTGGTGTGCGGGCTGGTCAGGCGTTCTGGTCGGGGTGTTCGCCGCCGTGGCGGGCGATGAGGGCGCGGACGTCGCCGGGGGGCACCTCGTAGAACAGGCGGCCCTTGTTCTGGCCGGTGTCGCCGGCGGTGAGCCACAGTTCAACGGGGTCCTCGTTGTTCCAGCCGTCGCCGTCGGGGGCGTCCAGGCCGGGCCACAGGAACACCTCGTCGATGCCGTACGGGGAGCCGGGTCGGGTGGTGAGGGTGATGCGGGTGTCGTCGGCCAGGCGCAGGATCTGGTGGACGTTGCCGGTGCCCTTGGTGGCGAAGGAGTCGAAGAGGGGGGCGCGGTAGACCATGCGCTGCTGGGCGGGGTCCCAGTCGCACAGGGCGTAGAGCCGGTTTCGGTCGGGCATCGGCTCGCAGCCGGCGCCGAGGTCGATGAAGAGGCCGTACTCGATGCACTCAGCCTCGCCGGGCCAACGGCCGGTCCAGCGGGTGTTGCAGGCGTCGCCGCGGTGGCCGCAGCCGCTGCGCTGCACGCCGGTCCTGGCGCAGCGGGCGACGTCGCACTTCGGGAGGTGGAGGCTGCCGGGGGCGACGCTGCAGTCCGGGCAGTTGGTGGTCTCGGGCGTGGGTTCTTCGTTCATGACTTTCCTCGAGGTACGGGGTGGGCCGCCCACCTGGTGAGGTGGGCGGCCCGGTCGGGTGTGGGGTCAGGAGGTGGTGGGCTTGCCGTCGGCCGGCTTGGCGGGGGTCCGCTTGCGGGCCGGGCGCGGCTGGGGCTTGGGGTCGGCGGCCGCGGCCTTGGTGGCGGCCGGCTTGGCGGTCGCCTTCTTGGCGGGGGTGGGCTTGGCCGGGGTGCGCTTGCGGGCCGGACGCGGCTCGGGCTTGTCGGCGCTCGCCGCGGTGGCGGGCTTGGCTGCGGTCTTGGTCCGGCGGTCCCGCATCGGAACGACGTTGGCCGCCGGCTCGGCCGGGGCCTGCGGCGCGGGCTCGGGCTCCGGCTGGGCCTGGGGCTGCTCGGCGGATTCGGCGGGGGCCTGCGGCGCCGGCGCGGCCTCGGGTTCGGGGTCGGGCTGATCGGCGTCGGCCGGGGCGGTTGCCGCGCTGACGGTGTCCGGCTCGGGCTCGGGGTCCCAGGGGCGGTGCCCGACGAAGAAGGGCTTGGTGTCGAAGACGGGCAGCAGGCGGTCGCTGATGGCGTTGTACAGGACGACCGCGGGGTCCTTGTCCGGTTCGAGGGAGCCGAGGTGGACGGGGGTGTGCCAGCGGTGGCCGTTCGGCAGGGGGTGGTGAATGCCCTCGGTGGGCTCCTGGTCGGCGGGCTGGGTGCCGCCGGTGACCCACAGCTGGATGGTGCTGCCGTCGAGGATCGGGCGCATGCTGATCTGGCGGTCGAGCGGGCCGTCGAGGCGGATGATGTCCTCGATGATCAGCTCGTTGACCCGCCAGGCGTCGGCGCCGAGGTAGCCGGTGAGGGTTCCGGCGGTCTCGTGCAGGGCTGAGGGTGCGAGTTGCACTGGGTTCTCCAAGAGGTCGGGTGGTGCTGGTTGGAGCCCGCCCGGGCGGGCGGGCTGGCTTGGGTCAGTCCCGGACGGAGTCCAGGAGGTTGCGGGTGGCCTCGGCGAGCTGGGGGTTCATGGCCTCGTCGCTGCCGGCGTAGCGCCAAGCGGCGCGCAGGGCGTCGCGCGCGGCGTCGGTCTCCCCGCGGTCGAGGTGGTAGGCCGCGGAGTCGAGGGAGAAGGCGGCGACGCCGAGGGCGTTCTGCTGGTCGTCGCAGGCGGCGCGGTTGGCGTAGGAGCGGGCGCGGGTGGCCCACCTGCGGGCGGTCGCTTCCAGGGCGGTGCGGTCGAGCTGGCTGTCGAGGGCGGGCGATACGTACTGCACGGGGGCTCTCCAAGAGGCTCAGTCGGTCGAGGGGTGTGGCACATCCGGCCGGGCGGCGGTGCTGACCGCCGCCCGGCCGGACGGGTCAGGCGTCGAGCTCGGCGACGAGCTGACGGACGCGGACGGCGACGTCGGCGACGCCGAGGAGGGTGAACGCGGCGTCGAGGACCTGCGGGTAGAAGCAGTGGAGGACAAGCTGCGTGTACTGGGCCTGGGTGAGGTGCCGCTGGTCGTCGGGGCGGATGGACCAGGCGGTGAGGATGGCCTGGCTGGTGCAGGCCGCGGCGGCGCGGACCTGGGCGCCGTCGACGTCGAGGCGTTCGACGGCCGCGATGATCGCCCCGCTGTGGTGAGGGGGTACGGGCAGCGCGGTCATGTGGATCTTGTTCACGGCTTCTCCAAGAGGTAGCGGTGGAAGGCCCCGCCCGTGGGGCGGGGCCGGCGGGTCAGTTGGCAGAACGCGGACGCTGTCGCCCTCGCTGAGGAGCATCGAGAGGCGGGAGCCGCTGTCCCAGTCGACGTCGAGCTGGTCGAGCGCCGCGGTGTAGCGGCGGACGGTGCCCTCGTCGCCCGGGCGGAGCTCGGTGTGGGGGTCGGTGGTCTTGACGAGCGCGATGCGCTGGCCGGCGTCGTACATGCGGTGCCTTCCCGTGTGCTGGATTCGGTCGTGTGGTGTGGCACATGTCAGTCCGAGGCCCGGAGCGTGGCACTCCGGGCCTCGGATCCTTCCGTCACAGGCCCTGCTTCTCCAGGGCCAGCAGCTCCTCGACTCCCCGCTCACAGCCGCACTGTCCGGGCCGCAGCGCCTTGCCGGGGTCCGGCTCCGGAGCCTTGCACCTGTCCGTGGCGTGCTTGGCGTGGCCACACCCCTCGCACCGGCCGGCGGCCCTGCGTGCGAGCACTTCCTCGGGACCCATACGCCCCTCCTTTCGTCCACTTGCCCTCTTATTCTAGCGGCACTCACGGGGGCGTCAAGAAAATTTTCCGACGTCTGCCCAGCTCAGCTGGCCTTTGCGCCCATCAGCTTGTCCGCGAGGGCCAGCGCCCGCTGCGCCGCCTCCGCGACCGCCAGCCGGTCAACGATCTCGTCGCGCTCCTTGAACAGCGCCGCGCGCTCCCGCACCGTCTGCTCGTACAGGTCCCCCTGGGCCAGGCTGTCGCCGCAGGCGATGACCACGTTCGGGCCGAGCCCCCACACGATGGCATTGACCGCCGCGCCGGCCGCCGCCAGTGGCTCCAGCTCGTTCAGCGACCAGACGTAGTCGGCGGGGTCGCACTGCATCTCGCGCATGTGCTGGGCGAGGGAGCGGAACATGCCGCCCGTGCCGCCGGCCGGTTCGTGGAACCGCTGCCCCTTCGTGGGCGGCTCGCTGCAGAGCATGCGGGCCATCATGTCGCACAGCTCCGGTGGCGTGTGGTACTCGCCCAAGCCCTGCTTGGCACCGTGCGAGCGCAGCGAGGTGATCGTCCACGACATCACGTCCGTGTCGGCGCGGTAGTAGGGGTCAGGGTTGCCGGTCAGCTGCAGGATGCCGTAGCGCAGCGCCGTCTCGGTCACCCGGCGCACCGCGTACGCCTTCTCCTCCACGCCCTGTTCGGTGAGCCAGCCCATCAGCGGGGCCATCCGGGCGCCCAGGTCGGGGCGCTGGGACCAGGTGTGGGCGTAGATCTCGCGGTAGCCCTGCAGCATCTCCCAGTCGCTGGAGGAGTAGATGATGCGAGCGACGTCCTCGGTGTGGCCCTTGATGGGGAATAGGGCCAGGCCGCCGACGATGCTGACGGGGATGTCCATGCGGTAGCCGCCCCAGTTGGAGGCGTGCCAGGTCTCCGCGACGGCCTCGCCCAGGCGCTGCCCGGCGTCCCGCGCATTGCCGAGCAGCCGCGGCGCGATGCGACGCGGTACGGGGATGGGCGTCTGCACGGACGGCAGCTCGGGGCGGGGGTCGGCGAACAGGCTGTCGGCCTCGGTGTCGGCGGCGACGACCGGGCGCGGCGCGGGTGCCGGGCGGGGCGCGGGCGCGGGTGCGGCGGTCTGCAGCGGGAGCTGGGCGGCCGGGCGGGGGGCGGGTGCTGGGCGAGGCGCCGGCGCGGCGGTGGTGCGGGCCGGCTTGGGGCGGGCGGCGAACGTCGCCGGGACCGGGGTCTCCTCGGCTTCGGCGAACAGGTCGAGCTGATCCATCGGGTGCTCCGTTTCGGTGTGGGCGTGACAGCGCCCCGCCACCCGGGCCGGGGGGAACCGGCCGGTTGGCGGGGCGCAGAGGGGCTGAGGTCAGGGGCGGTCGAAGGTGCGGGAGATGGTGTCGGTGAGGTGGAGGAGCCCGGCGGCCACGCCGCTGAGCAACTGGGCGATCTCGCCGGCGTCGTGCGAGGTGACGTCGCTGGGGACCATCCGGGCGGCCTCCTCGGCGATCGACCGCAGATCCCACGAGGCCGGTCCGCTGCGCTGGGCCGGCTGCTCCTCCGGGCCTTCGCGGCGGGCCAGCACCACGTCATCGACGCTGTTGAGCGGGCGGCTTGGCCGCAGGCCCTCGTAGTCGTTCCAGTAGTGGCCGACGGCGAGGTGGACCCTGCGCGCGGTGGCGTCCCAGATGGCGTAGACCGAGTACAACTCCTCTTCCGGATCCGCTTCGACGAGCAGGGCCGGGGTGAGGGTGGTGGTTCCGGCGGTGACGCAGGCCAGGGTGACCGGGAGGATGCCCAGCTCCTGCACCGTGCTGTTGATGCGGTCGGCCCGGTCGACGGCGGCGCGCGCCTGGTCGGCGGCAGCGCGGGCCTTGAGCCGGGCATAGGCGGCCTCGGCCTCGGCCAGCCACTTCGGTTCGGACACGGTGTTCTCCTTGCGGGTGCGGGTGGGATCAGGGGCGGTCTGCGGCATCGGCCGTGGGGGCCTCGAACCAGGTCCATTGGCAGCTGCCGATGCCGTACAGGCCCTCGTCGTCGGGCGTGACGATCTCGGTGGCGCTCTCGGCTGTGGCGGGGTCCTCGTCGATGTACTGCCAGCTGACGTGCACGACGACCACGCGCGGCTGCCCGGCGACAGTGCCGCCGTCGATGACGTGAATGGTGTCGACGGCGTCGTGGCCGTAGTCGTCGGCCAGCTCCTCGGTGCGCGCGGCGATCTTGCGGACGGTGTCCAGGTCGAAGCGCGGACACAGCCAGCCGTTCCACCGGTTGGCGAGGTCGACCCTGGCCTCGAAGGGGCCGAACGTGTCGTCGATGCAGACGCGCACGGTTTTCTCCGTGTCGGGCACGGTGCTGCTCCTTTCGGTGTGCGAGGGCCGGGCGCCCGCCGTTGCGGGGCCCGGCCCGGTGGGAGGGGTGGGGTCAGAGGTCGGAGACGGCGCCGGCGAGCGTGTTGACGAGCAGCGCCACGGCTTCCCTGTTGCGGCCGGTGGCCGCCAGCACGGCGTAGCGGTGCACGACCGCCTGCGCGGTGTCCGGGAGCAGGGCCAGGTACTGCTCGAACGTCAGGTCGCGCTGGGGCCAGGCCCGGTGCTGGTATCCGGCGCGCAGCGCGGCTGCGGCCATCGCGCCGGCGTAGGCGCGGCACTGGTGGGTGAGGTCCAGGTCCTGGGCGGCCACCCCGATGGCCTCGGGGCCGTGCGGGGCGGCCGTGGGGAAGGCCCTGCGGCGGGCGCGGCAGGCGCGCTGGCGGGCGCGGACGTCGCGGATGCGCTCCACGTCGTGCAACTGGCGGGCAGTGCGCCGGGCCTCGACGGGGCCGGCGGCGTCCACCTCGTAGGACGACAGGCAGTGCACCCACAGTTCGGTGCGCAGCTCGGCGTCGGCGTCGGCGTCGGCGGGGATCGGCTCGACGGCGGTGATCCGCATCGTGTGCGGCTGGTCGTTGAAGACGACGAGCCAGCGGCGGCTGGTGTCGGTGGTGGTCATGCGGTCTCCAAGAGGCGTAATCGGTCCATCGTTGTGGCATACCCGGCCGGGCTTGTGCGGCCCGGCCGGGTGCGTCGCTCAGGTGGTGCTGTAGCGGGTCTTCAAGGCGTCCATCACCTGCGGCAGGACCCCGCACATCTGCTCGGGGACGTCGGTGTGATGGTGGGAGTCGTCCAGCGCGCCGAGCAGGACGACCGGCCCGTACAGGAGGTACGGCAGCTGGTTGGCGTAGATCCCGTTGAGCAGGGAGGTGGCGTACAGGTTCTGCTCCTTGCGGGCCTGGCCGTCGGCGTCGACGGCGATGGACAGGCGGCGCTTGCCGTCGGGGCGGGCGTAGTGGGCGATCTCCACCCAGCCGTCGACGTGCTTGCGCAGCGCCTCGACCAGGCCGTGCCCGACGGGCAGCTGCAGGTCGGTGAGGGTGCCGTCGATGCCGAGGCGGACGGCGTGAAGGGTCTTGCTCACGGCTGTTCTCCCAGGGGTTGATGGGCCGCCGCGGTGGCGGCCCCCGCGGCGGATCAGAACGGGCGCAGGGCGAGGGCGAGTTCGGTCAGCAGCTGGCGGCCGACGTGCACCGCGTGCCCGACGGTGAACTCGTCGGCCTCGGCGCAGGCGGCCATCTCCACCACGCACTTCAGGAACACCTCGGGCATGCAGGAGATCCAGGTGCGGTAGTTCTGGCCGTAGGAGGCCACGCGGTGGGTGGCGGCGAGCACGCGGTCGATAGTGATCGCGGCCTGGCCGGCGGCGTCGGCGCTCAGGTCGAACCGCTCGGCGAGCAGGTGCTGCAGGTGCGGGCCGGCGGCGACGAGGTCGGCGAGTCGGTCGGCCGTGTGGCCGGTGGCGAGCGCGTACGGCGCGGCGAGCCGGTCGGTGTAGGTGGTGCTGCTCAAGGCTTCCTCCAAGAGGCCGTTGATCGTGCGGGACGGCGCCGGCCGCCCGCCCGCAGGGGCGGGCGGCCGGGCGGGGCGGTCAGACGAACCAGACGTCCTGGTAGGCCTCCAGCCGCTCCAGGGCGACCGTGAAGCTCTCGGCGCGGGTCAGCATGAAGCTGGCGTGGTCGATCGGGCCGCGCTCCGGGTTGATGAGCACGAACGTGATCTCCACGCCCTCGTCGACGATGTGCTGGGCGGTGATCTTGAGGACGGCCGGATCGTTGGCGTAGCGGACGTAGAGGCTGTCGCCGACGATGCTGGTCCTGGCGCCCTCGGCTTCACTGAGGGCGGCGGCGAACTGGTCGAGGTAGGTGATCACAGGCTTCTCCAAGAGACTGGTCAGGGTTGTGGCACATCTGGCGGGGCGGTCCGGCTCGTGTTCACTCCTCGCGGTGTAGGCCCGGCTCCTTCCCGCCCATCCCTCTTATTCTACGCGCATTCATGAGGGCGTCAAGAATTTTTTCCGCAAAGGCCCAGGTCACGGGCTTGCAGGCGTGGCGTGCGCTCAGGCCAGGGAACCGCGTCCAGCGCCCGGCGGTGCGTGTCCGGAACCACGGCCAGCGGCCAGCCGGCCCAGTGCAGCCCCATCGCGGCGAGGATCACCGCGTCCGCCTTGTCGTAGCGGCCCGGACCGTCGCACTCCACGCCGTACCGCTCGGCGACCGCATCGCGCACCATGCCCTTGGCGATGCGGGCGCGCTTCTCCTTCGGGTAGTCCTTCGCCGGGTAGGCGGTGCCGGTGGCGTAGATGGTCCGCCCGTGCGGGGTGACGACCGCGTAGGGGATCTACCGCTCCCACAGGTCCTGCGTGAGGATCCACCACAGGCCGGCCAGCTCGTGATGCCCGGCCTGCGCGCCCTTCCCGTACGCCGCGCCCTCGATCACCACCAGGTCGGCCGACCGTGTGCGCTCGGCTATCCCCTGCCGCAGCCACCGCAGCCGGTGATGGCCCTTGCCCTTGCAGCGCAGGGCGTCCGCCCAGCCGTCGCCGGCGACGCCCGTGCACGTCAACGACGGGTCGATGCCGATCACCAGCGGGGGCCTTGCGGCCGGGACGGTGGGCAGGGGCAGCTGCAGGACGGGACTGCTCAACGGAACTCCTCGGGGTACGCGGAACGGCACGGAGAGGTCAGGCGGCCAGTGCCATGCGCAGTGCCGAGCCGTCGGCGCGCAGCGGCAGCGGGTCGAGCCAGCGGTTCAGTGCGGGTGCTGGGCGGGCTTCTCCGCGTCGGCGGCCAGCTCCTCCCGGACGACGCGCGCCAGGTGGGCGACGTCGCCGACGAGTGCGGCCACGGAGTGCGCGTAGTCCTCGGCGCTGGCCTTGGCCATCGCCAGGTACAGGGCCTGGCACATCGGCCTGTCGCGGTTGGCGTAGGCGGCGACGAACCGGTGAGAGAACAGGTGCGCCGGGTGCTGGGGGCCGTCGGCCGGGTCGGGGGCGGTCAGCACCCACAGGCCCTCCGGGCTGGCGTCCCCGTATAGCTGGACGAGCAGCTGTCGTGCGGCTTCGGCGAAGGCACAGCACACGCCGTATATCTGGTTGCCGTCGCTGGCTGCGGCGATCTCGCCCATCAGCTGCATGGCCCGGTCGTGGTCGCAGGCGATGGCGTGGTCCAGGACCTGCATGACCAGCTGGGTGCGGCGAGGGGTGTCCACGAGTGCAGTGCTCCTTGAAGAGAGGGGGGTTGGAAGGCCGCGCCCGCGGGGGTAGTCACCGCGGGCGCGGCCCGGATCGGGGGCTGGTCAGCCGGTCACGCGGTGGGGGCGTCTATCAGGCCGAGGGTCGAGGCCCAGGCGTGCCCACCGGCCGCCCACGCCATCGCGTGTAGGACCAGGCGCTTGTTGGGCTCGTCCAGGGCGTACAGGTGGGCCAAGGACATGACGTGGCGGCCGGTCAGCAGGCAGGCCAGCCGCAGGATCTGCCACTGCTCCGCGGTTCCGCTCAGCGGGCCCTCGCCGGCGTTGAGGCAGGCGGCGGCGACGTGCCGCCAGGCGATGCGGGACTCGCCGTCGCCGTCGTCGACGACCATGCGGGCGTGCTGCAGCTCGGGCAGCCAGTGCCCGTGCGTGGCCAGCAGCCACACGGCGGCCTCTTCCTGCCACGATCCGGCGGCGCGCTCGCCCAGGCGGGCGCAGAGGGCGTTGATCTGGTCCATCAGGTGCTCCAAGAGGCGTGGTTGGTCAGGTGCGGGGCTTGGGGAGGTGGCCAACGTGCCAGCCGCGGCAGGTGCGGTTGCGGCACCGGTAGGTGGTCAGGCGCACCCCGCCTTTGGCGATGAGCCGCTGGCGGTGGTCCTCGGCCGCGTCCTCGGTGTCGTGGCGGCGCTTGCCGTTACAGGCGCGGCCCTTGGTGCGGATCACTGCACGCCGACCGGGGTTGGCTCGGCGGCCGGGGCGGGCTCGGCGGCCGTGCAGCCGGTGCAGCGCCGGTCCGACGCCTCCCAGTCGGCGATGTCGGCGATGCCGACGATCAGGCCGCCGCAGACGGCGACCGCGCCGTCCTTGGCGCTGTCCCGCTTGTGGACGCCGTCGCCGCTCGTGCGCCACACCCACTCGCCGCGCTGGCTGACGCAGTTGACCTCGACGGGGGTGGTGCCGATCCGGCCGAAGGCGGTATGGAACAGCTCGCCGGGGCGGCTGGTAGGGCGGGGTGCGCCGAACTCGGTCGCCTCGATGGCCTCGGCCCACTGCTGGAACACCCCGTGGCCGGGGTGGAACAGGAAGACGCGCAGACCGAGCGGGTCGTCTCCGGTGGCGACGCCGAGGTGGTCGATCTCGATGCTGTCGGCGGCCAGGCCGGGGTGGGTGCTGGCCAGGACCGCGCCGGCGATCATCGGCTGCAGCGCCTGCCGCATCGGCCGCGGGGTGGTGGGGTGGGGCATGGGTCTCTCCAGGTGCTCGGTGGGGCCCGCCCCCGGGGAGGGGGCGGGCGGAGTGGTCAGGTGGTGGCGAACTCCAGCTGCAGCTGCTTGGGCTCCTTGGACTTCGCCTGCTTGCGGCGTGCGGTGACCTCTCGGGTCGCCTGTGCGCAGGACGGGCAGGGGCGTTCGCCGTTGCGGGTGTGGTCCTTGGCTCCGGCTTCGGTGCCGCAGCTGGCCCGCAGCTTCGGCTCGATCAGCTCGTCGTCGAACACGTCGTCCAGCGCGTCGATGACCAGGCCGTTGCACCACAGGCGGCCGCCGGCGATGCCGTCGAACTTGGCCTGGGCGGGCATGACGGTGGCGATGCACTCCGCGCGGAACGGGCACGGCCCGCACATGGCGAGCAGGGGACTGCACAGGCGCCTGAGCGCCCGGTCACTGTTGAACTCGTCTTCGCTGGGCGTAAACCCGCGCTGGCCTCGGCAAGGTGCGCCGAGCGTCCAGTCGCGGCTCACAGAGCGTCCTTGATGCGCTCGCCGATGTGCCGGGCCACGTTGACCGACACGGCGTTGCCCGCCTGCATGGTCTGCTCGGCCTGGGTGCCGATCACGACGTACTGCCGGTGGAACCGCTGCGCCTCCAGCTGCTCGCGCGGCTTGAGCATCCGGAAGTAGCAGTCCTCCACGGCGGGCGCGGACCTGAGCAGGCCGGCCGAGTCGTGGGTGGACAGGGTGTGCACCGGTTCGGCGACCGTCTTCACGGCGGCCTTGCGGTAGGGGATGACGAGGGTGTTGCGCAGCTCGGGCGGGACAGGCCCCCCGTTCGGGCGGACCAGGCCGTGATGGTTGCCCTGCGCGGTGACCGCGGTGACCGGCTCGGTGGCAAGCGCCGGCTGGGCGTTCTGCCGGTAGGTGATCACGAACGGTTCGGGGTCGACCGTGACCAGGGCCTCGCACTCGCGGGTCATGCGGGTCCGCATCGGCTCGGCGACGTCGCTGCAGGCCGTGTTCCAGCTGCCGCCGGTCGGCACCAGCAGCCCGTCGCCCTGCTTGATGGTGCGGGTCGAGAACGGCCGCTCGGCGACCGCGTAGGCGCGGTCGGTGCCGTCCTTGCCGTGATTGAGGGTGATCGAGGACGGGGTGTGCGGGAACTTCGCCAGGCCCGCGCGGATGCGGTCCATGGTGGTGGCCACCAGCGGCTTCTTGCGGTCGCCGATGCGCTGGCCCAGGTCGTCCCAGTTGATGACGGAGGCGGCCGGCCGGACGTACGGCTCGACCACGGCGTTGCGGCAGCGCCGGTTGGGGCAGCGGTAGTTGTAGTCCCGCAGGTACTTGCCGATGCGGACCCGCGGGTCGAACCACGCCTTCTTCGCGTCGACGTCCTTGCCGCAGTCGAAGCAGAACGCGCGCGGGCGGGGCTCCAGGTCGGGCTTGGGCATGCCCTTGAGGCGGAACACCAGGTAGATGCGGTCCCGCCACTGGGGGGCGCGCACGTTGTCGTCGTCGCCGACGTGCGCGGAGGTGGCGCACAGGATCTGCGGCTGCTCGTAGCCCAGCTCGGTCATCGCCTTGACCCAGGTGCGGAACAGGACCCATGACAGGGCGAACTCGACGACGTTCTCGATGACGACATACGGGAACCGCTTGGCTTCGCACGCCCGCACGACGCACCAGGCGGTCGCCCGGGTCCGTTCGAACGCTTCCGGGGTGAGCGCCTTCCACTCCTCGGCCTCGTCGTCATCGAGCTGGTCGAGGACCTGGAACAGGTCGAGCTGATCGGTGGGGTGAACGCGGCCGCCGGCGGGGCTGACCTCGGTGCAGATGATCGACGCCCACAGCAGCAGGGCGCGGGGCAGGAACCGCATCGGGTAGCCGGTGACGTCGGCGGTCAGGTGCTCAATCGTGGGGTGGTTAGCGGCGTGGGAGTCCATCGCCGTCTGCCAGTGGTTCATGGCGAGCTTGCCCCTCCAACCGGCCTCGACCAGGCCGGAGGAGGAGCCGCCGGCGCCGGCGAGCAGGTCGTTGAACGTCAGCTCAAGGCTTCTGGGAAGGGTTGCCAACAAGATGTTCTCCAAGAGGTCGGGTCGGGGGCCCCGCGCCGTGCGGCGCGGGGCCGGTGGGTCAGGGGGTAGGGGTCACAGCAGCGGCTGGCGGCTGACGAAGAGGACCTGCAGGACGTCGCGGCGCTGCCACACCGTCATGGGCCACTCGGTGCCGCCCTGCTCGTGGACGAGCCGCCAGCCGGCGTCCTCGAGGAGGTGGGTCTGCCAGCCGTACTCCTTGACGGCCTCGGCCTGGCTGTCGAAGGGGCCGCTGATGGGCCGTCCGTCGGCGGTGTGCTGGGAGTTGACGCCGAGGAAGCTGACGGCGTACCGCTCGGTGGTCGCCAGCAGCAGATCGCCGAGCTTGGCCCCGGCCGCGCGGGTGTCCGGGTCGGTGAGCGACTTCAGGTGGAGGGCGACCGCGGCGAGCATCGTGACGATGTCGGCGCCGTGCTTCTCGTGCTCGCCGTCTTCGGTCGAGTCGTAGACCAGTGCGTCGTAGTTCGGGTTGTCGCGGTGGCCGCGCTGGATGATCCAGCCGGTGACCTGCTCCAGCCGGTCGGGCAGCGCGTCGTGGTCGTGGATGACCAGGTGGCTGCCGTCGGGCAGGTCGACGTACAGGTTCGTCTGGCCGCCGCAGGGGTCGATGTCGCAGACAAGGCCGGCCATGCGCAGCGGCGTGGTGACCGGCTCGTACTGCAGCCAAAGCGCCTGCCACTCGGGCCGGTTGACGCGGCCGTGGACAGGCAGAGGTGCGATGTTGTTCATGCGATCTCCAAGAGGTGGGTCGTACGGTACAGAGTTGTGGCACATTTCGGAACGGGATGACGGAACTCGTTCCGCCACCCCGTTCCGCCCGGTTCAGCCGGCGTGAGCGGCCGGGCGGGCCTCGGGGGCGGTCATCGCGTGCCCCGGGGTGCCGCAGCCGAGGCAGCAGAGCAGCCCGTTCGCGTGGTGCCCCCAGCAGCTGCAATGCCCGCACAGGGCCGGGTGCGCGGCGGGCAGCCCGGCCCTGGTGACCAGGGACCGCAGGCGCCTGATCTCGGCCGCGTGCCGGGCGGCGCGCTCCTGCTCGGCTTCCTCGACCTGGATCGTCATCAGGTTGGCGTGCTGGTCGAGGATGTCGGCGAGGCGGCGGGCCTCCTCGGCGATCCGGCGGGCCTGGTGGACGGCCTGCCGGTCGCGCGTGCGGTCGAGGTGGAACTGGGCGCCGCCGGCCTCGGCGAGGAGCTGTTCGGCGAGCTGGTCGCGGGCGTGCTCGCCGTCACCGAGGCCGTTCAGCTGCGCCTCTGCGCGCGCCTGGTCGTCGCGGTCGGCGATGTCGGCGAACAGGGCGCCGATGCCCACTGGGTCATCGCGCCAGGCGCGGGCGAGCCCGATCAGGACGGGGATGACCTGCTGGGCGGAGTCCAGGGCCAAACGGTCCTGGGCTTCCTGGCGCAGGGTGGGCAGCTTGCCCATGTGGTGCCTCCAAGAGGTGAGGTTCGGTCGAGTGGTGCGGTATTTCTACGGGCGGTCGACAGGACTGCCAGCCGCCCGCCCGTAGGGGTGGGGGTCAGGCCGTGGGAGCGGTCTTGGCGGCCAGGGGGAAGCCGTGCTCGGCGGCGATCTGCTCGGCGAGGTCGACGCTGGCCGTGAAGCGGCCGCCGTGGTGCTCGCGTCCGGGGATCTTCAGGCCGTGGAACTCGCCGTGCGCCTCGGTGATGGCGACCGGCCAGGCGGCGTCGAGGAAGCCGACGACGCCTTCGGACTCCACCACCAGCACGTCGCCGTCGCGGATGTCCTCGCGGCACTGGGTCGCGTCGTACGCCTCCACGGTGTCGTCGAAGCGATGGATGGCCGGCGCGGTGATCGGGTTGCGCATGTCGTTCTCCAAGAGGTCGGTGCGGTCGAGCGATGTGGCACATCCAACGGCGGTGGTTAGGCCGAGTGAACGGTCTTCGCCGGGTCCGTGACGGTGACCTCGCCCTCCGTGGTCAGCGTCGTCTCGCTCAGCTTGACGCCGAAGCACCACACCTCGGCGACCGTGGCGTTGTCGCTCTCGTGCCGCACCACCAGCTTCCAGCTGCCACCCTCGCAGGTCGCGGTCGACGTCATCGACTGCTCGCTCATGTTCAGTCCTCCTCGCGATGTAGGCCGGGCCCTTTCCCGCCCATCCCTCTTATTCTAGTGGCAATCAGAGGGGCGTCAAGAATTTTTTTCGGGCGGCGGATCACCCTGGCGTGCTCTCTCCCGCCCCTCACGGGCCATCTGACGCGCCAGCTGCCGGGCGGCCGCCACATCCCCCGGACGCTCCAGCGCGACCCGCCGTGCGCGGGCCAGGTCCTGCTGATAGTCGCGCAGCCAGGTCTGCTGCGCCTCCCGCTCGGCCTCCGCCTGGTCCCGTTCGCGGGCCGCGCGACCGGCGCGCGGGTTCGTGCCGCAGGCGCGGCAGTTCGCGGCGGGCACGGAGTGCCTGGGGCAGCCAGCGGGAGCGGGCTCCCCTGCGGCGCCAGCCGCGGGGGGTGGGGGGGAAGGAAGGACAGAGGAAGAAGAAGGAAGAGAAGGGGTTCCACCGGTGGAACCTTGAGGGTTCCACCCGTGAGACCCACTGGGTTCCACCGGTGGAACCCTGCCTTCGGCCTCGTCAGGGTTCCACTCGTGGAACCCTGCCTCTCTCACGCCCTCGCCGGCGGCCAGCGCCCGCGCGTCGATGTCCTGGCTCGTCATGCCCGGCGCGGACGGTGCCGCCCGGCTGACCCCCGTGCGCGCCTTGCGCGGGTTCTTCGGAGCCGAGTCGGACACCTGGAACCGGGCGTCCAGATCGTCGTTGGACGGGATCGCCGGGACACCCATGGGGAACACCCGGTAGACCGCGCGGCGGCCCGCCTTGCCGACTTCCACGCGCTCTATGAGGCCCTTGGCGACCAGCTCGGTGACGATGGTGATGCACCGCTTCTCGGTCACGCCGACCCACGCCCGCAACCTGCGCAGGCCCGGCTTCGACAGGCGCGTCTCGTCGTCGGCCGAGTCGCATATCTTCATCAGGGCCAGCTTCTGACCCTGGGTGACCACGTCATCGGGCAGGTAGGCAGCGACGACCATCAGGTGAATGGACAACGGAAGTTCCCTCCACGGGCACGCCGCCGCCCGCCCCGACCCGGGACGGGCGGCGGCCGTCCGATCAGGCCTTGAAAGGCCGCACGATGATGGTCTTCGGCGTGGTCTCGGAGGTCTTCACCTCAGGCACTGCCAGGCCCGCCGCCTTCAGGTTCTTGATCATGCGGTCCTCGTCCGGCACCATCGGCACGGGGATCTGGGCGTCCTCGTGGAGGTTGACCATCTCCTGCACGTCGACAGCCCACTTCGGGTTCTTGCCGCCCCAGGCCAGCTCGTTGCGGCCGTACGCGCCCGCCGGCGAGGTGTCCAGCATCAGCCGGGCCTTCTTCTTGATCCGCTTGCCCTCGGTCTCCAGCTCGTGTCCGCGTACGTACTCCTCCAGGGCCTGCTTCCGGTCGGCGTCGTCGTGGATGAGGACCGTCTGCACCGGCGCTCCGGGGACCTTGGGCAGCCCCCAGCAGGCCGTCATGAACGGGCAGTAGTCGCAGATGGAGTCCAGGCCCGGCCCGTCGAAGTCCCGCCGGGCCTCCTCCGGGCTGTTCAGTTCCAGCACGCGCTGCACCCACCAGCGGGCGCGGGAGGCCTCCATCGGATCGAACGGGATCTCCTGGATGTACTCCTCGCCGTTGTCCCGGTTGACGAAGCGGAAGCGGATCCGCTCCACCTGCAGCGGGCCGAGCTTGGCCAGGTACCGCTGGCCGGGCACGTCCTCGAAGCCGACCGTGCGCAGCAGGTCGGCGTACAGGTACACCTGGCGCAGCTCGGCCGCCGTCGCCCCGTAGCGGCGCACCTTGTCCCACAGGAACGTCGTCTTCGTCTTGACGTCCTCCACCGTCACGACCTCGGCGGGCACCTTGGGCCGGTGGCGGGCCGGGACGCGGCGGGCGGTCTCCTCGTCGAGCTGCACGGCGTCGATGTGGCCCTTGATCGTGTCGTCGGCGACGGCGCGTTCGACCAGCCAGCCGTACTCGCTGCGCGCGGCGCCGAGCAGGCCCTCGTGGATGTAGGTGCCGAGGATCGCGGCGCGCTTGTCGGTCTCGTCGGTCGGCGGGGTGCCGGCGATGATGTAGGCGGCGCGGCGCTCGCAGACGGTGTCCGAGGCGCCGAGCTGCCGCTGCAGCGAACGGGGCCGTCTGGCGTCGACGTCGTGGGCGGCCGTCCACAGGGACGGAACGCTCTCCACAAGCTGAGCAGTCACAGCAACTCCTGATGTTCGGGGCGGGCCGGGCCGTGCAGGGCCCGGCCCGCGAGGGAAGGGGTCAGCGCCGGGCGGCGGCGGTCTTGGCGGGCGTGCGCTTGGCCGGGGTGCGCCTGGCGGCCGCCTTCTTGGCGGGGGCCTTGCGGACGGGGCGCCTGTCCGGGTCGGGCTCGTCCTCGGCCTCGGCGCCGCTCTCTTCGGCCTTGCGCTCGGCGGCGGCCCGCAGCCGGTCCGCGTCGGTCACCGGCCCCTGGCCCATGTCGGCCGGCGGGTTCTCGATCTCGGAGACCAGGCGCTCGATCGCGGCACGGATGGAGACGACCTCAGCACGGGTCAGGCCGGTGTCGTCCTCGGCGGCCTCCCACCACAGCTCACGCAGCCGCTCGACGTCCTGCAGGTCCGCCACCCCGTGGTCGTTCAGCCAGCCCTGCACCCGGTCGCCGACGAGCGCGGGCATCTGGCGGGGCTGCGAGGCCAGCGAGCAGCCGAGCCGGTTGAACACCAGGTCCTCGATGGTGAAGTCCGGCAGGTCGAGCGGCTTGCCGTCCTCGATACGCAGCTGCAGCGAGCGGGCCTTGATGACCTGGGGGGTGCGGCCGCGCCGCATCCGCACCCACACCGAGCAGTCGAAGGCGAGATCCTTCTGTGCCTGGACCTTCCACTCGCGCAGGACGCGGTTGCGGTTGTCGGTGACGGGCTTGCCGTTGTCGTCGATGGCCGAGATCAGCTTGCCGCGCGCGGTGATGATGGCGATGCCGGGGAACGTCTGCAGCAGGTGAATAACCTCGAACCACCTCTCGGTGGCGTCGTTCCACAAGTTCATCCCCACCTCAACCGAGGCGTCCGGGTCGTCCTGCAGGCGCTTGGCGTTGGTCTTGCCGCGCCGGGCCCGCTCGTTCGTCCAGGTCTTGAGCATCCGCCACAGCGCGGTCCCAGAGTCGACGGACAGCACCACCGGCGGTTCGCCGGCGAGGGCGGCGCGGCGGGCCTCGTCGTGGACGGCGCGGATCTGCTCCAGGATGTCGCGGTAGGTGCCGTCGTGATTGATGATCAGATAGTCGGCGCCGGGGATGGCCGCGTACTCATCGGCGCTGCCTTCCGACAGGTCGACCCAGTACATCTGGCCGATCTGGTCGGAGGCGGAGAACTCGGCGGCAGAGTAGGTCTTTCCGGCGCCCTCGTCTCCTTCGATGAGGATCAGCGGCCACGGCACGATGCCAGTCGGCTTTCGGGTCTTCAGCTTGATGGTGCCCATCGGGACTGCTCCAAGAGGTCGTTGGTCTCATGCAGCGCGCAGAGCCCTGGTCTCGAACAGGCCCGCCCACTCGGGGTGGCGTTCGATCAGGAGCCGCACGTACCGGCTGCGGAAGTTGTTGTTCAGGCGGAAGGCGTCGCCTTGAGTGGCCTGTCCGTACCGCCAGCGCAGGAGCTCGAAGAGCATCCCGATCCCGACGCGGGTGAAGCCGTCGGTGACGCAGTTGGCGGTCAGCGCCTCCAGGTGCCGCAGCACCCACGGGTTGAGGGCGTGGAACGCCTCGAACCGCTGCTGGATGGACTGGCCGGGGTCGGCGTTCGGCTGCTGGACGGGCTGGATGTCGTCCAGGCCCGGCAGTTGCTGCTGGTGAATGGGCACGGGACCCCCGAAAGTGCAAACACCTCTCCAATGGTGTGGCACATCTTTCATGAAGGGTCTGACACGTTCAACCAGTTCGCAGCCAGCAAACCGACGGCGGCCGGTCGGCGACCGGGCCGTGGCCAAGGTGGCGCACATCGTTCCTCCCGAAGACAAGAGCACCGGCCCGCTCCGGGCCGATGCTCTTATTCTAACCTCATCTTCGGTTTTGTGCCGCCTGTTTGCGCAGGTCAGGCGGATTTCGCGGCGCGGCCCCGGGGGACGATCACCGAGCCGGGGCCGGTGTAGCGGCGCTGCCGCAGCGCCGCCTCGACCTGCGGGACGACCGCCCACATCACCGTGCGGGACTTCGCCTGAATCTCCGGCGCCGCCTCGATCAAGGTGTCCAGCAGCCACAGCGGCGACCCGGACAGCTGGTAGTCCGCCGGCGCGAACCGGCCCTGCCGCACCACGGCCGACAGGTTCTGCTGGCTGCTCAGCCCGAACAGCGCCGTCGCCTCCTGCAGGCCCACCAGCGGCGGCACGTCGTCCACGTTGCGCGCCCACATGCCGGGCTCCTGCGAGGCCACCAGCTGCTGCAGAACCCGCTCGTCCACGTCCTTGCCCCGCGGCGTCATCTCCCCGAACCCCCGCGCGAACGACAGCAGCCAGTACGGCGACCCGGACACGATCACCGCGCGCTGGTAGTTCAGAACGCCCCGCGCCACCCACTGCGTGACCTGCGTGGGCTTCACCCCGTACAGGGCGGCGAACTCCTGCCTGCCGGCCAGGAACGGCTTCCGCTTCCCCGCCACCACTGGACCCCTCCTCAACTGGACTGCCCTTAGATTCTAACCAGCGAGGGCCGGGGCCGCTCAGGAGCGCGCGCCCAGGATGGCCGTCCGGAGAGGCTGTTACGCTGAAGCCTCCAAGAGGCCGAGGCCCCCACCGCATGCGGTGGGGGCCGTGGTCTTTCCGGGCGCATCCGGCCTACGCGGCGAGGTCGTACTGTGGCGGCCGCGGGGAGCCCAGCATCCATCCCCACGCCGGCGACAGGTAGTGCTCGGCCAGCCGGAACACCGTGTAGTAGCAGAACATGGCCACCGGCATCAGCACGCTGGTCAGGGCCTGCGCGTCGAGGCCGAGGCCGTGGCGGGCGGCCAGCGCCACCAGCCATCCGGCCAGCGCCGGGACACCGGTGCGGAGCAGAGACACGAACAGGTTCACGGCTGGGACTCCTTCGGTTGGCGGGCGATCGCAGCGTTCGCCCAGAACATGACTTCCTCGAGGCGGAACATGGCCGACTGCTTCTCCGCGCCGTCAGGCAGCTCGGAGTGCAGCATCAGCGCCAGCTCCAGGCACGCGGACCTGATGTCCTCGTGGGCCTGGCGGCGCTCGTCGGTGTCGGCCGGGTGGAACGTGAACCGGCGGATGACGTCAGCGGCGTCCACCGGTCACTTCCGGCCGTAGGCGAGGGTGAACAGGAACGCCCAGCCCTTCGGGCCGATCGCGGCGTCGCGCGGCTTGCCCTGCGAGCGGAACTGCGGGTGCGCGTCGAAGAAGCGGCGTACACCGCCCTCCGTGCGCGTCCCGTAGTGGTCCGACAGGTCCGCGTCCGAGATGTGCAGGAACCCGGCCGCGCGCAGCGCCTTCTGCAGCGGCTTCGCCGATGGCTTGGACCTGCCCGGCGCCAGGCCCTTCGGGAACGCCGGCGGCACGTACGGCCTCGGCGTCGGCGGCTTCGGCTTCGGCGTCGGCGTCTTGGGCGCGCCCGCCCAGTCCTTCCACGCCTGCACCGACGCGAAGTTGCACACGTCGACGTCCTGCCCGCCCCGGATGCCGTACTGGTGGACCACCCACGAGTTCTTCACGCGCGGCTGGCCCGGCGCGGCGCCCGGGTCGGCGATCCACAGGCCGTCCCCGCACACGGAGGTGCTGTCGTGCCGCTTCCAGAAGTCGAGGTTGCAGTACAGGATCACCCGCAGCTGCGGGCACAGCCGCTTCACGGCCGCCAGGAACGCGTCCTTCTCCGCGCACGACGCCGCGGTGTGCGCGGTCGTCGTCTCCCAGTCGCACGCCAGCACGTCGCCGGCCCGCGGGTCGGCGCAACGGACGAACCACTCGGCCTGCGCCTGGATGTTCCCCGGCCACAGGAAGTGGTACCAGCCGACCTGCTTGCCGCCGCCCCGCGCGGCCTTCTCCTGGTCGTCGCGCCGCGGGTTGGCGTAGCTGCGGCCCTCGGACGCCTTGATGAAGACGACGTCCACGCCGCCCATGTCCGGGTGCGCCTGCAGACTGCTGATGTCGATGGCCTTGAGCATCGGCCCGGCCTCCTCACTTCTCCAGTTGGATGACGTCGATGTAGCGGCGCAGCCGCTGGTAGGTGGCGAGCGTCATCAGCCCGTCGCCGTCGTCACCCCACGACCGCGACCAGCTGTTGCGGAAGCGCACGACGGTGGCCTCGGGCTCGACGCGGCCCGCGTGGTCCTGGACGACGCGCTCCAAGCCCACGAGGTAGATCTCGTGGCCGCCGGCCAGCGGCGATGACACCCAGTCGCCGCCGTCGACGAAGCCGTACCGGTCGGGCTCGAACCACGCTTTGAACCACGGTGTCCCGTAGAGCAGGCCCCCGGTCTGCAGCAGCGAGGCGACCGCCGTGGCATTGGTGGCGTGCCGGTAGTGGCCGGCCAGGCCGCGCCGCTTCAGTACCTTGGCGATGGCCAGGCCCGAACTGCCCGTGTCGGAGGGCGGGAATACGCCGGCCGCGTCGTCCAGGCCGGTCGCCTCCGCGTACAGGCCGATCGCCCACTCCTCGGCCGCCTGCGCGTCGGTGAGGACCAGCCCGGCCGCCCGTGCCTCCGCGTCATCGAGGAGCAGCGACACCGCGGCCGTCCCGGCGTTACCGGTGCACGAGCCGAGCGCGTCGACGTCTGCCGCGCCGGCGATGACCTGGGACAGGTTGATGCCCTGCGCGAACAGGTCCTCTTGGTCGAGGACCGGGATGCGCGGGGTGTGCTGGACAGGCTTGAGGGGCGCCCCGGTGTGCTCGTGCACCCACTGCAGAGAGCGGGCGTCGAGGACCTGGTGGCGACCTAGCTTCGTGTGGTGTGGGTAGCGGTGGGTGAGGGTGCCGTGAGTAATGGGCACGTCCGGTGCCGTTTCTCCCCCGCGCCGGACGAACAAGGAGCATGCTGCCGCGGTGGTGTGCCGCTACGGGCTTGCCCCCACCTTGCTGGTCAGCCACAGCTGCAGCAGGCCGATCAGCAGCGGGGCGATGAACGCCGACACCAGCCACTTGCGGGTGCTGGCCGCCTGCTGCTGATCGGCCTCGCGGGCCCTGACCGCAGTGCGCTGCGTCTCTTCGACGGAGGCCAGCCGCTGATTCACCAGCCGCTGATCCGCCTGGTAGACCTCCTTGGAGACGGTCTCCTCGAAGCGGGCGTTCATCGCGGCCAGGTCACCGCGCAGGTCGTCGCGTAGCTGCTGGATGCCGTGGTTCTGGTCTTCGCGCATCTGCTGCAGTGCGCGGTGCAGTTCCCACAGGGTGGGCTCGGCGCTCGGCGGCTGCGTCACCGCGCACTCCTCGGATAGGCGCCCCCGCGCCGCCCACGAGTCTACGGGCAGAAGCAGACCACCCGTCAGCCAGCGGGGTGGATGTTCCCCGGGCTACGCCACGCCGCATTCACCGCCGGCGGCAACGAAGAGACGGCCTGCTGCCACGCCGTGGCCAACGGCGTGCCGGGCGAGGCCTCCGCGAGGGCCTGCCCGGCGTCCAAGACCTGCTCAAGCCACTGGTCGACCGGCGGGATCACCGCGTTGTCCCAGTGCGTGTTGAAGTCGGCCATCGCAGTATCGCTGTCGGCTGCGGTACCGGACTCGCCGCACTGGCCGCACGTCCACGAGAAGCCGGAGGCGTCCGGGCCGACGATCGTCACCTGACGTGCCATCGTGTGTCGTTCTCCCTCGTCACAGGCTGTACATGAGGCCGCAGAACGACACCCACGGCGGGTTGATGGTGGTGGTGTTCGTGCCGACGATGCCGACCGTGCCGTCCGAGTTGAAGTCGATCTTCAGTGACAGCGTGCTGGAGCTCGACGCGGAGCACGCGGCCGACAGGGAGCACTTCGAGGACGGGCGGGCGGCCGACGGCAGCGCGGACGCGAACGGGGCGCCGCTGTTGGCGATGGCGCCGCTGCTGTAGGTGATGTTGAGGCCGCCGCGCCACTGCACGAAGTTCGTGCCCAGCACGTTGATCACCCTGTACTGCACGACACCGTTCGAGTTGCCGTTGCCGGTGTACCCGGAGGCCAGCGCCGGGGTCGTCCAGTCCTTCACCAGGTTGAAGATGACGCCTTGCCCGAGGTAATCCCACAGGGGCAGCGCCACGTAGGTGGGGGAGGCCAGGTAGACCTTTTCCGCGTCGAACTCGACGATCTGCTTGCCCATCGCGTCCGTGCCCAGCAGCACACTGGCCGGCGGCGCCGAGCTGGTCACGAGCGACGACTTTGGGGCGGTGATCGCCAGCTGCGTGGCCGCACCGTTGACCTCGGACGTGATCAGGCCGTCCGTGTCGCCGGCCTGGCCGCTCGTGAAGCGGATGACGCCCGTGGGCACCCCGCCGATCGTCTCCTCGTCGATGACGACCCGGTTGCCGCTGCTGGCCGTCTGCAGCTTCGCCCCGGTGATCGTCTGGCCGTCGATGGCCCCGGCCTTGACGTTGCTCGCGGTGATTCCGCCGGACTCCACGACCTCGATCGCGTACATGTCGATCTCGACCGTGCCGGTGCCTTGCTGGTAGTTCGCGTACAGGAACGGCGTGATGTAGCGGACGCTGGAGTGCAGTTGGGCGGGCGCGTTGGCGTTCGGCGCGGTCGTGCGGACGGGGGTGTCCGAGGTGCCCTTGAGATAGCCGGTGTACGTTGCCCAGCCCGCGCCGGCGACCAGGTCCACGCTGTCGACCGCCACGTAGAACTGGCTGGACTTCGAGTTGGCCCCAGTGTTGTTCACGAAGGTCACGCCGTCGGCCGCCAAACCGGCCACGCCCGCGTACAGCGTCTGGTTCGTACCCGGTGTCGAGTTGGCGACCGTCTGTCGTATCCGCAGGCTGACCCGGTACGTCACCGACGGGTCGTAGGGGATCTTCACGTCCGGCCGGTAGGCGCCCTGCACGTAGCCGACGCACCGCATCACGTTGCCGCCGGCCTGCGAGTCCGCGACGGCGACCGTGGTCATGGTGCCGCCCGGGTTCTGCCACTTCGACGCCGAGTCGCCGAAGTCGTACCACTTCTGCCCCACGGTTCCGGCCAGGCCGACTGACAGCCGGTCCACGGTGATGGTCCCGGCCTTGATGCTCGCCGCATCCAGAGTGTTCGTCAGGATCGACGCGCCGTTGATGGTGGTGGTCTGCGGGATCTGCCCGGTACCCATCTGGGTGGGCGGCAGCGTCACCCCGGAACCGATCGACCCGGTCACCGTGCCGGCGCTGCTCGCGGAGGCGACTGTGCCGTTCACGTTGGCCGCCGAGATCACCAGGCTGGTCGCGTCGATCTGCGCGGCCGTGATCTTCCCAACGGTGATCTTGCTTGCGTCGATGGACGAGATGACACCCGAGGCCGCCGTGATCGTCCCTGCGTTCAGCTTGTCGGCGGTGATGGTGTTACCGGCGATCTTGTCGGCGGTGATGGTCAGGCCCTGAATCTGCGCGGCCGTGATGCTGGCCGCGGCGATCCGGTCGGCGGCGACCGTCCCGGCGGCGAGCCGGTCGCCGTTGATCTGCCCGGCGACCAGCTTCTGCGTGGTGATCGCACCGTCGGCGATCATCGTGCCCGGGAGCACCGGTCGCACCGCGGCGTTGTCGAACCAGACCGCCCCGGCGCTCGCCTCGTAGGACTCCACGATGATGAAGGCCTTGACGGTGTTCGCCGGTGCCGAGACGGTGGCGGCAAGGCGCTGCCAGGTGGGACCCAGCACCGGCGGCGAAGCCTGCACGACGCTCCAGGCCACGGTGGCGCCCGCACTGTTGAGCCACTGGGCGTAGAACTTGACGGTGCCGTTGTAGTCGGCCGACGCCTGGTAGTCGCACGCCAGGTACAACTGGTCGCCGGCCAGGATCGGCACGGTCGTCAGGGTGAGGTTGCGGGTCGAGACCGCTCCCGCCACAGCGTCGACCTTGACCGACTTGGCGGAGCCGTTGCCCTTAGCGTCCACCGACCAGAACGCGCCCGCCGAGGCGACGAGCGCCGCCGTGTAAGCGCCCTCGAAGCTCGGGTCGCTCAGCAGGTTGGCGCCGCCAGCGACGGTCAGCTTGTCAGTCGTGATCGCGCCAGCGGCGATGTTCGATGCTGCGATGGTGTTCGCGGCGATCTCGGCGCCCGTGATCGCCTGGCCCTGGATCTGGCCGGCCGTGATGGACTTGCCGACGATCTTCCCGGCGTCGAGGGTTCCAGCCGCGATCCGGTCTCCGCTGATGGTGTTGGCGACCATCTTGGGCGTGGTGATCGCACCGTCCTGGATGGACGTCGTCCCCACCGCGCCTGCAGCGAGCTTCGCTTCGGTGACCGCCAAGTCGGCCAGCTTCAAGTCGGTGACCGCGCCGTCGGCGAGCTTGCCGACCGAGACAGCGGCCTGGGCCAGCTTCGCCTCAAGGACCGCGCCGTCAGCGAGCGCGACACTGCCCACCGCGCCCGTAGCGAGCTTCGCTTCGGTGACCGCACCGTCGGCCAGCGACAGGTCGGTGATGATGCCGTCCAGGACCTCGTCCGCGACGACCGGCGCGGATGAGGCAGGGCCCGCCACCCCGGACGGCGCGGAGGTGGCTCCGGACGTCGAGACGCACACCAGGCGCACCCACACCGGCACGTCAGCACCCGTGGGCACCGTCATGGAGCCGCCCGAGGCGGCGTAGAACCCGGAGAACAGGGAGTCGTCTGCGGTGAAGTCGGCGCTGGTGGAGTAGTGCACGCCGACGTAGGCGAAGTCCGTGGGGGCCGGACTGCCGTCCGTGAACGTGCCGTCCCAGGTGACGGCCACACCGCCCGTGACGGAAGCCACGGTGGGCGTGGACGGGACAGGCGGAGGCGGGCCGTTGACGGCGGCCATGCCCACCGTGCCGTCCTCCTGCAGGCCGATGCTGCCGCGCAGCAGGCCGTCGCCGTCGTAGATGCCTATGGAACCGTTCTCGATCGAGGAGTTTGCCAGACGACTCGACCGCGCCAGGTCGCGCACCAGGCGCTCCAGGTTGGCGATCCTGGCCGCCAGAACAGAAACCGTGTCAGCCAACGAGGTTCAGCCTCCGTAGATGAAGGAGTCGGCGGGCGCGAGACTCACCGCCATCCGCTCCTGCTGGTCCCCCTGTGCCGGCGTGAGCGTCCATCCGGTCACTCGCGCCCATCCGTCGTAGTCGGTCCACTCGTCGTGGACCTGCACCCACACGTCGTCACCCACCTGGAACGAGCCGAAGCGGGCCGCGGGGTGGTCGATGAGGTTGACCTGCTCGACCGAGCCGCGCTTCTGCCGGGCAACCCGCCCCTGCCGGGCCCTCGCCGCCAGCTGGTCCTTCCCCTTGATCGTCGGCAGGTCCAGCACCTCCTCAAGGCGCAGCCGGCCGTCCCGGACCGCATCCGTCGCCCGGCGCCGCGCCTGCCCCTCACCGGAGCCGAGAGCGGCAACGACCTGCGCGTAGGCGTCGCCGTCGTAGGTGACCGGCTGCGCGTCGACGATGTTCACGCCGGTCGAGAACGAGACGTCGCTGCGGCGGGCGCCCAGGCGGGGCCAGCCGAGCCGGATACGCCGCTCGGGCAGCCCGCCCGCCCACTTCACCTGCTCGGTCCACTCAGGGCCGCCGAAGACCGCTACGGCATCGGAGACGACGTCCGCGAGGGCGGGCGCTTCCCACCAGGTCGTCGCGTACGGCTCCTCCGGGGTGCCGATCTTCGCCTTCGAGGTGGTCGCGTCGACGACCACGCCCAAGTCGCCGTCCGGCTGGGACTGGCAGTACGCCCACACGTCCCGGATCACCTTGCATGGGTCGCCGTACGTGTACGGGCCGCGCCCGTTCAGGTTGCCGTGCATGTCGTGCCGCTTGTTCAGGTAGGAGCCGAACCCGGCGGCCTCGATCGGGTACTTGCCGCCCTCCGGCTCCGCCCGCCAGATCAGGCCGCCCCACATCAGCCGCGAGTCCCGCTCGGCGAAAACCAGCGTGTTGCCCGGGTCGACCATCGAGCCCAGCACGTGCGCCAGGTGCGGCTCCAGCGTGGCCTGCAGCGCGCCAGGCCCGTTCAGCTCGGGGCCGTAGGACACGTCGCTCAGCGGCAGATCCCACGCCAGGACGCTGCCGCTGACCGCATTGCACGTCAGGTACCGGTAGGCGGGCACCTCAGATCACGCCCTCTTCGAACTCGACGTCCGCGATCAGGGAGGTGCTGCCGTCCACACCGAGGTCGCCGGTCTCGCTCTTGGACATGTAGGTCTGCAGGGAGAGGGTGTGGGTGGTGCCCCGCATGTCCGCGGGGATGGTCATGCTGTCGGCGAGCACCACGGTGCTCCGGCGGGTGACGGTGCCCTGGTCGTCATCGATGGCGGTGTCCTGGCCCGTCGTTGACCCGAAGACCTGCTGCATGTGGGCGTACACGTCGGCCCTGGTGAGCCGCAGCCCGGCGATGGTGGTGACGATCTTCGCGCTGACCGCCCAGCTCGGCACGAGGATGGACCAGCTGGCCTGGGTCGGCCAGTTGTGCCACTTGTTGTCCGAGTAGGTCAGCGAGCTGAGGGCGCCGGGGAAAGCGGTGTACAGCTGTCGGTCCCGCCTCGGGTTCGCGATCCGCCGAAGGTCCGTGATCATCGCGTTCGTGACGGTCGCGCAGTTGGCGGGCAGCGCGATCCTGGCCAGCGGTATCGCGCTCATCCCCGCCGGCGGCAGCGTCGCCGTCGCCGACACGTTCGACACCACGTCGAAGAAGCCGATGTCGTCCGTGGCCGGGTTCAGACTGCCCTCGTACTCGGGGTCCAGGACCCGCAGCACCACCATGTCCGTGCGAGGCGTCGCCCCGGTCGGAGCGATGTCCACCAAGGCCGTGCCCACGTTGTACTGGGTGTAGGAGCCCTGGCCCCAGGCGGAGCCGCGCACGACCCCCGAGCCGTCGCCGACCGCCACCCCGGCACCGGGGGTGGTCTGCTGGGTCACCTTCAGGTCGTTGCCCTCGGTCACGCCCTGCGCGCCGCGCGACAGATCGCGGATCATCATGCGCATCGTGCGGGCCGGGTGCGTACCACCGTTGATCATCATCGGCGGCTGTATCAGCGTCATCTCATGTCCTCACAGGGCGGTGTAGGCGTCGCGCCACGACACAGTTAGGCGGCAGGTGTTCGTGTAGTCCGTGGCCGTCCAGCGGATCTCGCTCCTCCCCGACGGGATCTGGAACAGGTCCATGCGGGATCCGGCCGTGAGCGCCGGCGCCGCGTTCCCGGACCCGTTGCGCAGCACCCACCGCGTACCGGGCCGGGTGTCGATGTCGATCCGCTCCCCGGCAGCGAGGCTCGTCTGCAGCTGCAGGTAGCGGCCGGTCTCCACCACCCACACCTTCGGGTTGGTGACTGGGCCGTCGAAGCGCACCGTCGGCCACGCCGGCTGGTCGCCGCCGTTACTCACCCAGCCGGGCCGCTCCGATGGGTTGGACACGCCGGTGGTGATCGGGGCGACCACGGGCGCCGTGAACCCCTGGGAGTCGTCGGAGATGTCCAGCGGCAGCACCAGGGCCTGCAGGGTGTCGGCGTGCCAACGCGGGTCAGTCGCCGTGAACTCCAGCGTGAGCGGAATCCACCCGTACACGGCCTGCGACATCGACGCGGCCTCCACCCGACGCCACCGGCCGAACACGCACTTCGTGTCCCTCCCAGGCAGCTTGGCCCGCAGCATCGCCCGCGCGCCCGCCACCGTGCGGATGCTGTCGGCGCCGGTGACCTGCTGCAGCTGGGCCAGCAGGTCGAGAGCCGCTCCCGGGTCGTCGGGAGTACGGATACCGGCCTCGATCGACAGGGTGCGCATCCCGAACAGGTCCACACCCGGAAAGCCGCCGTCCCCGGTCGGGTTGTCGACGTCGGCCGTACGCCGGTCCGGGGCCGCCACCCCGCCCAGGTCACCGACCGGCACCAGTGTGCCCTTGCCGATGACCATGCCGCCCAGGTCCAACTGGTAGTCCTGCAGGACCGTCACAGCTTGCCTCCTCGCTGCGCGGCACGAAGGCGCCGCATCACCTCCGCGCCGATCTCCTGCGCCACGCCGCGCCCGTCCCCGCCGGCGGCGACGTGCACGGGCATGGTTCCGATCAGCGGCTTTGACGTCTCCCTGACGACCACCACCTGCACCCCGCCGGACGGCTTGGCGTCCACCCGCATGGGGCCGGTCACCCCCTGCGGGGTGAGGGCGTATCCGAAGCGGTGGGCGACGTCCTCGAGCACCTGTGTTGCCGAGGGCCGCTTGGTTTGCCCGAGCGGGATGTACGCCTCCCCGCCTGTGGACGGCTCCGCGAAGCGCACCAGGCCGTTGCTCGTCGCATACAGGCCCGGTGTCAGCACGCCGCCCATGTCGTACGACAGGCCCTTGTTGGCCCGCTTCAGGTCGGAGAGGAAGCCATCGGCCCGCTTCCCGAGCGCCTTAGTCAGCCGCGTCTTGCCCGCGTTGGCGACCTCGATGACGCGGTCCTCGCCGAGCTTGGTGGCGTCCGCCACCTCGTGGATGCCGGTCGTCGGCTTCTTGATCGCGGCAATGATCTTCAGCAGGTCGGCCAGGTCCTCGTCCGACAGCGTCGCCGACGCGTCCTTCGACGCCTTGTTGGCCTTCGTCGCCTTCTTCTTGCTCTTGACCGCCTCGGCCGCCAGGTCCTGCGCGGCCTGGTCGCCCTGCGCGGCGAGCCGAGACGCCAGGTCGCCGTACCCCTCCGCCGCGAGCTTCGTGAGGTTCGCCTGGAACTGGGAGGTCTGCTTCGTGGCGTTGCCGAGCTGGCCGGTGAAGTCCGCCAGGGACGCCTTCGCGGCGTCGGCCAGCTTCTTCAGGTCAGCCGACATGCTCTTGATGTACTTCGAGCTGCCCGTGGCCATCTTGTGGGTGAGGCTGATGCCGTCGGCGCCCATCGCCTCCAGGGCGTCCGCGACGTCCTGGCCGGCACGGTGGGCGACCGTCGACAGGTCCTTACGCCACCGCTCAGCCTCCTTCACCGACTGGTGCAGGTTCTTGGAGAACTTGCCCAGGTCGAGGCCGGTGCCCTTCTTGTTCATCGAGTCGGAGGCGATCGAGGACAGGGAGAACACGCCGTCCGAGCCGCCCGCCGGCGTGTACGTCCACCCCGACAGGCCACCGTCGGCGTGGTACTGCACGGTCGCCCCGAACCGGTGCGCCACCTCGTCCAGGATCTGCTTCGAGCGGGCCCGCTTGGACTGCGCCAGCGGGATGTACGCCTCCCCTGGGGCGGTCTCCGGCTCCGCCCACACCCGCCACGAGCCGGCGGGCGCGATCTGCGCGACGTGATTCTCCCGGCGGACTCCACCGTCGGCGTAGAACGACAGCAGACCACCATCGGCCTGCGGCAGCGGCTTGCTCGCCCACATGCCCGTGCCGCCAACCCGCGGGATCACCGTCACCGACACCGGCGCGGGCGGATTGATGCTGACGGAGATGTTCTTCGTGCCGGGGATCTCCCGCACGCTCGCGCCGATGTTGTCCAGCTGCGTCTCGACAGCCTTCATGTCCCCGGACAGCAGGGCGGAGGTCAGCGCGGACGCGGCCGCGGTGCCCTTCGTCTTGGCGACCTGCTGGATCAGGTCCAGCATCGCCGACCATTCGCTCTTGGCCTTGCCGCCCGTCGTGTGGAACGCGGACACCACGCCCCGCAGATCCTTTTCACTGATCGGCGGGTCCGCGCCCCAGATCGCGCGGATCTGGTCCATCGCCGAGGTCACGTCACCGGACATCAGCGCCTGGTGCAGGGCGTTCGCCGCGTCCGAGCCCTTCTCGGCGGCAACCTGCGCCAGCAGGTTCATGCCGCGCGACATCTGCGACCGAGCGGCCGTACTGCCCGCCCTGACGGCGCGGCTCATGTCGCTGACGGCCATCTTCTGCATGACCCGCGCGAACTTGCCGCTGTCGTTGGTCTCCGCCGCGTCCGCGAACTGCTTGGCGATCCTCTTGCCGTAGCGGGCGGCGATCGCAGGCAGCTGCGCCAGGGCCGCCCGGAACGCCGGCTGCGAGCGGGCCGCCGCCTCCGTGATGATCGACTCCAGCTCGTCGGCGACCTTCGTCTTGCCCTTGGCGAGCTGCCTCACGAGCTGGTCGAGGATCGGCGCCGACGACACACCCAGCTTCGCGAAGTGGTCGCTGAGGTCCCCGTACCCGGCCATGGCCAGCTTCGACAGGTTGCCCTGGAAGCCGCGCTGCGCCCTCAGCTGGGAGCGCAGCTCCCGCAGGTAGTCCTCCAAGGTGGCCTTGGCGTTCTTGTTGGACTTGGCGACCTTGTTCTGGGCGTCCTGCCACGCCTTCGCCGGGTCGACGATGGAGCCGAGGGCCTGCGCCATCGCCTTCATCTCGTCGGTGTACTGCGGTAGCCCGTCCTTCCCCGTCGGCACGAGCGTGTCGAGCGTCCACGCCTTCGCCCTGCCGACCTTGGCCTGCTGGATCTTCGCGTTGACGATCTCCATCGCCGCCGCGAGCTCGGCCTCCTTCTTGACCGCGCCCGACCAGATGCCGTGCTGCTTGTTCAGCACGTCCATCGCGTGCTGGCCGTCGGTGGTCAGGATCGAGCTGACCTGGCCGGACACGTCCGTCGAGGAGAAGGAGGCGTTCTTCCACACCTCCTTCTTCAGGTCGGCCAGCTTCTTACCGCCCGAGGTGATGGCGTCCAGGGCCTCCGACATGCCGATGCCGACCTTCTTCAGCTTCTCGGCGTCGTCGGAGTTGGTCAGCGACTCTGTCAGCGCCCGCAGGCCCGCGCCCTGGTCCCCTTGCTCCCGCTCGGCGCGCAGCGCCGTCACCAGGTCGTCGGTGGCCTGCTTGGCCTGCTCCTTGGACGCCGAGTACGCCGAGTAGGCGAGCACGCCCACCGTCAGCAGCGCGGTCAGCCCCGACACGGCCAGGCCCGCGCCCTTCAGCACCGCCGGCATGATGGCGCCGCCCGCCGACGCCTCCGCCTGCGCCACCCGGAACGCCGCCCACTGCGCCTGGATGCGGGTCAGCGCGGCCAAGGCCAGCGCCCCACCCGCCGAGATCGCCAGCAGGCTGGCACCGAGAGTCTTCAGCGGGCCCGGCGCGTCCGCGACCGCGCCGGCGAACACCGACAGGGCGTTGCCGAAGGTCTGCAGCACCGGCAGCAGCGCCCGACCGAGGTCGATCCCCAGCGCCTTCGAGCGGTTGACGAACATCTGCCACTGCCCCGAGGCGGTGTTCATCTGCATCTCGAACGCCTTGTGCGCGGCTCCCGCCCGCTCTACCTCGTTGGCGATGCCCTGGTAGGTGTCGGCGTAGTTCTTGCCGTCGTTCGCGGCGAGGGCGAGCATGGCCCGGGAGGCCCGCACATCGTGGAGCAGGCCAGTGATCGCCTCGGCGGAACCGTGCGTGGCCCTGGTGATCTTGCCCACCACGACGTAGAGGCCGTCCTGCTGCACCGCCGATGCCGCCGACTCGTAGCCGAGCTTGTGCATCATGTCGGCCAGCTCTTGTGTCGGCTGCATCATCCGCGTCATCAGCATGTTCAGGCCGGTCGCGGACTCCGCTGCGGGCACACCCGCCAGAGTCACCGCGGCGTACGCGGACGCCAGATCGTCGAAGGAGATCCCGGCGGCAGCGGCCATCGGCACGATGTCGCCCAGGTGCAGGGCCAGCTGCTCGAAGGAGATGACGCCCTTGTTGACGGTCTGGAACATGATGTCCATGACGTCGGACGCCTTCGACGCCGGCAGGCCGTACGCCTTCAGGACGCCCAGTAGAGCCGTCGCGGATATCTCCGTCGTCGTCAGGCCCGCGCTGGCGCCCTTCGCGGCCACGCCCAGGATCGTCATCGCGTCCGCGCCGTCGTAGCCGGTCGACACGACCTGGTACAGGCCCTCGGCGAGCTGGTCAGCGGACTGCGTCATCCCCTTCGACAGGGAGATGATCTGGTCGGTGAACCCGCCCACCGTGGACGCGTTGATCTGCTGGGAGATCGTCATGACGTTCGCCATGTGCTTCTCCAGCGACACCGCGCCGACGACGCCGGCGGCGAGGACGGCCGACAGCACCAGGCCCGTCTTCATGTAGCCGTCGACCCGGGCCTGGGAGGCGACGCGGGCCTCCGCCACCGCTGCCGCCTGCGCCTGCCGCACCGCGCGGGCGTTCGCCGAGGCGCGCGCCGCCGCGGCGGCCTCCGCCTCATCCCGTGCGGCCAGCGTCTGCGTGGCCCGGGCATCGGCAGCCGCCCGGGTCTGGGTGGCGCGCGTCGACAGGGCGGCCGCGCGCGCGGCCGCGGCCTGAGCGGCGGCGGCCCGCTCCTCCTGCAAGGTCTGTGCCTGCGCGGCCCGGGTCGCCGCGGCGGCGGCCGCGTTCGCGGTGGCCTGCGCCGCCGCCGCACCCTGACCGGTCGCCGCCTGCGCGCGGGCGGCCATCGTCGCGGCCACGGCTTGGGCGCGCAGCGTGCGCTCGCCGGCCGCGGCCGCCGCAGCGCGTTCCGTCTCCGCCCGGGCGGCCAGGTTCGCTGCCAGCACCGAGGCCCGCCCGGACCGTTCGGCCGCCGCGGCGGCCGCCGTCTGCGCGGCCCGCGTGCGCTCCACGGCCGCCGTGACCCGGGTCTGGGCGATCACCGCGTCAGCGGACGCCGACGCCTGCAGGCGGGCCAGGCGCTGCGTGGCCGTGCCGGTCTCCGCCAGCGTCCGGTTGACCTGCTGCAGCTGCCCGTCGAACTGGCGCAGCTGGTTCGCCGACTGGCGCAGACCGCCGGTCAGGCCACCGGTCCGCGCCGTCAGGTCGACGTACAGGTTGTAGGCGCTGCTCACCTACAGCTCCCGTCTGGGCCTCAGCCCGATCTTGACCCCGCGCCCCTCCGGACCGTCCGGTACCTGCTCCCGCTCCATGGCCAGCAGCTCGCACCCCGGACAGGTGGTGCTGTCGGCGACGTACGCGAACCGGTCCCCTCCCAGTTCGGGCCGCCACTCGTCCGCCCTGGTGCCGCAGCCCGCGCACACCACCCGCGTGTAGGCCAGCCACGCGAGGGCCTTCGCCCGGTCCAGCGCCGTCCACCGGCCGTCACCGGCTCCCGCGAACTGGCTGTGCGGCATTCCATAGGTGTGGCACAGCTCCATCTCCGCCCGGAACGCCGGGTCGGAGATCAGCCTTTTCCCAGGTCCGCCCGGATCGTCTGGTTGACGACGAGCGCCCCCGTGAACAGGGCCTTGGCTTCCGCGTCCGGCCAGGCGTCCAGCAGCTCCTGCGCGTCGGCGACGCTCATCCCGTCGACCTCGGCGCCGGTCTCGTCGCGTTCGACGTGGCAGGCGGAGATCACGGCGGCCGGGAACGTGTCGACGTTGTACTCCATGCCCTTGTCGGCCTGCGCCTCCGTCGGCGCGTGGTCACGCAGCAGTTGCTCCCACACTGGGCGTGGCAGCGCCCGGAACGTCAGCGTCACCGTCGCCTCCGCCAGCGCATCCTGAGCCCGCGTGAGGGCCGCGTCGGCGGCCAGCACAGCGGGGTTGGAGGCCACCCAGGCGTCCCGCTTGTCCTCCCCGATGCCCTGCTCGGTGCACTCGGCCATCGCCGCGGCGCGGGCCTTGGCCAGCTCCAGTGCCGCGTCGGTGACGGCCATCTTCGCGTCCTCGTCGTCACAGATCGACAGCGTCGACTCGGGCAGCTTCCTGGCCCGGAGCCGGGCCATCTTCGCGGCCCAGTGCGCGTCCTTGGCGACGGCGGTCGCCGGCGGCTGAGCCTTGCTTCGCGTGGTCATGCGGCATCCCCTTCAGATCAGGTCGCGGCCGGGATCGCGGCGTCGAGCGTCGGCTGGCCCGCGATGGCGAACGTGACGGTGAACTTCGCCGGGTCGTTGCCGGCGGTGTAGGCGGGGGCACGGCCCGCCACCCGGACCGGGAAGACGTCCATCGACTTCGAGGACGGCACGTCGCCCTTGCGCATGATGGCGATGTAGCCGACGGTGCCCTTCGACAGCAGCGTCTCGATCGTCTCGACGGCCTGGTCCTCGTAGAAGGTCAGGCTGGAGGAGTCCGCCTTGTCCTCACCCGGGATGTTCGTGGTGAGGGTCGAGCCCATGTCGGGGGTGTCGATGGGGCTGTTGGCCAGCGACCAGCCGGCGACGTCGGAGACGAACCCCGACAGGTCGGTGGCGTTGGTCGCGGCCAGCTCCGTACGGGTCGGCACGTTGCCCGCGTCGGCGATTGTCTTCAGGAAGTAGAACTTGGTGACGCCGCGGCGCATGAACCGCTGCTGGGTGGTCACGAGGGAACCTCTGCTCTCCGGGGACCCGAAGCCCCCGGCGAGTGGCGGAGGCCCGTCCCCAACAGGTCGCATCAGCGAGCCAGGGGGTCAGCCCGTGCCGGTCTGGCCGGGCGTCCGCGAAAGGGCCTCCGCGGTGAGGTGCGCTTCTAGCTGGCCGGCTGGGACACCGTCAGGGCGAAACGCTGCACGTAAGTGTAGGTGCCGGACGTGACAGTCGTACCGTCCTCCTGGTCCAGGGCACGGTCGATGACCCTCGCCCCCTTCACGTCGATCGGGTTGAGGAACGCGCCGCTGCCCGTCTTCCGCGCCAGGAACGCGGCCCGCACCTTGTCGGCGTGCAGCGACACCTGCTCGGCGGTCGTCCCCACCGAGGACACCTGCAGGTACACGCGGGCGTCCGCATCCGCGTCCCCGAACGGCGGCCCGAACCCGGCGACCTGCCCCAGCTCGTACAGCACGCTGTACGGGATCGTCGCCCCAGTCGGCTGCGCATCCGACGCCGGCGCGGTCCCGTACCCGCAGGAGCGGCCCGTCACCGAGGTCAGCATCGCCTGCACTGCCAAAGCCACCTGACGGCCCGACACGCTCATTTACTCGCCCTCCTCCTCGTCGCCTGCCAGCTTGGCGGCGTGGACGACCGCCTCGATGTCCGTGACCGCGTACCGGTGCAGGCCAAGTTCGTCCCACACCGGCATGCTCGTCGGGATGGAGCCCCGCAGCAGGCCAAGCTGCCCGGTGCCCTCCTCGACCAGCTCGACGGCGAACACCATCCGCGACACCAGCCCGTAGCCGTGCGCGCTCATCACACTGGAGACGGCCTGGTGCAGGTCCTCCGCCAGGCTCACGACAGGCCACCGTCGACAACCCGGCCGAGCGCCTGCAGGAACGCCGGCTCGATCGTGTGCACGGCAGGCCCCAGGTGCGGGTAGGGCGGCTGGTCGAAGATCCGGCCGAGGCTGTCGGGGCCGATGTACCCGTACTCTAGGCGGCGGCCCTGCGGCTTGTTCGTGCCGACCGTCCCCGACACCGTGCCGCCCCCGACGTGCACCTCGTGCGTCCACGACCGCCGGTAATCACCCGTGATCACGTTCGGGCCCGGCCTGCCGCTCGCATTCGCCTTCACCTGCGTCTCCAGCAGCATCGTGTAGTGCCGCACCACCGCGAGGGCCCGCGGCAGCACCTGCGCCGCCCGCTCATCGAGGAGCGCCGCCAGCTCGGCCGCATTGGTGTACGCACCCGATCGCGGGTGCGCGTTGGGGTGCGGGTTCGCACTGGACGCCATCAGCCAGACACCTCCTGCTGCCACTTCCCGGACGCCCACTCCACAAGGAGCTGCAGCAGCGCCCGGGTGTACTCGTTGGGCCCGCCGTCCATCAGGTCGTGGCGGGCCATTACCTGCCGCTCCAGCTCCCCGGCGTCCATCGCCTGCAGGAACGCCGCGGTGGCCGGGCCGGGGTCCGGCGGCACGCCGACCGTGACCCGGGCCAGGCCCTCGAAGTCGTCCTTCACCATCGGCGACAAGAACAGCACCAGCTCTGCCGCGCGGCCGGCAACCTGCCGCAACTGGTAGCCGCTGACGGCCTTGGAGATGTCGCGGCCGTCGAGGGCCACCGTGCCCGCAGCCTGGTCGGCGGTGATTCGCACCTGGTGCAGCTCGTCATCCATGCAGATCAGCGTACGGACCTGCGCCGACAGCCTGTTGGGGCCAGCGAGCGGCTAGAACGGCGGGGTCGGCCCGGACTGTGCGGCCTGCGTCGCCTGGGTGACCTCGTCCATCCAGGAGATCCGCACCACGCTCAGCGTGTTGGCCTGCGACAGGTCCAGCACCCGCCACACACGCCCCAGCAGGCCCTGGTCCTGCGTGGCCCGCGTGACCCGCACCAGGTCGTCACGGGAGGCCACGGGCGCCTCCAGCGGGGTCAGCAGCTGGTACCGGTTGCGGGTGTCGTCCTGGTACGCCTGGCCCGCCAGGGACATCACCATGCCGGGCCCGCCGGCGGCGAACACCGCACCCAGCCCCTGCCACAACACGGCGTCCGGGCCGGGCTCGTACACGCCGGTGTCCTCGTTCAGGACCTGCGGGCCGGGCCGGAAGATCTCCACGTCATCGACCATGATCCGCTTCAGGACCGGCTGCAGCGCGGCCAGCGAGATGGGGCTGCTCATGCCTTCGAGCGTAGGCGCCCGCGCGGACACCCTCAGGAGCACAGGGAAGCCCCACCCTCCCGGACGGGGGGCCGGGGGGGTGGGACAGTCTCAGCGGCCGTCAGCCCGCGTTCACGCGCTCCACGAGGTGCTGCAGACGGTCGTCGAGCAGCTTTTCCGCGTCCGGGTTGATGGTGGCCAGAGCCACCATGGCAGTCACGATGACGTCGCTCAACTCCTTCTCCACGTCTTCCCACGTGTGGGAGGAGCCCTTACGCGGATTCGCACCGAGTGCCCCGTGCAGGGCTTCGGCAACCTCCCCGTACTCCTCCCCGATCTTGAGCACTCTCAGCAGCCGGACGTCACCAGCTTCAGCGGGGACGGCCTCCGCATCCAGCCACCGCCGCAGCGACTCCACGCGGTCCCACGTGGTCTCCATGCGCTTCTCCTCGTCGTCGTACTGTCAGAACAGTGCCGGCGTCAGAGCGTCGGCCTGAGTCGGGTCAGTGATGTCCAGCGGGTCCACCGCAGCGAGCTGGAGGGCCACCGTCAGCGCCGAGTGGTCGGTGAGGCGGTCTGCTCCGGTGCGCGGCTCGTGCACGTACCGACAGGCGCCCACGCGGGCCGCAAGCAGGCGGGAGACGTGGGCGTGGTCGTAGCGGTAGCCGTCGCCGGTGCGCCCCACCCACGAATACTCGTGGGCTTCTGGCGCCAGCAGCCGGAAGGCGTCAATCCATCCAGTGCCGGCGAGCCCGGTGTAGAAGCCGTACTCCCATTCCTGGAAGGTCCGGTAGTGGGGCACGTGTGAGGGCTCCAGGAGGTTGAAGTCCCCGATCAGTAGCCGCTGCCCCACCTGGCCGGCGGGAAGCGCGGCGGCCAACTCCTCCAGGAACCGCCGCTTGCGGGTCACCTTGGCCTCGGTGGCGTCTCTGGAGGGCACGTAGGCCCCCACGACGTCCAGCGGCCCTGTTTCGGTCTGGACGGTCACAGCCGCCACCCGGTACGGCAGGTAGTCCACGGCCAGCCGCTGGGTTACGGCCGCCAGGCGGGACACGATCATCACACCACGCTCGCGTGTCCCCGCCTCAGGCCGATGGAAGACCACGTGGCACCCGGCCGCCTTGAACCGCTCGGCCAGCAGGTCACATCCTGAGCTGCGCGCCGTCTCGGTCAGCACGAGCACCGATTCCGGCCGCCCCGCCAGATAGCGGAGCTGTCTCTCCGCGCGCTCCCGGGAGGGATTGTTGAGGTTGAACGTCAGCACGTCCAGCGTCATCAGGCTGGTCCTTCAGCAGTCGGTTGACGGCCGCCACGACCGTACGGGCGATGGCGTCTGCATCATCGTGCGAGGCATCCACGTCCATGACGCGCAGCCCCTTGTTTCGCAGGAACCTACCGGCGTCAGAGAAGTGCGCGCACTCGATGTAGCTGGAGCCGTCCAGCCGTTCGTACCGGCTGTGCGCGCCACGGGCCGCGAGCCGGGCTGCGATCACCTCCGGCTGCCCGGACACCATGACGGTCAGGTCTGGCCAGATGACCCGCTCGTTGAGCAGCCACACGAACTCCGGGGCGACGCCGTCCATACCCTGCAGGGCCAGGCTGCTGGCGATGTAGCGGTCGCACAGGACGACCTCACCTCGTTCGAGCGCGGGCCGGATCTCCTCGCCGTGCTTGAAGCGGTCGGCAGCTATCAGGCAGGCCATCGCCTCGCCCTGAATCTCCTCGGTGCCGTGCCGGGCAAGGTCACCCATCGGGGTGTCGGTCGGCTCTCGGGTGGCCAGCACCTTCACTCCCTGCTGGCGTAACAGCCGTGCGACGGCGGCCGTCACCGTGCTCTTGCCGACCCCGCCCGGCCCCTCTACGGCGACGAACAGTCCGGCCGTCACGAGACGGCCACCACGGGCAGCATACGGCTCTGCTGGGGCACCACGGGGCACTGCTCGGTGTCCACGGCGCCGATCCTCTGCCCGGAGGCCACCACGGCGGCCGGGCAGCCCTTCCCGCACCCCTCGGACAGGGAGCAGCTGCCGCACGTCGGGTTGCCGCCCACGGACCACCGCTCGTGGAAACGGTAGGCGTCAAGGCGCGCGGCGATGTCGCCGTGCTTCCACACGTTGCCGACGATGAAGTCGCTGTCCGGGTGCTGGGAGACCTTCGTCCGGGCCGCGAACACGAGGTACGGGCACACGGTGACTTCACCCTTGGTGAAGACGTAGATGATGGTTCCGGCTTCGCAACCGGCCAGCGGCTTACCGTCGTTGGGGAAGCGGATGTGGACCATGTCCAAGCCCTCGTCAGCGAACGGCATGGTCAGGTGGTGGATCTCTCGCATGTGGTCGTCCGGGCGCCTGAGCTTCTTCTGCGAGTTGGCGCCGCGCCCCATCGGCCCGAGCGGGTTCATCAGCACGTACTTGGCGCCCTGGTCACGGGCAAACTCGCACAGCTGCCGGTACTCGTCGTCCTCGGCCAGGTTGTTCGGCGTGCACAGCAGGCCTTGCAGGATGCCGGCGGCAGCGAAGCGCCGTACGGTGCCCACGGTCTCCTCGAAGCCCTCCGGTCGGCCACGGAACCGGCCGTGGGAGTCGGCGGAGAACCCGTCCAGGGACACGTTCATGTGGGCGTCCAGGTCGGCCAGGGCATGGATCTGCTCGTCGGTGACCATGGTCGCGTTGGTGCACACACCCACGCCCATCCCGGCCTCGCGGAACGCGGCAGCGATCTCCAGCAGGTCCTGGTGCATGAAGGGCTCGCCACCGGTGAGGGTAATCCGCGTCACGCGGGCCTCGGCCAGCTGCGGGATGAGCCTGTTCTTCACCTGGTCGAGCGGCATGTAGTCCCCGCGCTTCGTGGCGGACACGAAGCAGTGAGCACACTTCTCGTTGCACGGCTCGCAGATCTGGATGAGCGCCTTGCGGTTGGGGTGGTCGACGGTCGTGCGGAAGTAGCAGGACGCCGCCTGCTCGATGCTGCGGATGGGGCGCGCCGTCGTCGGCGTTGCCATGGTGCCCTCCGAATTGGTCGGATTGCGTGGACCGGACGCCGGCTGGCGGCCGGGGCCTGCGCCGCGCCCTCAGGGCAGGAGCATGAGGCGAGCGCAGGTGATGGATCGCAGGAACGGCCGTCAGCCGCAGGACGTGCCCGGCGGCAGTGTGGGCTGCAGGTATTCGTGCAAGGCCAGCAGCGACCTGGACAGCACCGCCAGATCGAAGACGGCCTCGGCCGACAACTCCCCCCGCACGGGCACGTCCAGGACGTCTTTGGCACGTGCCGTGACGTGCCGGGCGGCGCTCCGGTTGAAGGTGTCCGGCGTGCGCGACACCCACTGCTCTACAGCAGGCATCAGTAGCCGCATCTGCCCGCGCAGCAGCCCGGCGAGGTGCGCGCGCTGCTCGGCGTCGGGCAGGCTCGGCGCCCCGGTCCGCACGTCACCCAGGACCGCCTTGTACGTGCGGCGTACCCGGTCGGCGCTAACGGCCGGCGCCCCGAGCGCGGTCATCGGCTTACCTCCGCTCGGGGCGCCGGGGTGTGGGTGCCCAGCTGGGGCACGTCCACGATCGTGACGTCCAGGAGAGTGGCCGCCACCTGCCCGCCGAGAATCCAACGCAGCCGCGGGTCGCCGGCGAACAGGACCGTCCTCCTGCCGGGGTCCGGGGTGCGGGAGGGGGCGTACAGCCGCCCATACACGCCGTCGATGAGGACCCGGCCGACGCGCACCGAGACGAAACGGCCCCGGTTCGGGACGCACTCGGTAGCGGCCACGGGCTGACACTCCGGGCACACCGGCGGATGCGTCGTCACCTCCCGCTCGGGCCAGTTCTGCTCCCCGCGGTGGTCCTCCAGCAGCCAAGGCCAGCCGAGCTTGTCGTCCCGCTCGACCTTGCGGCCGCACACCTGGCACAGCAGGTGCTGCATCGCCATGCGCTGTCGCGGCCCGTGGACGTCGGCGAACCCGGGCTCACCCGCCCCGGGCCGCTCCAGCCACGGCTTCCACGAGACGCCCGCCGCGTCGCGCGGATAGCCCTCCACAACGAGGCCGCCCCGGGTGCCGATCAGGCGCGGCAGCTCAATGCGCTCACCGCTCCACGCTGCGATGAAGGGGACGGGGTGGCCCTTGTAAGTCAGTGCTGTCGGTCCGGACATGGCTCTCTTCACGGTGGCGAGACGGAAGGGTGGAAGGCGCCGGCCGTGCGAGACGAGGGCACACGCACGGCCAGCGCCGGTCATGTGGCGCCCTGACCGGGAGGCAGGTCGGGCTGCGGGAGCGGCGTGTCGGGGGTGCTCGCGGTGGTGTCGGATCCCACGGTGTCGTCGTAGACAGCGATACCGAGGAGGGTGAAGGCGGCGAGGTGACACGCCACGAACATCCCGGTCCACATCACCTCTAACCGGTCCGAGCGCGTCATGCGATCACCGGCCCGGCAGCCAGTCGGCCGTCAGGGACCGCGCTCAGACGCACGCTCTGCCCGCCGAGCGTCTCCAGCCACGCGCCAGCCCCGAGGACGCGGTGAGAGAAGTGCTGCAGCTGCTCTTGGTCGTGGGACAGACGGCCCCAGTCATGCACCAGGCACACCCGCTCCACGCCACGCGGTGTCTCCTGCACCGCGTGCAGCAGCTTGTCGAACTCCGGCCGGACGTCGTTGGTGAGCGCGTCATCGCCGTAGTCGACGAACCAGCCAGCGAACTGCCAACCGCGCTCGGTGACGTACTCGCCGAGCGCGGCGAGACGTAACTCCAGGTTGACCAGGTTCTCCGTCACGCAACGGTCGTAGACGTACGCCTTGGGCGGCGCGGGACTCATGGGAAACCCCCTGGCCGGGAATCGGTGACGATTACGCAACCGAAGGTAATGACCAGGGGGTGACACAAGTGCTACAGAACGTATTACCTCTGCACGCTCAGACCACGCCGAGCCGGATGCCCAACTCGACCAGCTCGCCGCGCTTGCGCGTGCGGATCATCGTCCCAACGGTCTCGCGGACACCGGCGTGCATGCGGGTCGCCTGCGGGGCCAGCCGCTCCGCCTTCAGGAACGCGCCCAGGGCCTCCTCCCGCTGCCCGTTGTAGAAGTAGGCGCGGCCAACGTCGATGTAGTGGTGGCTGTGCCTCTCCGGGCTGAACTGCTTGGGCAGCCGCACCTGGCCGGCCCGGTCGACGGCGACACGGCCCCGGCCAAGCTCCACCGGCAGACTCACGCCCCAGATGGCGCAGTTGGTCGGGCCGAACTGCAGCTGGTAGTCGTTGCGGTCGTCACCCAGCTCCTCCGCCTCGGTGCACGCCTTCTCCCAGTGCTGCTCGGCCGTCTGCGGGTCTGCCGCGCGGGCCGAGTTCAGTGCGGCCTTCAGATGGAACGCACCCCGCAGCGACACGACTTCCGGCCGCCGTTCACGCACCGCGCCCAGCTCGGTGAGCGCGTCGTCGATGATGGCGCCGGCCTCGTCATGCTCCCCTATGGCCAGGAACTCGCCGGCGTCGTACCACTGCGCGGCCAAGATGCGCAGCGGGTCTCCGGTCTCCTGCGCCGACCACAGCACCCGCTCTGTCGCCAGGGTGGCGTCGGAGGTGTGGCCAAGCTTGTAGAGGTACTGCATGGCGCACTCGTAGCCCGAGCTGAGCAACCCGAAGGCTTCCCGCCGCTGGTCGCCCTCCAGCACTTCGGCGGCCACCTGCAGATCACGCAGCAGCGTCGGCAGGATCGGGCCGGACTTCGCCAGCGCGGCAGCCTGCCGTAGGGCGTTGGCCTCGGCGACACGGCGCCGCAGCTCGGGGAGATCCACCGAGGCGACCTCGTGCTCGGTCGGCCTGGTGGGTCGGCCGTGCCGCAGTAGCGCGCGGCGCACCGCGGCGACAGACGCGACCGCGGCCTGCCCCTCGGTGTCGGTGGAGACGGGCATGTAGGGGCCGCCGGTGATCTCGGTGGGATGGCAGTCCAGGGCGCGGGCGAAGGCCAGGACCACGGCGGACCGGTCCAGGCTGCGGCGCCCTTGTTCGAAGGCTCGCACGGTGGCGAGAGAGTACCCGGCTTCGGTGGCCAGGCGTTGCTGTGTCCATCGGCGGCGCGCACGGAGGCGGGCGAGACGCTGCCCGTTGCTCTCCGCGCCCCCGCCGGTGTCGGCGTAGTGGGGCATACTGGCTCCATTCTCAGCATCCACTGAGGACGGTACCCCTGTCCGGCCGGCGGGAGACCAGCAAAGCCCCTTACGTACCTGTGACGTGAGGGGCTTTTGCCTACCGCGAGTTGGCGGCCGCGGCCGGGGCGGTGACGTCCGGCCGTGCACCGAACGCACGCCTGCAGCGCGGATGGGAGATCGGCCACGCGGCCGCCTCCTCGACGGTGCGCAGCGTCCCGTTCGGCTTGTCGGTGTCCCGGTGGCTGGACCAGCCGCAGTCGGCGCCGTCGAACACCTCCATCCACTGAACGCCCGCCTCCCGGGCCCGGTTCAGGGTGCCCGCGTTGTAGGCGACCGCGCTCTTGGCGAGCGTCGCAGCCTCCGCCCACGCCCGTACCGGCATCCGGGCGCCGTTGCGGTAGATGACGTAGGCCAGCTGGTGTTCGGCGGCCAGCCGGTCGGCGAGGGCCTTGGCAGCCTGCAGGGCGGTGGTGTGGCCGGCGGCCAGCAGCGGCACCTCACGCCGTGCCGCGTCCCGTACGGCCCGGTAGAACACCTGGGCCATCCGCTGCGCCTCCTCGGACCGGCGCAGGAAGTCGGCGTAGGAGTCCGACGCCAGCGACTGCAGGGCCTCGGTGTGGATCAGCGTCCACGAGAAGTGCCCGCCGACCGCTTCGGCTGCGGCCCTCGCCCCCTGCTCGTACAGGTACGGGAGTTGACGGGCCACGAACGCGCGCGCCTCGGCGTCCACGCGCCCCCGGAAGTCGATGATCGCGGCCTGGAACTGGGCGATGCGGTCGGCCACCATCCGAGTGCGCTCATTGTCGCCGACCGCGGCGATCACGGCGGCTTGGTAGTCGGCGAGGCGCTGCCAGGCGTCATCGAGCACCGCGGCGACCCGCGCGGCCACGATCGCCGCATCCCCGGGCGTCAGCGGCGGGAACTCGTACGCCATCACGGGCACCAGGGCAGGCGGTGGTGACGCCGGCGGTGCGCCGACTCCAGCGGGGCTATGACCAGGGTGTCCCCGCCGTTCGGCTCGTCCGGGGCGGTCGCATCCTCCACGGAGGCGATCTGCCGTTCCAGGCCGGTGAGGTTGGCGGACTGGTCGAGGGTGGCGACACCGTTGACGGTCAGCTGCAGCGGCTCGGACAGCAGGTTGGCACGCCGCTCGTACAGCACTTCCAGTGCTACGGCCCGCGCGGTGCCGAGCCGGGCGTAGCGGGCCTGCAGGTCGGTCTGGTCGGTGGTGGGGCCGAGCTGCGCGAGGAGCCAGGCCAGAACGGCAGCATCCACGGGAGGGTCCTTCCGGGTAGCGGTACGGCCCGACACCCCTGGAGCGCCAACAGGGGTGCCGGGCCGAGCCTGGCTGGGTTACTCGTCGGCCGGCTTGCGGGCGCGCGGCTTGGTCTTCGGCTCGGCCTTGTCGCCGGCGTCCGGACCGCCGTCCTCTCCCCCGCCCTCTCCCTCGTCCTCGACCTCGACCTCGTCGGGCTCCCAGGCGTCCGGGTGAGTGATGGCCGCGGCCACAACCTCGTCCGGCTCGTCACCGGGCTGCAGGATCAGCGGCTCGTGCGTCTCCGGGTGCGTCAGGTGCACCGCTGCTGCCAGTCGTCGTCCCATGTCAGAGCACCTTCGCAGTGATGTGGCAGTCCGGGGAGTACAGGATCGGCATGGCCACGGCCGCGCCCTTGGTCCACAGCTGCACGGGGTCGTCCTGGCCGCCACGGGTGATGATCAGGCCCGGCGCGTCCTGGCGGGTGATCTGCGGGTTCCCGCCCTGCGACAGCACCAGCGACTCCGCCGTGGTGCCGTACAGGGTCTGCCCCCACTTCGACCGGTCCGGCGGCAGCATCACCCACCGGTCGTCGGGCAGGCACTTCGTGGAGGTGCCGTCGACGCGGACCTGCGCCCGGTACAGGGTGATCGGCGGCAGGCCGTAGTTGTCGCGGACCACGTTGATCTGCTGCGGCGTCAGCGAAGCAGTCGGCGTGGTCGACGGGTTCACCGATCCGTAGTAGGCCGCCCGGTAGGCGTTGTTGCCCGCCAGGTACGAGTAGACGCGCCGCGAGGTGAGGACCATCTCCGGCATGGGCGCGCTGATCGAGTCGAGGTAGGAGATCCAGCCCAGCTCGTCGGCGATCGGGTCCGAGGTGGGGTCAGACCACACCTTCGGCGCCGTCGGCATGTTCGCCGCTGGCACGCTGAAGTCGACGTCGAGGGTGAGCCCGTTCTCCGCCGACAGGGAGAACTTCCCGTCGGTGAGAACGTCACCGGCGGCCAGCTCCAGCCGGGAGTTGATCGCCTCGACGTGCCGCTCCACGTCGTCGTACAGCAGCTGCTCCAGCCGGGACGCGTCCTGGCCACGGGATGCCTCCTGCAGCAGCAGCTCCACCTCGCCGACCATCAGCTTCTGGCCGAGGGCGGGCAGCATGCCCTGCGTGGACGTCTGCCAGGCCTGCCGGTCCGCGAACGGCACCGAGGCGTCGAAGCTGCGGTACTTCGCGGCGTTGACGTAGCGGCCGGTCTGCTTGATTCGCCACATGACGTCCTGCACCGAGACCTTGGCGAACACGGTCTGGGTGAGCAGGAAGTCGGCGGGGGTGGGGATGTAGCGGGCGAACGTCGTCAGGTCCGCCGTGCTGATGTCCTTGATCAGGTCCTGAACAGTCATCTGCAGGCCCTCCTTACACGAAGCGGATCTGGCAGGTGGCGGACGGGGCGACCGGGGCGACGGTGACCGGCAGCTTCGCGGTGATCACCGAGCCGTGCCACAGCAGCGCGGCCGGGACCTTCGTCTGCGACGGCGCGAAAAGCACCTCCGCGAAGACGAACCCGGCCAGCGTCTGCCGGCCATCTGCGGCACCGGTCGAGTAGAGCCCGTACAGGCCAGAAGCGGTGATCTTCCCGACCGGGATGCCGGACAGGAACCGGCTGTAGGGGATGCTCGTGTCGGTGGACGGCTTGTAGTGCGTGCCCGACGTGAAGGTGGACATGTCGAGGGTGATCGAGTCGACCGAGTCGTGTCCGTGCCTGCTGTGCAGCCAGGACCGGTCGGCCGTCAGGTTCTGGGTGGTGGTGACCGGCTGAACGGTCATGAGTCCTCCCGTGGACGTGACGAAGCGGGTGATCGTCCGCTCACCGACTGGTGGCGTCGTCCACGGGATGGGGCGTGGTCCCCGTACGTCCGGCCTTGACCCGCCGGTGGGAAGCTCAGGAGCTGGCCAGGAATCCGCGCTGGCGGGCCATCTCGGCGCCGTGCGATCCGGGCTTGGGCATGTTCGCCCCACGCGGAGGCGGACCGCCCGCAGGGGAACCACCGGGCGCGGCCGGCGACACCGCGGCGGTGGACGACCCGAACAGCTCGGGCCTGCGCACCTTCAGCGCCTCGGCGGCCTCAGTGATGGCCGACTCGTCGGCGCCGTCCTCGACGGTGAGGAGCAGTTCGGCGTCGGCCAGATCCGCGCCCGTCGCACCGAGCCCCACCAGGACGGCGCGGCGAGCTGCAGCCCGCTCACGGGCGACGGCCTGCGCCTCACGCTGCGCCGCGTTGGCCTCCCGCTCGGCGGCGGCCTGCTCGCGGCGCTCCAGCTCGGACAGGGACGCCTGCTGCGCCTCGCGCTGCTGCTCCACGAACGCGGTCAGGTCGTCCGCCTTGGAGAAGCCCAGCTGCTCGATGAGCCGGCGCATCCCCGCGCGTTCGCCCTGCTGCTTCTCGCGGGCCAGCAGCCGGTTCAGCGCCTCCTGGTCCAGGCCCTGCCCAGGCGCCGGCGGCGCGGCCGGGTCAGCGGACGGGGTGGGCGGCAGCTGCAGGTTGGACGGGTCGGTGGGGTCCGCGCCCAGGATGGGGAAGATGGGGCGGCCGTCGCGCCGGTAACCGACGGGTGTACGGGGGTCGGGCAGCAGCCTGTCCATGCGGATCCAGTCCTCCAGCAGCAGCGCCCCCGCGCCGTCGATCAGTGTAGCCACAGCGCCCGATAGTGCCCCGCTCAATCGCCCTCTGGACTCTCCCGCAGCCGATACTCAAACGCCGTCAGCGCCTCCCACACGTTCACGGCGGCGTCTACATAGTCACGCCCTGCTTCCTCAGTCAGCGGCGCGACTTCCCCACGAGGATGAGCCACTTGGTTCCGCAGAGCGAGGAGACGGCGGATCGACCTAACCGTCGCGCCCGGCAAGCCCTCACCTTCTAGCACCTGAAGGGAGAACAACCCCGACCCGTCGTCAACCCATCCACGGTGCTTCACAACACTGGCCATGTTGATCAAGCGGCTCCGGATGTAATCCCAGCCGCTCACTACAGCGATGGCAGGACTTATGGACAGCATGTGCTCCAGCACCTCGTGAAGGGGCATCGTCACGGCGTCTTCGGAGCTGGGCAACTCACGGCCAACAAACGCCTGCTGCTCGGCCGCAGCGACTTCTGTCTCTACTCGAAGGTCTGCAGCCGCCTCTGCGAACTCTGCTTCGGCCACGCCTCCCCGCAGGATCCTGAGCCGCCCAAACAGCCCCCCGATCTGGGTCTTGAACGTCAGCGTCGCGAAGACGAACGCTGCGGGCCAGATCAGGGCTTTGACGTACTCAAGAACCAACTTGGCTATCTCCACCCCGGCATCATGGCGCACTGCGCTGGGTGGCGGCACCGACAGTTCTGGGTCCCTCGTGTCCGGGCACCTCAGGCTGCGGCCCGGCGGATGTCTGCGCGCCACTGGTCGGCGGCTTACCCGGATCCTGCGGGTTGACGAGGGGCACCTGCTGCACCGGGTCGGCTTCGGGCAGGCCCAGATACTCGCGGACGGCCCCGTTGTCGCCGGTGGCGTCGGCGAGGCGGGCGGCCTGGTCGAAGGCCCGCTTCTGGATGCGTTCGATCTCCTCGGCGATGTCCTCGATCGGGTACCCGGCCTCCTGCAGCATGCGGACCGCGGTCTCCAGGGAGAACACGCCCGCCTCGAAGCCCTGCACGACGTCGTTGAGGACGGTGGTCCGGTCGGTGGGGGTGTGCGCACCCCACACGATGCGGGCGGGCAGCGACTCGCCTGCGGGCCACTCCTGCCCGGCCTGGTGCAGGCGCTGCACCATGCGCAGCAGCAGCTGGTACTTGTGGTCGCGGGCCAGCCGCATCCCGGCGACGAGGGAGTCGAGCGGGCCGAGGGCGATCTGCAGCGAGTACCCGTTGGGCAGCTTCGCCGGGTCGAGACTGCCGAGCCCGGCCGCAGTCAGGCGCGTGTTGGAGGCCAGCCGGTCGAGTAGGTGGTCAACGCGCTGGCGGAGTTCGGCGAGCTGCGCTGAGGTGTCCAGGGTGTCCATGCGGCCGCTGTCGGACAGCTGCCACACCGTGCCCGCCTCGACCCGTACGGGCAGGGGCTGGCCGGTGGAGCGGTCGATTGGGAGCCGCGCCCCGGCGAGGGCCACGATCGGCGTGCCGGTGGTCGAGGAGGCGGACGCGCTGTCGGTGTCGGTGGCCTGCAGCTCGTCCAGCAGCTGCAGTACGGCCGCCAGTGTGGGCTTGCCCCAGTGCTCGCCGACGTCCGGGATCGAGTTCGGGATGTGGACCACGGGGATGAAGTCCACCATCAGGTCCAGGCGGTCGAGGACTTGGCCGTCGGAGCGCGCCCGGTAGGTGGCCTTGCCAAGGGGCAGGCTGAACACGTCGTGGGCGGGGCCGAGGTCTTCCAGCAGCCATTCGGCGTCGGTGAGGTAGCAGGTCGTCGCCGAGGGCTTGCCCGGCGCCCACGGGTAGGTGCGGGTGACGGTGCCGGTGAGCGGGTCGAGGGTGTCGCCGACGATCAGCGCCGGATCGCCGTCCGCGCCGGCGACCTGCTCACGGATCGCCAGTCCCTCAGGGGTGCGGCCGGGCGCTGTGGCGGGCCCGATCGGGCCCAGCTCGTAGGTGATGCGCCGTACCCGGTCCTTGAGGCCGCGTACCGGGTCGGCGGCCAGCTCCCACGCGAAGTGCACGCGCTGCGGGTACTCCTGCGCGTCCTGCTCGCCCTCGTCCCACTCGGGGAAGTACCAGCCGGGGTCGTAGGTGCGCAGCAGCACGCGCCGTTTCGCCGGCTCCCACGCCAGGGTGTAGACGCTGTCCCCGCAGCGCACCGCGCACCGTTCGGCCTGCTGCATGCGCAGCGGCAGCAGCTCCTTGCCCGCCCAGTCGCGCAGCTTGTCCTGCAGCTCGGCCGCCGCTCTGGCCTCGGCGCTGGGCGGCTTGCCCGCCTGGTCGAGGTGTTCGGCGCCGGGAACCACGATGGTCTGCTCCGGGCCCAGCAGGTAGCTGAGGGTGGTGTCGATGAGCTTGGAGGGGTCGCCCAGCTCGCGGCGCTCCACGCCGTGGTTGTCGTCGCCGGTGACGGAGGCGAGCTGCCCGGCCTGGTTGGAGTCGTACGCGGCGAGGAACTTGTAGGCGGCCAGGCGGCGCAGGTCCTCGGCCGGCACCCACGAGGTGTTCAGCTCGGGGAACGCGTGGTGGCCGGGCCTGCTCGGGTGGGCCATCGCCTGCTTGTAGTTGAGCCATGACCAGGCGTCGATCAGGAGTTCACGCAGGTGCCTCACGGCTGCCCCTCCAGGCGTGCAAGGCCCCGCGCCCGCGCCGACCAGAATACGCAGCCCTACGGAGCGGCAGGGTCCACGCAGGCGTGCATCCACGTCCCGTGCAGCAGCGGCTTCCGCTCGGAGGGCAGCAGGTTGTCCCACGCGGCCTGGCAGGTCTCCTCGCCGGGCGTCTTCGCGGTGGCCTTGAGGTTCGCCCGGGCCACGCGCCCCGCCTGCGTCGAGGCGTCCAGGCGGGCCTGCGCGGAGGCTTTGATCTGGTTCGAGGTGGGCGCTGCGGGCGCCGCCGAGCTGCAGCCGGCCAGCAGCAGGATCACGCCGGCGGTGACGGCTGCGGCCGCCACTTTCCCCCTGATCGACATGGCCCGGAAGGCTAGCAGCCGGGCCCGGATTCGGGACCCCGCTGTGCCGTTGGCCTTTATGGGGCCGTTTCCGGGGGTTATCGGCGCCCTCCGAGGCGGTCGTCGTGGATGTGCCCGGCGACGGCGGCGAGCTGGTCGGGGTCGGCGAGTTCGGTCAAGCCGTGCACCGCGGCGTCCATGCGGTCGGGGCTGTCCATGCCGACGACCCAGGTGACCATCTGGTCCTCCAGGGCGACGTGCGCGCCGACGTGGTGGACCAGGCCCTGCTCGTACAGCTGGGCGATCGGTTCGGCCCGCAGGCGTTTGCCGACCTTGGCGGTGACTTCGAGGACGCGGGGCATGAGGGCTCCGTTCGTGGAACCTTCGCGGCGCAGCTGCTCCCACGCCTGGGAGAGGACCTGTCTGGCCATGTCGCCGCCGTAGTTGGACTCGACCACGATCGCGTCGGCCTTCAGGGCGAGGGCGAGCATGCAGGCGGTGCGGCCCCAGTCGTTCGCGCCCATGCTCCCGGAGCGATCCTCGAGGACGTACAGGTGGCCGTCGTAGCCGCGTGCTGCGCCGATGATGCCGGTCTCGTCGCCGATCGCGGACTCTCCGCCGGCGGGGTCGACGGCGACGATGACGCGGGCCATGTCGAGGCCGCCGAACTCGATGGTGGTGAGCCGGTGGTCGGTGATCCAGGCCCGCTGCCACACGCCGCCCTCGGGCGGGCGGGGCTTTTGCTGGTAGAGCGCGGCCCAGACGCGTTCGCCGACGCGGCGGCGGGTGGTGGCGTGGTGCTCGGCGTCGAAGCGTTCGGGCCACAGCGGTTCGCCGAGTGTGCGCCCGAGCGGGTCGGTGTCGCTGTCGGCGAGCGCGGGCAGATCGATGATCTTCCACTCGTTGGCCTGCGCGTCGGCGAGGATGCGGCCGGCGAGGTCGTCTTCGTTCCAGCGGGTCTGGATGACGCAGATCGCGCCGTCCGGCTCCAGGCGGGTCTGTAGGACGCTCTGCCACCATTCCCAGGTCTTGCGGCGCATGCTCGGGGAGTCGGCGGAGGCCATGTCCTGCACGGGGTCGTCGACGAGTGCGATGGTGGCGCCCTTGCCGGTGAGGCTCCCGCCAATGCCGGCTGCGACGAGGCCGCCCTGGTGCCCGGCGATGTCGAAGCGCATCGCTGCCCGCGACGAGGGGTTGAGGTGGATGCCGAGGTCGTCGCCCCAGGTCTCGATGGCGTCGCGGATCCACCGGGAGTGCTCTTCGGCGAGGTCGCCGCTGTAGCTGGCGATCATGATGCGGCGGTCCGGGTGCTGGCGCAGGTACCACAGGGGTGCCCAGCGGGAGGCGCGGCGGGACTTGCCGTGCCGGGGCGGCATGGTGATCATCACGCGGTCGGCGCGGCCCTCGGCCATGTCGATCCATGCCTGGTCGATGAGGTGGAGGTGGCGGGCCTGCATCTCGCGGCGCTCGGTGAGGACGGCGGCGAGTGCGCCGGGTGAGGCGTCCATGGCGATGAGGCGTTCGATGCGGGCGAGCTGGCCGCGCAGCTCGGGGGATGCCTTCGCGGCGATGGCGCGGCGCTCGGCCGGCGCCTTGCCGCGGTAGGCGGCGAGCAGCGCGGCTTCGCGGTCGGCGCTACTCGTCCGAGCCATGCGCGGCCTCCTCCGAGATGCCGATGAGGGCTTCCAGCTCATCGAGGGCGACGGCGGTCAGCTCGCTGTCGGTGGCGGCCGGGGTGACGATCTCGGTCTTGGACGGCTTGTCGAGGCCGTTCATGCGGGCGCGGCGCTCCATGATCCGCAGCGCGCGGTCGATGGCGGGGAGGTCGCCGTCCTTGACGGCCTGCCGGTAGGCGACGAAGAACAGCCGGTCGAGGCGGAGATTCTCCACGGCGCGCAGCTCGTCGGCCTTCTCGTCCTGCTCGGTGGTGCGCTCCTTGAGGGCTTGGCGGACGTCCTTGCAGGCGGCGTTGATGAGCTGGTCGTCGCTGGGCGGTTCGAGGCCCTTGTTGTACCGGTCGATGCCGTAGCCCTGGGGGTAGGCGACGCGGTCACTGTTGACGGCTGGGTCGGCGGCGAGCTTGCGGCCGACGGTGAGCCAGTCCACACCGGCCAGGCGTAGGTCGATGGCGTCCGCTCGCCGCTGTGCGATGGCGGCGCGCGCGGCCTTGTCGGGGCGTCCCACCGGCAGGGTCCTCTCGCTGCTGCGCGCCCCCACGCCGCCACTCATGATGGCACTGCAAGATCCGGGCAGGGCCTGGCGAGGTCAGCGGGGTTCGGGCCGGCGGGACGGAGGGGTGGGCATGGTGTCGCCGCTGCCGGTACCGGCGGTGGGCTGCTGCGCGGCGCGCAGGCCGGGCTGGGGCCACTGGTAGAGGCGGATCGTGATGGCGGTCGACCCGGTGAGGTCGACGGCGACCTGGTAGAAGACGCGGCCGTCGTGCCAGTCCTGTCGTGCGAGGACGGTCGCCCATCGCCATTTCCCGGCCGACCACACCTTGAGGGCTGGGCCGCCGGTGCGCGGGTAGGTGTGCACCTTCGGCCGGGGCCCGTCTTCGGGCCGCCACGGGCGGGCCGGCTGCGGCTCGGGGATGCTGCTGGTGTCGCTCACGGGTTCGACGGTACGACGCGCCCGGGCGGCACAGCAGTGCGGCCCGGCGCCCCTGGGTGGGGCGCCGGGCCGTCTGGCCTACGGGAAGGTCAGCTGCTCGGGTGCGTTCGGGTCTTCCGGCGGCTGCCAGGCCACAGGCGGTGCGTCGGGTGCGCTGCGGTTGGTCCGCAGCCACCAGGCGAACTGCCAGTTGCGGCAGGTTCGGTACCTCCACGAGCCACGGTGGCGGGCCCAGACGGGTATCGAGTGCTCGCCCCATCCGGTGATCGGGCGGGCGTTTTCGAGGGTCACCTTCAGGCCCAGCACGAGGGCGGGGCCTTCCCACTGGTGGCCTTCGGCGTACTCGAAGGCCAGGTGTGCGTTCTTCGTCCAGTCCCACGGGTGGGGAAGGGCGCACACGTACCAGGCCAGCGGAGGGTTCTCCGCTGGCAGGGTGACGCTCTGTCGGGGCGCCCGCGAGTCGACCTTGTGACGGTCGGAGACGCCGAAGCATTCCAGACAGTGGCGGTCGAGGTTCACGTTGCGAATCCCGGCCAGCCACATGATCAGGTAAGGCGCGGCGCTTTCGAGACCGACCCGAACGGGCGGTTGCGGCATTACTTGAATCCCCCCTCTTGGTGAATGCTAGGGACTTTCCCTTTCTTTCACCAATTTTACCAAATTTTCCACGAGCCGCTTATGGCGGCCGTGGCGGAATTCGTTGGGGTAAGGCATATTGAATTCCTCGTCCAGGGCCCTTTCGTAATCGAGGTCGGAAAGCCTGAGCGGGTTCCGGCAGACGGCCCGGAGCGTGGCGTTGGACCGGCCGGCGACCTTGACCTCTCCGAAGTACGCCTCCAGCAGTTCCTGCAGCGTCTCGGGGGTGTGGTAGCGGATCCGCATCCACTTGCCCTGCATGAACCGCATGTCCACGTTCTCCTTGTCCAGGAAGGACAGGCGGGTGGAGTCGTGCCGGCTGGTGGAGTGCTGCTTCTTCTCGAAGTTCAGCTCGGCGAGCAGATTGCGGGTGCCGATGCATACCGTGCCGTCGGCCGCGCACAGCGCATTCACGGTGGTGAGCACCCAGTGCTGGTAGTCCAGCGAAGTGGTGGCGTTGATGACGGAGTCGAGGACCACCATGTCGTACAGGCCGTGCTCGGCGAGTCGCTTTTCGATGGTGCGGATCATGCCGACGACGCCCTGAATGTCGACGGCGTATTTGCCGGGTGTGGTGCGGTACGGCTCGTAGTCGTCGATCAGGTAGCCCTCGGGGCGCAGGTTCTTGGCGTAGTCGCCGTGCCCGGCGCCGAAGTCGACCACCCGCATGTCGGGCCGCTTGCGCAGCCGGGGCAGGGCCAGCTTCTCCCACGTCTCGCTCTTGTAGGCGAGCTGCCCGGCCTTCTTCAGCGAGCTGTACTTGCGCAGCCGCTTGGGCTGCACGATGTGCTGGTTGTAGACCGGGGCCTGGTCCTCCAGGCCGGACCAGTCGTAGACGCCGTACTCGCCGGTGAGGTCGGCGACGAGCTCGGCGGCGTCCAGGCTGGCGCAGGTCCAGGCGAGGACGTCGAAGTGGTTCGCGGCTGCCACCACGGCGTACTCGGCGTTGAGGGCGATCTGCCCCTGGTCGTCGATGACGACGCTCCCCCACGCGCCGTGCCCGCCGGTCATGTAGGAGATGGCTTGCTGGAACGGCTTGTTGCGGGAGTTGGCGACGTTGATGGTCTCCCAGGGGATCCAGCACCACTGCCCGATCGGGCCGGGCTGGGCGTACACGATGCTCGCCTCGGTCTCGACTCGGTTGTGCAGGAGGTTGAACTGGATTTCGTCGGTGAGGCGGACCTTCGTGCCCAGCATGACGGCCGGCGTGTGCGTGATGCCGAGGGCCTTCATCGCCTTGGTTCTCTGGTGGCCTGCGACCAGAGTGCCGTCCGCGTTGAGGATGACCGGCTTGACGATGCCGTGGCGTCCGATGGACTTCTGGAGCCGCGCGAAGGCTTCCTCGCTCAGCAGACGCGGGTTGTAGTCGGCGGGCTGCAGGTCGGCGAGCGGGTACGCCTCGTAGAACGTGGTCTGGGGTGCGACGGTCCTCATGCGTCCTCGTCCTCGTCCTCGTACTCGTCGGCCTCGTCGTCGTCGCCCTCGTCGCCGGCGGGCTGGTCCGTGCCGGGCCCGGGCTTCACCTCGACGTCGGGGGCCTCGGCGGTGTCGGTGTGGGCCTCCTGCAGCAGGTGCCAGCCGAACCCGAGGTCGCCGCGGTTCTCGGTGGTGTACCGCTCGTAGATCTGGTTGAGGGTTTCCACCTCGGCGGCGGTGATCTGCACGCGCATGTTGGACCACTGCAGGTAGCCCCACTGCAGGTACTCCAGCTTGGCCATCGCGCCGGTGCCCTGGCCGTCGGAGGGCAGGTCGATCGTCGCGGGCAGGGCCCGGTGGTCGAGCAGCTTGTCCAGGGCGTCCTGGTCGTAGCCGGTGCCGTCGAGGTTGGGCAGTTCCTCGAGGAGGTCGGCCAGCAGCTCGCTGTCATAGCCGGCGAGGTCGGAGGTGCGGTTGTCGACCACGACAATGCGGGCCGCGTCCTCGTCGCCGACGTCGATGAAGGTCGCGGCGATCTGCTCCCAGCCGAGCTGCTTGGCGGCGGCCCAGGTGTGGTTGCCGGCCAGGATCTCGTTGGGGCGGCCGGTGTGGGTGCCGCGGTTGACGACGATGGCCTTGTACTGGCCGTTGACGCGCAGCGACTCGGCGATGGCGTCGACGTCGCCGCTGCGCGGGTTGCGGTGGTACTCGGCCAGGTCGTCGATCGGGACGGCCAGCGGCAGCAGCGACTCGGGAATGCGGGCGGGCGCAGCACTCACAGCAGGAGCCCTTCATGTAGGAGCGTGCCCCCGCGCCCTACGCCCGCCAGAGTAGAGGATCAGGCGCTCAGCAGCTCCAGCTGCGCCTGCGGCTCGACGTCGGCGGCCGGCTTGCGGGCCGCGCGCAACAGGTCTCGTGCCCGGGTCTCGCCCTTGCCGATGTCGACCGCCCACTGCGGTGCTGTCAGCTTGGGCCGGTCCCGAAGCGCGTCGCGGGTGAGGGCGATGCGCTCCTCCTCGGTGCTGCACGCCTCGTACAGCACCGGCCAGGCGCTGCTGGTGTCCGGCTGCAGCGGGGACCGCTGGCGCTGCTGGCGCTGCGGCCCGTCGTCACCGCCCGGCTTCTCCTGTTGTTCCGGCCCCGGCTTGTGCTGCTCGTCGTCGTCGGACCGCTGCTCGTCGTCGTCGGACTGCTGATCGGTGCTGTCTTCTGCTGCCTCGGGTGCTGGCGCTGGCGTCGGCTGGGGTGCTGGTGCTGCCTGGGGCGCTGGTGCTGGTGCTGCTTCGGGTGCTGGTGCTGCCTCTACCTGCGGTGCTGGCGCTGGGGCAGCGGCCAGCAGCGGTGCTGGCGCTGGCGTCGGTTCGGCGTCGGGCTGCAGCAGCAGTGCGCGCAGCTCCTGCATGCCCATCTCCAAGGCGACCATCTGCGCGAGCGGCGCGACGGTGGCGACCGCCCACCCACCGGCCGTGCGGGGCGCGTTGGAGACGTTGAAGGCCCAGCTGACCAGGGTGAAGCCGACCGTGACCACCCAGTACGGCCTGGTGGGGCGGTGGGCGGCCAGGGCGCGGACCACGCCGATGGAGCCCAGGACGATCCCGCCGTCGACCAGGACGGGGAACATCCACGCGCTGTTCTCGGGGACGGCGTTGTCGACGGCGACGCGGTGCAGGGCCTCGTACGACAGGCGGAAGCCCACGGATTCGAACGCGGCGACCGCGGCGAGGAAGACGGCGGTGACCAGCACTCTGGTCATCCTCGTGCGGCTGGGTGGTGCCAGCACGGTACGGTACGGGTCAGGCACGGGAGGCTCGCTCTCCTGCTGCTCAGGCCCCCGCTGGTGTGTCCTCACCGTCGGGGGCCGTCTCGTTGTTGGGTTGTGCTGCCTACCGTAGCGGTGCTGTTCGGGTGCTGCAGGAGCAACAGCAGCGCCACCGGCCGCTGTTGCTGCTGGCGGCGGCGGCGGTGCTGGTGCTGGCGGCGGTGCTGCTGCTGGCCGCACGTCAGGTGCTGGTGTCGCCGTCCATGCCCAGCACTGCTGTGTGGGTGCGGATGCGCAGGTACTTCTGAGGGTTGGTGTGCCCGTCCCAGCGGGCGCGGACATCGCCGGCGGGAACCCGCTTCACAGGGTCGAACAGCGGCAGGTCGGCGGGCGGGATGGGCCAGGTGAACTGCCAGCCCCCGGCGCGCAGGAACAGCCGGTGCCAGCCGTCGCCGGCGTCGGGTACGGGCGCGAGGACGCTGGGGTGGAGCGCGGCCAGCCACGCGGCGAGGTGGTTGCGTTCGCGGTGCGCGGCGGCCATGGCCTCGGCGTGCTCGTCGGCGAGACGCCGCACCATCGACTCGGCCGCGTCGAGGACTTCACGCGGGGCGTCTGCCCGCGGCTCGTCCAGCGGGGAGGCGGTCATGGGGACTTCCTGTCATCGGTGGGGAGCGCGGCGCAGGCCAGGCGCAAGCTGTGCGGGGCGCTGGTGGGCTGGCCGTAGCGGTTGACGCACGGGGAACCGGTGATCGCGCTGCAGGTGGGGCAGTCGACGTCGAGGACGGGGCGGGCGCCGGCGGCGAGCAGGCTGGTGAGCCGGCCGACCTGCGCGGCCAGGCCCGCCTGGCTGGCGAGGAGGTGCTCGACGCCGGCGCGCAGCCTGTCGGCCTCTTCGGGGCTGAGCAGGCGGCGTTCGGCGCGGCCGATCAGGTTGCGTACCTGGTCGGCGGTCGGCCGGTCCTTGCCGGGGTGGGCGGGGGTCACCGGCCACGCGCCCTGTCGGCTGCGGTCCAGCGGCGCAGCAGGGTGCGGCGCTGGTGGGGAGTGAGCTGCACGGCCCGGGTGTAGACGGACACGACGCGGGCGGCGGGTACGCACCAGGTGGGCCAGGGGTCCTCTGTGGAGGGCTCCAACTCGCCGACCGGCTCGACGGTGTAGAGGTCGCCGTACCAGTAGCGGGAGGCGTAGAACCGCGCGTACTCGCGGTCGGTGGTGATGTAGACGCGGTCGGGGCGGCCGGTGGGCGGGTCGACGGCGTGGCCGTCGCCCGTCGTGGCGGTCAAGCCCTGGGCGCGGGCCTCGCAGACCTGGCAGCCGGCGACGACGTGCGGAGGGTGCGGGGTGATGAGGCCCCCGGGCTTCAGCCCGGGGACGCCACCGTGGAAGTAGCGCAACGTCGCCTCGCCTAGACGTTGTTGCAGCCGCAGATGCCCTGCGGTGTGCACCAGCCGTCGCACGAGTTGCACCAGACCATGCCCGGGGCGGGCGGGGTGCGCTGGCCGGTGGCGGCCGGGGTGGGGCGGGGGATCGGCGCGCCTACCGCCTCCGACAGGGCGGCGAGGTGCTTAGCCGCGTCGGGGTCAGGCTTGGTCGCGTAGGGCATGGCGGGTCGTCTCCGGGGTGGGGGCGGGGGCGGGCACGGGCGCGTACGTTCGGCCAGGATCTCGGACAGCGGTCCGTACCGTTCCCTCATCAGCCGTTCGAAAAGGGCGGGATCTGCAGCGTGGTCGCTGCGATAGGTGGCGGTCATCTGGGTTCTCCCTGAGGACGCGGGGACCCGCCCGGCCTGGTGGCCTGGGCGGGTCCATTCGCGGCGGCGTGGTGCGGCGTCCCCTTGCGGCGCCGCATGGGCGGTGCCGGCGTCTGGCGGGTAGGGCGCGGGGGGGTTGCCACCCGCCAGACACCGTTAGGGGATGCCGCGTGCCACGGCAGTGCTGAGGGGCCGGTCCCGCGGCTGCAGCCGTTCCCGTTCAGCGAGCAGAACATAACACGCTCCACTGTTGTGGCACATCTATTGGAGGCAGTTTCTGCAGGTGACTTCCCGGTCGCTGCTGCGCTCCAGACGGTCGGCGACCGGGGCCGGGTAGACGGCGCAGGCCGTGATGAACGTGCGGCGCCCGGTGAAGCGGGCCGCGTGCACGGTGCCGTCGGGCTCGATCGCACGGCGCGGGTACTTGGCGAGCCGGCCGGTGCCGGACTGGTCTCCGAACAGGTGGGCGCCGAAGCCGAAGCCGTCGAGGGTGTCGGTGCCGCAGCGGTCGGGCTCGTCGGTCAGGAACAGCGCGTCCTGGCTGGGCTTGGTCGGGCGGCCGAACTCGTCGGGCGTCATGCTCTTCCAGTCGCGGCTGGGGGTGTCGCTCACGGTGGGTCCCTTCGGTGATCGGAAACAGGTCCGGCCCGCCCCGGGCGGGGCGGGCCGGTTCGGGTCAGGCCGAGGCGGCGGCGCGCTTGGCCGGCGCCTTCGGCCGGGGCGTGGCGGCCTTGGCCGGGGCCTTCGGCTTGGGGGCGGCCGCCTTCGCCGGGGCCTTCGGCTTCGAGGCGGCCGTCTCGGCGGGCGCCGTCTCGGACGCGGCCTTCGCCTTGGCTGCGGCCGCCTTGGCGGCAAGACTCTCGTGCTCGGCGTCGGGGTTCAGCCGGGCGATCTCGCGGGCGTCGGCGTGGGCCTTGGCCTGCCGCATGTTGAACCGCGCCTTGGCGACGGCGTCGGCGACGCGGTCCATCTGCTCCAGCCGCTTGGTGACTTCGCCCTCCAGGGCCAGGGCGAGCTTCATCGGGTCGGCCTTGGCCAGCTCCTCCAGCAGGACCAGCGTCCGCTCGATGCGGTCGATGTTGCTGCGGGCCTGGGTGCGCTCACGCTGCCGCTCCTCGCGCTCCTCGGGGGTCATGTCCTCCACGATCATGGCGACGACCTGGTTCTGCTGCTGCTTGAGCGCGTAGGCGAAGTGAACCAGCTCGTTGTCGCCGGCGAAGGCGCCGCCCGCCCACTTCTTGAGGACGGCGGCCTGGTTGCCGGGTGTGAGCGCGGCGATCTGGACGGCGGCCTGGGTGCCGATCGCCCCGGAGTTGACGTGCTGCTGGACCTCTTCGGTCAGGTCAAGGAGCGCCAGGCGGAGCATCACGTACTGCGTGGACTTGCCGAACTCCTTGGCGACGTCCTTGGCTTCGGCGCCGTCCTGCTCGTCGAGGATCCGGCGGAACGCCTTGGCCTCCTCCATCGGGGTCATGTCGGCGCGGTTGATGTTCTCGGCCACTGACCGCTTGAATCGCTCCATCTCGGTCAGGTCGTCGTCGGTGACGATGACCTTGATCTCGGTGAGCTCGGCGAGCTGGTGTGCGCGCCAGCGGCGCTCGCCGGCGACGATCTCGTACTTGTCGCCGTCGCGGCGGACCTCGATCGGCTGCATGAGGCCGAACCGCTTGATGGAGTCGGCGAGTTCCTGCAGGGCGGTCGGCTCGAAGAACTCGCGCGGCTGGCGCTCGTTGCGGTGGATCTGGTCGATCGGGAGGGTCCTGATCGTCATGGCTCGCTCCAAGAGGCCTCGGTCGAGGCGGGCCTAGTTCCCGCCCACTTCCTCTTATTCTAGCGGCAAAGCTGATCTTGGGCCAGATTTTTCGGCCTGATTTTCCCAGGTCAGGGGCATGCGAAGGGCGGGCACCGGCAGGTGCCCGCCCTGTGCGGATGTGGGTTCAGCTTGCCTGCAGAGCCACGGGATCACCAGTCGGCTGCTCCTGCGTTTCCCCGTCGATCACCACGGCCAGCGCGCGCAGAGCCTCTTCAGCCTCGCCGACGCTCAGAGGGCGCCGGCCGGACTGCTCGGCTTCTCTAGCACGTTTCCGTATCCGGGCCGGATCGATCGCCACTGCACTATTCCTCCCGTACGGCGGGACCCCCCGCCTTCGATCTCAGCCACATCCACCAACCCCGCGAATCCCCCTCATGTGCGGACGGTCCCCACCGTCCGCACATGAGCAACTACCAGGTGGTGTCGAGTGGCTTGATCTGGGCACCCCCGTCGGCAACACTGCCGTCCTCGGCGACTACCCAAGTGGTGTCCTCTGCCGTGACCTGTTGCGGTGCCGCATGATGCACCTCCACGCCGACGACGGCCAGACCTGCGAGGGCGGTGATCGTGAGTGCGCAAAGCGCGCGTTTGATGAGCATGGCTCCCCTGATGTTTCAAAGCGTGATCGGAGCGGGCAGCACGGGGTAGCGGCGTCGTTCGAACGGATGAGCCGATAAGTTCGCGCCATGCATCCGACGAACCACACCTTGTTATGGAGCATGAGGCATATGCAAGGGACATCTACACCGTAGTTTCACCAGACCTACAACTCAGGGGAGGGGAAAGTGCCGCAAGTTCCGGACCTGCCGGATCTGTCCGATGACATGGTCGTTGTGTACCAGCGCATACTAGATGGGGAGTCAGTAGCGCCCGGAACTCCGGGCCTGGCAGAACTGCTCTCCACGGGTCTGGTGGTGAGTAACCCTCACGCGGGCAGTGACACCTACAGCCCGATAGAGCCGAAATATTCCGCGCTGGTGATGTACGAGCAGATACACGCCCACCTGAAGGCGTTGACCGCGTACGTAGGAACGATGCCGGGGTTCCTGGCCATCCTCCGCGACCAGTTCCAGTCCTCCCGGCTGCCGAGCGAAGCGATCTTGCACCTCAAGGGCCGTGATCTGATCAACGACCACATCGCCCGCGAGCACGCCAGTGCCCGCAGCGAAATCATCTCCGCGCAGCCGGGCCACCGCACCCCCGAAGACCTGGCGTTCTCCTACGACCGCGACCTAGGCGCCCTCCAGCAGGGCCTGTCCATGCGGACGATGTACCACAGCTCAGTGCGCCGCGTCGCCACGGTCGGCGACTGGGCGAAGGCCATGACCGCTGCCGGCGCGGAGATCCGCACGCTCAACGGCCGGTTCCCCCGGAGCATCATCTTCGACCGCCGCGTGGCCTTCATCCCGGTGCACACCGACGACGATGAGCCTCCCGCCGACGAGGCCGTGATGATCCTCGCCCCGCTAGTCGTGGCACGGATCGCCCACAGCTTCGAGCTGTTCTGGGAGCGCGCCGACCCGTGGTTCAGCGGGCACCGCGGCGAGGAGGACGGCCTGTCGACCACGCCCCAGCAGCGGGCGATTTTGCGCGAGCTGTGCGTCGGCCGGACGCAGGCGCAGGCCGCGAAGAACCTCGGCATCAGCCCGGCGTGGATCAACGAACAGCTCAGCCAGCTCCGCAAGAAGGTCAGCGTGCAGAGCCTGAATGAGCTGATCTACTGGTGGGCGAAGTCACCCGACCACGAGGTGGCGGACTAAGAGGCCTGGGAGGCGGCCTCGTTGCGCCAGCGCAGCGTGACCCGGTCGTCCACATCTCGCACCCCGCGCGCCCGCGCGGGATGGACGATGACCTTGTCCACCAGGAGAACTACCAGGCTCCGCTTGGAGCGGTGCGGCGCGTGCTCCCACCAACGGGCCAGGTCCTCGACCCCACCGATCGGCACGTCCACGACCTGCTCCAGGAACCGCAGCCGGGCGCGCTCCTTCTTCAGACTGTCCCCGATGCGCCGGTCGGCAGCGTCGAAGGCGGCCCGCGACAACTGACGTCCCTCGTACGGCTCGGCCAACTCCGTCCGGGACTTCTCCAACTCGGCGATCCGCACGCGCACCTCTTTGGCCTCGGCGTCCAGGCTCGCGCGGGCCTTCTCCAGCGCCTCCTGGGCTCCAGGCCGCGCCAACTCACCAAGGACGTGCTCAGCGACGTAATCCTCGAGCAACGACGCGGTGATGCGGACCTTCCCGCACCCGCCACGACCCTCGAAGGTCGTGGGGCAGCGGTAGGACGGCGTGCGCGCGCTGGTGCGGCCGCCGGTCATCTGCTGCCCGCACGCGCCACACACCGCGAGCCCGCCGGCCAGCAGGTATTCGTGGTCGTCTTCACGGCGCTCACCGCTTCGGACACTGCCGCGCCGGCTGGGGCGGTTCTCCTGCAGCCACCGGAACTCGTCCGGGGTGATCAGGGCCTCCCGGCCGGTCTCCTGCAGCTCACCCGTCTCGGAGTCACGCTCCAGGCCGGCGATCGCCGGATTGTCGAGCAGGCGGCCGAGCGTCATGGTCGTCCAGGCGCCGCCCAGCGTGCCTCGGTGGCCCTCGGCCGTCATCCAGGCCGCAACCTGGGCTTGCGACTGGCCGGCACGCAGCCGGCTCACAGCCTCTCGAACGACCTGGCGTTCCTCGGCGCGGACACGGGTCAGCGCCTGGTTGTCGAAGCCGTACAGGCGTGGCATGCACGCTCCCAATTAGTTCCCAGCGGCCCGCGGTCATTCGCGCCGCAGAGAGCCGACCCCAAGCGCCTCCCACAAGGCGGCTGTCGGCACGCGGACCGTACCGCCCAGCGTCAGCGTCCGCACAGGAAACTGCCCAGCCTTGATCAGGTCATACGCCTTGTTGTGACCGATGCCCAAGGCACGAGCCGCAGTCACGACATTGACCGTCGCGGGCAGAGCCAGAACCTCCTGCAGGCTCATCCCGCGCTGGTCGGCGGCCAAGGTGTTGCTCGTTGTCGCCATATCAGCTGTCGCGTTCTCCCCCGCGCCAACCTGCGCACACCATACACGGGTAAAGACGGGGGTGTCCTAGGCCAGATAGGTAACAATGAGCGTCGAAACAGGTAAGCACGCGGCGGGGGTGGCCCGGTGTTTGAGGACAAGACGTACAAACGGTGCTCCTGCAGGGGTCCGCTGGTTAAGGACGGTAAGCCAGTCCTGGACAGCGACGGAAACCAGAAGATCGGCTACCTGGAGAAGTCCTGCCCCCAGCTGCGCAAGCGCGACCACGGCACCTGGTACTACAGCTTCGAGCTGCCGGCGGGGGCCGACGGCAAGCGGCGGCGGGCGAAGAAGGGCGGGTTCCGCACCCAAGAGGAAGCGGCGAGGAAGGCCAAGGAGGTCTTCGACGCCGCCGAGAAAGGCGTCAACGTCCTGTCCGGGGAAACCGTCGCCGAGTACCTGGAACGCTGGATCAAGTCCAAGCGCGCCCTCAAGCGCACCACCGTGTACGGGTACAGGAGCCACCTCGACTGCCACCTCATCCCCCACCTCGGCCACATTCAGCTGCTGAACCTGCGCGTCCACCACATTGACGAACTGTTCGAGCACATCGAACAGGAGAACGAGCGGCGCGCCAGCCACGCCGTGCAGGTGCAGCTGCTGCAGGCCGAATGCGACAAGGCACACGACGCCTGGCGCAACCGAGTCAAGGCCGACGACGAGAACCGCACCGAATGGCTCGCCGCTCGCGGGAAGCTGCGCGCGGTCTGGAACCAGCGGCGCGAAGAACTCGCCGAGGCTCGCCGCAACCAGCGGCGCATCACCTCGGCCGCCACCCAGCACCGGATCAAGGACACGCTGTCCTCCGCCCTGGAAGACGCCGTGAAGGGGCAACTCATCACCACCAACTGGGCGCAGCTGGTGTCCCTGCCCTCAGGCAAGCGCCCCAAGGCCCAGGTGTGGACCGACGAGCGGATCCGCCGCTGGCGGCGCACCGGCCACAAGCCCTCCGCGGTCATGGTGTGGACACCCACGCTCACAGGCCAGTTCCTCGACTTCACATCCGATGACCGGCTGCACCCCCTGTGGCACCTGATCACCTTCCGGGGCCTGCGCCGCGGTGAGGCGTGCGCCCTGTCCTGGGACGAGGTGGACCTCGACCACAGCGTCATCCACATCACCGAGCAGATCGTCGCCGTGGCCTACGAGCCGATGCAGGACACGCCGAAGGCCGACAGCGTCCGCGACATCACCCTCGACTCTGAGACCACCAGGCTCCTGCGGGAGTGGCGAAAGAAGCAGGACGCCGAGCGCGCCGAGTGGTCCGGCCAGAGGGCCTGGGTGGAGAGCGGGCGAGTGTTCACCCGCGAGAACGGCGAGGGCTACCACCCCCAGTACTTCTCCGACAGGTTCGAGCGGCTGTGGAAGAAGGCAGACCTGCCGCCGATCCGTCTGCATGACCTGCGGCACGGAGCGGCCACCCTGGCGCTCGCCGCCGGCGTGGGCACGAAGGTCGTCCAAGAGATGCTGGGCCACTCCTCGTACCACCTGACGATGGACACCTACACCAGCGTCCTGCCGGAACTGGACCGCATGGCGGCGGAAGCCTCGGTGTCGATCGTGCCGCGCGCCAACAAGCCGAAGAAGAACACCTCCAAGAAGCCCAGCGATGGCACCGCGAAGGGCAAGGGCGGCGAGGGGCTGGAGGCGGCGTAGCCGCACTCTGGGAACGCCACGTTCCCAGAGCGTTCCCAGAGAGCCAAAAACGGGCCTCCTCCCGACCGGGAAGAGGCCCGTTTCTGCAGGTAGGCCCTGTGGGACTCGAACCCACAACCAATGGATTAAAAGTCCACTGCTCTGCCAATTGAGCTAAGGGCCCAGGCGATGTTGCCTGTCCGAGCATAGCCGGACGAGGCCGTGTCTCCGATCGGGTATCGGGGACCGGCCGCGTCGGACCGGGGACGGAGCGGGGTGTTGGTCACCTTTTGGCCGGCTCCGGGCTGGGGGTGGGGGTTCGGTTGAGGAACCAGTGGCGAGCCGAGGCCAGCCACCAGGTCGCGGCGAAACCCAGGACGACCAGGACGGCGACCGGGGCGTAGTTGAAGGTCTTCCAGGTGACCGGGGAGACCTGGGGAAGCATGAAGAGGATCGTGATCGCGGCGACCCAGAGGACCGAGACGACACCGACCGGCCCCGACCAGCGGCCCAGATGCCATGGCCCGCGTTCGAAGGCGGCGCCCTTGCGGACCCGCAGGAAGGTCGGGATGACGTACGCGATGTAGAGGCCGATGACCGCGATCGAGGTCACCGCCGCGTACGCCGTCGAGTTGATGAGGTAGGGCAGGCCCAGGGCGAGGGCGGCCAGCGCGGCCAGCCAGACCGCCGCCACGGGGGTGCGGGTGCGCGGGCTGACGGTGTGCCAGACCCGGGAGAAGGGCAGCGCGCCGTCACGCGAAAAGGCGTAGATCATGCGGCTGTTGGCGGTGACGGAGGCCATGCCGCAGAAGAGCTGCGCGCCGATCACCACCAGGAGCAGGAGCTTGCCGGTCGTGGCGCCGAGGGCGTCCAGGAGGATCTGGGCGGGTGGGGCGCCCGTGGGGGACGCGAGTTCCCTGTCGTAGGACTGGATCGCGAAGGTGAAGCCCAGGAGGAGGACGAAGCCGGCTATCCAGGACGTCCAGATGGAGCGGACGATGCCCTGGGGGCCCGCCGTGGACGCGTCGTGGGTCTCCTCCGTCATATGGGCGGAGGCGTCGTAGCCGGTGAAGGTGTACTGGGCCATCAGCAGACCGAGCAGGACGACGTACGTGCCGCTGCCCCAGCCCGTCCCGTTGACGAAGTGCGTGAAGACGAAGGACGCCGACTGGTGGTGGTCGGGTACGAAGGTGAGCGCGCCGACGATGACCGCGACGCCGAGGACGTGCCACCACACGCTCACGCTGTTCAGGAGGGCGACGATCCGGACGCCGAAGGTGTTCAGCAGGCCGTGCAGGACCAGGATCGCCGCGAACAGCAGCACCGTGCGGCCCGGGGTCACCTCGAAGCCGAACTGGAGGTTCAGGTAGGCGCCCAGGAAGGAGGCCGCGCCGAAGTCGATGCCCGCGGTCACCGCCACCTGGCCCAGCACGTTGAACCAGCCCGTGAACCACGCCCAGGCCGCCGCCGAGCGCGGGGGCGCCAGGCGGTGGGCCCAGAAGTACAGGCCGGCCGACGTCGGGTAGGCGGAGCAGATTTCGGCCATCGACAGGCCGACGAACAGGGTCATCAGGCCCACCGCGACCCAGCCCCAGGTGATCACCGCGGGGCCGCCGGTGGTCATCCCGAAGAGGTACAGGGTGAGGCAGCCGGACAGCACCGAGATGATCGTGAAGGAGACGGCGTAGTTCGAGAACGCCGACATACGGCGGGCGAGGACCTGGGTGTAACCGAGCTGGGCCAGCCGTTCCTCGTCCGACAGCCCACTCGCTTCCGCGTCATCTGTCATGCCCCCAGCAATTCCCTCGCCGAGGGCGTGACATGCGTCACCCGAGGACTCAGTGTGGCTAGAAGACGCCCTTGTAGCCCTGCCAGCCGCTGCCGATCTTCACCCGGGCACCGAACGAACCCTTGCCGTCACCGGCATTGCGGTACAGATCGCCCGCCGTGTCCCGCTCGACCAGGTCGCTCCGGCCGTCCCCGGTGATGTCACCGACGCCGACGAAGACGTTGTACGACGCGCCCCACCTGGGTGAACACCTTCACCCGGTCCTTCAGCAGCCCGTTTGGAAGGTCAGCGCACCCGGGGAGTTGAGGGTGAGCAGGTCGGCGGCGCCGTCCGGGAGCCCGTCGGAGCCCACGTGGTCGTGGCGCGCCGGGTCGCCGTGCAGCAGCCGGACCGTGCCGCACACCTCCAGGGGACGTACTGGTGGGTCCGGCCCGTGTATACATGCGCTTCACAGGTACTTGGGGAGCTTTTGAACAACGGCCGGCCAAGCGAAAGGGCCCGTACGACCGAAGTCGTACGGGCCCTTCCTCACCTCACTGGGTGTCAGCCGTTGCGCTTCCAGCGCGGCTTGTCCTCGCGGCGGCCGAAGGAGCCGGTGCCGCGGTGGTCGTCACGCCGGCCGTTGGGGCGGTCGTGGCCGGCGGAGCGGAAGCCCGGACGGTCGTCACGGCGGTCGCGGTTGAACGGACGGTCACTGCCCCGGTGCCCGCCGCGCTCGTCCCGGCGGAAGCCGCCACGGTCGTCACGACGCTCGAAGGAACGGCCACCACGGTCGCGGTCGGCCGGACGGCGCTCGTCACGGCGCTCGAAGGAGCGGCCACCACGGTCACCACGGTCGTCACGACGCTCGAAGGAGCGGCCACCACGGTCACCGCGGTCGTCACGGCGCTCGAAACCGCGGTCGCGGTCACGGTCGACCGGACGACGGTCGTCACGGCGCTCGAAGGAGCGGCCACCACGGTCTCCACGGTCGTCACGACGCTCGAAGCCCCGCTCACCGCGGTCGCGGTCCCGGTCGAACGGGCGACGGTCGTCGCGGCGCTCGAAGGAGCGGCCACCACGGTCACCACGGTCGTCACGACGCTCGAAGCCCCGCTCGCCGCGGTCGTCCCGGCGGTCGAAGCCGCGGCGCTCCTTGCGCTCGTACGGCGCCGAGGCGGCCGGACGCTCCTCGCGCGCGGTCTCGCGCTCCGCCGGCTTCTCGGCGGCTTCGGCCACGGCCTCGGCGGCGGTCGCCTGAGCCTCGGCCACCGCGGTCTCCGGGTCCTCGCCGCGCTCACGGGCGACCCGGGCGACCAGGCGGTCCGCCTCCTCGCGCAGTTCGGCCGCGCGGCGCTGGGCGCGCTCCAGCTCCTTGGTGAGCTGGGCGACCTCGCGCTCGGCCTGCTGGGCGGCGTTGCCCGCGGACTCGGCCTGGACCTCGGTCATGGAACGGGCGCCGGTGATCTCGGCGACCTCCGGGTCGAAGGCGCCGGCGCCCTGGATGATGTGGCGGGCCGCGTCGACGCCGGCGTCCTCCATGAGGCGGAAGATCTGGCGCCGCTGGTGCGGCAGCGACAGGGAGACGACCGTGCCGGTGCGGCCCGCGCGGGCGGTACGGCCGGCGCGGTGCAGGTAGTCCTTGTGGTCACCGGCCGGGTCCACGTTCAGGACCAGGTCGATGCCGTCGACGTGGATACCGCGCGCGGCGACGTCGGTGGCGACCAGGACGTTGACGTAGCCGTCCTTGAAGTCGGCCAGCGTGCGGGTACGGGCGCCCTGGGTCATGCCGCCGTGCAGCGCGTCGGCCGTCACGCCGGAATCGCGCAGCTGCTCGGCGACGCGGTCGGCGCCCAGCTGGGTGCGGACGAAGATGATCGTGCGGCCCTTGCGGGAGGCGATCGCGGCCGTGACCGGCGCCTTGTCCTTGGGCTTCACGATGAGGATGTGGTGCGACATGGTCGTCACCGCGCCCTGGGCCGCGTCCACCTCGTGCAGGACGGGCTCGTTCAGGTAGCGGTCGACGAGGGTCTTGATCTCGTTCTCCATGGTGGCGGAGAAGAGCATGCGCTGGCCGCCGGCCGGGACCTGGTCGAGCAGCTCGGTGACCTCGGGCAGGAAGCCCAGGTCGGACATCTGGTCGGCCTCGTCGAGGACGGTGATCTGCACGTCCTCCAGGGAGCAGGCGCCGCGGTTGATGATGTCGCGCAGGCGGCCCGGGGTGGCGACGAGGACGTCGACGCCGCGCTCCAGGGCGTAGATCTGGTTGCCCATCGAGGTGCCGCCGCAGACGACCTTCATCTTCAGGCCGAGGACGTCACCGTACGGCTGGAGGGCGTCGGCGACCTGCATGGCCAGCTCGCGGGTCGGGGTGAGGATGACCGCGCGGGGCCTGTGCTTCTGGGTGCGGCCGCCGGCCAGGCTGGCCAGGGTCGGCAGACCGAAGGAGAGGGTCTTGCCGGAGCCGGTGCGGCCTCGGCCCAGGATGTCCTTGCCGGTCAGGGCGTCCGGGATGGTCGCGGCCTGGATCGGGAAGGGGGTGGTGACGCCGTTCTGTGCGAGCTTGCGCACGATGCCCTCGGGGAGGCCGAGGTCGGCAAAGGTGGTCTGGGGGGTGTCAGCGGCCTCGGGGGCCTCGATGACCTCGGTCGTCACGTCGGTGAGTTCGTTCTCGTTCTCGGACACGACGATCTGGTCAGTACTGGACACGGACATGCGAATGGGAAACCTTCCGGAGTCTCTTCGGCACGCGCCCGTCAACTCCGTGTTTCGCTCACGACCGCCTCAATGCGGTCCGCCACGGCAAAGGAGAGTACGCGCCACACGGCGCGCTCTGCGTTGGCGCCGGGCAAAGGGGATCAAACGATCTACCACCATACGCACCCACCACCTCTGAAGGCAAACGGGACCTCATAGTCGCAGCTCATGACACTTTCCGGGGACCCACCGCACCCCGGGGATCACGCCGCCACGCCCGCAGCGGGCGCCGGCTCCCGCTGGACCAGCTGCGGCCCCGTCTCCTCGTGCGCCGACGAGGACGGCTCGGCCGACGGCGGTTCCGAGGCGGGCGGCGGCGGGGTGGAGGCCGGCGGCTCGGGCGGGGCGGAGGTGGGCGGGGGCGTCGGCTGTTCCTCCGTCGGCGCCGGATCACCCGGCTTGACGGTCTTCCCCGGCTTCGCCGACGCCGTGGACGCGCTGCCCTCACCGGACGGCGTGGCCGACGCCGAGGCCGACTTCCCCGGCTTCGCCTTGCCGCGGTGCCCGTGCTTGCCGTCGGCCGCCGCACCGTCGTGCCCGACGCCGGCGCCGCCGCCCACCGGGCCACCGTCCGGTGCCTCACCGCCGCGCTGCCCCGCCGAGTGCGCGGGCCTGGCCCGGCCCGCGTCGTCCCCCACGTTCACACAGCCGGCGGCAGCGGCGACGGCCAGCACCGTGACGGCCAGACGGACGGATACGTACAAGGGGCGCACGGCGGCCACCTCCGGGGACAAGGAAAGGAGTCAACCTCCCCAACTCCCGCCGCCCGCAAGAGGACACGCGCCGCGTTCGAATCGAACGCTCAACCGTAGCCGAGGGCATGCAGCCGGGCGTCGTCGATACCGAAGTGGTGGGCGATCTCGTGCACCACGGTCACCTCGGTTTCCGCGACGACGTCCGCACGGGTCTCGCACATCCTGAGCGTCGGCCCCCGGTAGACGGTGATCCGGTCCGGCAGGACACCGGCGTACCACTCGCCCCGGTCGGTCAGCGGAGTCCCCTCGTAGAGCCCGAGCAGCTCGGGATCGTCGGCGGGCGGTTCGTCCTCGACGAACACCGCCACGTTGTCCATGAGCCGCGTCAGCTCCGGCGGGATCCGGTCGAGCGCCTCGGCGACCAGCTCCTCGAACTCCTCGCGCGTCATCTCCAGCACAGGGTCATTGTCCGGTACGAGAGGCCGGCACGGGGTCCGGTGCGCGCGGGGACGAGGCGGCGGTGCGCGCGCGTGCGGTCGCATATCCGCGCCGGGACATGGGCATACGGGACCAATGGCCCGCGTCCCCGTCGCAGCCCTGAACCGCATGCTGAACCGGAACCCGAACCGCACACGCCGCACCCGCGGAACCACACTGCCCACCCTGGAACTCACCGCGCGCCCCCGCCCGTGGCTCCGCGCCCTCGGCCTCACGGCGGTCGTCCTGGCCGGCGCCTGGCTGGGCCTGCTGGTCGTCGGCGACGTGCGGGCCCCGGTCGGCCCGATGAACACGACGATGGCGCTGCGCCCCTCCCTCACCGGCGGCACGAAGATCAACATCTCCCCGCTGGGCGCGCTGACCCTGGACAGCCATGTCGCCCCCGTCCGCCTGGACGTCAACGTCGACCAGCTGGACCCGCTCCGCTCACAGGCCCTGGTCGACCACCCCGAGCGGCTCTCCGGCCTCCAGGACGAGGTCGCCCACGACGTCGAGCACGGCACTCTCGACCTGGCCGTACGCTCGGGCGTCGCCGTGGTCTCCGGCGCCACGGCCCTCGGCCTCGCCGTCTACCGCCGCCCGCGCCGGGCCCTCGCGGCCGGCGGCCTGGCCCTCACCCTGCTGGCCGCCTCGGGCGCGACGGCGTACGCCACCTGGAACCCGAAGTCCGTCCTGGAACCGAAGTTCTCCGGGCTGCTCAGCTCGGCGCCCTCCGTGGTCGGCAACGCGCGCAGCATCGTGACCGAATTCGACGTCTACCAGCGGGAGTTGGCTCGCCTGGTGACGAACGTGACCAAGCTCTACGACGTCACGTCCACGCTCCCGGCCTACCAGCCCGACCCCTCCACCATCCGGGTCCTGCATGTGTCGGACATCCACCTCAACCCGGCGAGCTGGAAGATCGTCGCCTCGCTGGTGAAGCAGTACAAGGTGGACGTGATCGTCGACACGGGCGACACGATGGATCACGGCACGGCGGCGGAGAACGGGTTCCTGGACCCGATCGGCGATCTGGGCGTGCCGTACGTCTGGGTGCGGGGCAACCACGACTCCGGGAGCACCCAGCGCTACCTGGAGCGCATGAAGAACGTGCACGTCCTGGACGACGGCCGGGCGGAGACGGTCGGCGGCCTGCGCTTCGCGGGGACGGGCGACCCCCAGTTCACCCCCGACCGCTCGGCGGTGCCCGGCGGCAACGCCTCCGAGGAACTGGCGGGCGCTCGGCTCGCCAGCGCCCTGCACGACCAGCGGGCGGCCGGCAGGCCGGTGGACGTGGCGCTGGCCCACGAGCCGTCCGCGGCCCGGGAGACGGACGGCGAGGTCCCCCTGGTGCTGTGCGGCCACCTGCACCACGAGGGCACCGAGATGCTGAAGTACGGCACCCGGCTGCGCATGGAGGGCTCGACCGGCGGCAGCGGCCTGCGCGCGGTGGAGCGCCAGTACCCCGCCCCCATCCAGGCCTCGATCCTCTACTTCGACCGCGACAGCCGCCGTCTCCAGGCCTGGGACGCCATCGAGCTGGGCGGTCTGGGCCTGACAACGGCCGAGGTCAGCCGTCATCTGGCAGACGAGAACGGTCCCGAGCGGACCCCGGGCCCGACGCCGTCTGCCACCCGGTCCGCCGGGCGGTCCGCCACCCCGTCCCGGCCGCCGTCCCACGGCTCTCCGTAAACCGTTTTGGCGATACTCCCCGCCATCCCATATGCTTCTCACGTCCCCGACGCGCTGAGAAGCGCCCAGGCGGGCCGATAGCCCTCATCGTCTAGCGGCCTAGGACGCCGCCCTTTCAAGGCGGTAGCACGGGTTCGAATCCCGTTGGGGGCACGCAAGATCGTGTGCGACACTGTTGCACACAAGCTTGGTCCTGTGGAGCAGCTTGGAGTGCTCGCCACCCTGTCAAGGTGGAGGCCGCGGGTTCAAATCCCGTCAGGACCGCTGGTGTTTCACGTGAAACACCGTGGCTGGGTAGCTCAGTTGGTACGAGCGTCCGCCTGAAAAGCGGAAGGTCGCCGGTTCGACCCCGGCCCCAGCCACCGCAGCCCTGACCAGGGCATGAGCCCCTCTCCAACATCACTGGAGAGGGGCTCTTTCGTGCCGCTACGCCAACCGGTACGCCAACGCGCTAATCAAACGGTCTGACACGGCTGTGCCCCAGCCAACGTCTGACTGGGGCACAGCATGCTCGTAGCCGCCTAGGTCAAGACTCGCAGCGCCGCTGCCGACGCCACGAGGCCCTCCCTCTCCAACGAGGCGATCACATCTGCGACCACCGCGTTCGGGGGGGTCTTCCACGCATCGGCTATCTGCGTCAGAGCCCCGTACACCTGCTGGGGCGACAGACCCACCTGCGCCTCGATGAAGGCATCAGGATGAACAGCCTGAACGTCCCACGGAGAGAGCTTGTCCGTGGGGAAGTCCCTCAGGTTGAAAGTGACGATGACCTGCGCTTTTGCCCGGATTGCGGCTGCAAGGACATGGCGATCATCGCGGTCCGGTAGGTCGAGAACGTCGATCAGTGGCTCATGCCCCTTGATCAGCACGTCCCGAATCGAGCCAGCCATCAGCTCCCGCGTCCGATCTAGCTTGCTCGGGTCCAGGTCAGGTCGCTTCTCCTTCAGATTACGGAAGGTCTCGTCGAGGATCTGGTCCGTCCACTTCGCCTGCACCAAGCCAACCTGCGCCACGCGGATCAAGACGTCACGCAAGGTGCTTGGGTACAGAACGTTGGCGTCGTAGACGGCGATGAAAGCCATGTCCTAGCTCATTCCCATCTCCTGGCCGAGCTGGGTTAGCTCATCAGCCACCAGTCGGCGACGGTGGTCGTCGTTGCGCTGGTAAGCCAGCAGAGACGACGCAGTGATCCTGCGGTGAGTGCCAACGGTCCTGTACTCAATCTCGCCGGCATCTAGTAGGCCGATGAGGAACGGGCGGGACACATTGAGCATGTCGGCGGCTTGCTGGGTCGTGAGTTCGGCGTCGGACGGGACGATGGAGACGGCCCGACCGGCACCGAGGTGTGCGAGAAGTGTCGCGAGGAGTTCTACAACCTCACGAGGCAGGTCCAGGGGCTCACGCTCACCTCCGTCTTGAACGTTGACTCGAATCTGCGATGCGTTCTGGTGCTCAGCCAGGTACGTCCGAACCCGCTCTAGGGCGTGGTTCGCCGTTTCCTGCTTGTCATCCGGCAGCTTCACCGGACGAAGATCAATCTTGGTCATTGCGCGCCCCTAGCTGCGAGTGTCGGGCGCCAAGAGTCCGCCACCGTTGGCGCGGTGGCGGGCTGGCGACGAGAGCGGGTGCCGTAGCCATGGCGGCGGCGACGGGAGGGACCCACTTTCGTTAGGGCAGTAACAGCCCGGTCATCGTTGGCGCGATGGCCGGCTGGGGACGACAGGGCCCTGGTCGTTGGCGGCGACATCAGGCTCCTCCGTCGTGAGGTGGTGGTAGGTGGCGGATTCCTTTAGTGATGATCAGCGCTGTCTCACTAGTAGAAGTATCCGCAATAATCGCAACAATCGCAACCAACGAAGCGTGCGTTTGGCTCGAACCACACGGCTGGTCTAATGGAACGCGAGGGAGACTCCAGCGGGATGCGGCCCTCTGCATCGGCAGCACGCGCCTCCTAAGCCAGGCTGTCCCCGAGCTTCCGGAGCGCCTTGCGCTGTTCGTGCAGGGAGGCGTGTGCACAGACCTTCATGGTCACTCCGATGTCGCTGTGCCCCACGATCTGCCGGACGATGTGGGGCGGCACTCCCAGGCCAAGCAGAAGTGAGACGGCCGAGTGACGTAGATCATGGAAGCGGATCTCCAGCCCGAGTCGCTTGCGGAGCGGGTCCCAGTTCCGCCGCAGATTGTCCGGCTCCAGCGGGGTACCAATTCGGGAGGTGAAGACCAGCCCCTGTTCCTTCCAGCCGGCGGCGGCCCGCGCCTGTGCCTGTCCTCCGCGTAGTAACCCTTGGGGTGCCGGCCGGGGTGCGGATGCCGCGCGGGTAGATCGGCTTGTCGGCCGGGGTGACGTACTGGCTGAGCATGCGGGCGAGGGTGCGGGAGTTGATCGGCTTGTCGTCCAGGTCGCCCCATGGGGCGTCGTCCATGGCGAGCAGGCATTCGAGGATGGCGGCGGTGGGCATGCGCTCCTCACCGCAGAACACCTTGTCGCGCAGGGTCGGTCAGCAGCTGGACTCCGAGGGATGCTTCATCCTTGTCGTGGGCTGCGTTGACCAGTTCCAGGCAGGCGGCACGGGCCCGTCCGGGCCAGGGGCCGCCAGCCGCGTCGGTGACGGCCAGCAGGGGCCCATACGTCCGCTGGCCGGTCGGTGACGCCGTCGGGCATCTCGGGCCAGGCGCCCACGACGCGGTCGCGGACGGTGTCGCCCCACTTGGCCAGGCGGTCACGCAGGGCGTGTCCTTGCTTCTCGTGGATGCGCTGGCGATAGGGCTCGGCCTTCTCGTTGGGGGCGCGCTTGCGCATGCGCACGATGACCGAGCGGGTCAGAACGATGTCGGGCAGGGAGCCGAGTCCCGCCTTGGCGCAGTAGGAGTTGAAGGCCGTCGTGAAGCGTGGTGACCAACGAGCGACTACCGGCCACCCGGCGTAGCGCCCTTACACGCATAACTTCTCTTAAATTACGGCAGTATGATCCGGCTTTAGGTGATTTGCAGACCCCCCAAGTTGTGGCGGGCTCAGCCTCTACCGCCCTCGACCGGCCCCAACGCGCCTATGCTTGTTGCCAGTTCCTCTCCAGAGGTCCCACTGAGTCGTTCGTCTCGGTGAGAGGCGAACTCCTGGGCCATGCTCAGGACCACCTTCTGGGTCCGAAAGGAGGGGCACTAGGTGACCGAGGAGACTCCTTCCGGCAATCACTGCATGCGGTGCGAACGCCGTCTGTCACTCAAGCAGGCGCTGATCGACTGGATGCCAGTGATGGCCGTGGTCATCAAGGAAGTGGTGCGGAACCTCTGGTCTTGATCAGAGGCACAGCGAACCCGTCGGTGGGCTCAGCAAAGAGCCCGACCGCGATGGAATCGGCCGGGCTCGTGACTTGCACCCCACCGGGGCCTGACGCTGCTGCAACAGCGTTGGGCCCCTCGTTGCCTCTCAAGACTTACGGGGTCCCCTGCATCGTAAGCCATTGGCATTGCAATGCAATGCGTTGGTGCGTACGGTGCCGCGACCTGCGAGCGGCCTCAGTCAAGGCAGCGTGAAACGACTGACGCTGCCTGGTGGCAGCCCTCGGCGGGACAGAAGCGTCGGGGCGCACTCCTACTGGAAGATGCGTGAAACGACTCACGCTCGCTGCCAGCATCGATCGGAGAGAGCGAAGGGCCAGGCGTACGCCAACCCGTACGCCAACACCAGCACACAACCCCAGCTAGCCCAGGGTGCCGCTGGCCCGTACGATCAGGCGACGCCCCGTCAGGACACGGCCTGAAAAGCGGAAGGTCGCCGGTTCGACCCCGGCCCCAGCCACAGCCAGAAGGCCCCGTTCGACGAACGGGGCCTTCGTCGTATGGAGCGGCTTCAGGGGGGCAGCGGTGGAGGCTTGGGACACCGAACTGGAGAAGAAGCGAGCGCGGTACGGCCTGCTCGCGGTCGTCATCAGCAATCTCGCCATCGCCGGAGTCGCGATCTTCGGGGTATGGCGACTCGACGGTGACAAGGCCGTGATCGTCGGTGTGCTCACCGCCGCCTTCACCGCGGTCAGCGGCATGACCACCGCCTACCTCGGCATCAAGGCCGTCTCCAACACCGCGAAGTCGATCGCCTTGGGCGACGGCTTCGCCCGGCAGCGCACCGCGTCCCCCACAGCGCCCGCTGCCGCGGCGCCGCCCGCCCAGCGCAGCTCATAGGGCCTCTCGTTTGGATCATGCCGGGCGGCCGCCCGCGTGCCGGTGCCGCCAGATCAGGAAGCGCGCAGGAGACGATCGCCCAGCCCGCCAGCACCAGGAACGGAAAGGCGTGCTGGTGGCCCCGGAAGTACACCGCGGTGTGCTGGGCGTTGACCGAGGCGCCGGGCGGCAGCCAGCGGCCGATCGTGCCGAGCGGGGACGGCAGCAGTGGCCAGGAGACGGCACCGCCGGACGAGGGGTTGCCCAGCAGCACCATCAGGCCCCACGTCGGCAGCATGGCCCAGCGTCCGACGAGGGTGTTGAACATCGTGAACACCATGCCGGAGGTGAACATCGTCAGGGCGAGGATCAGCCAGGACTCCACGAACGGCAGCGTGAGCGCCCCCAGCAGCCAGTCCACCACCGCGGCGATCACGAACCCGCCGAGCAGGGCGTAGGCGGCGGTGAAGGCGATGCGTTCCAGGGGGTTCAGCGCCCGCGCGTGAACGCTGAGCTGGATGGCTCCGACGAAGCCGATGATCACGGCCGCGAGTGAGATGTAGAAGATGGCCAGGCCTCGCGGGTCGCCCTTCTGCAGCGGCTTGAGGTCGTGGACCACCACGGGTGTGCCCGTGGCCTTGCTCACCTTCACCGCCGCCTCGCCGAGCACCTGGGCGACCGTCGCCCCGGACGCCCCGGACACGTCCAGGGTGATCACCCGGCCGTCGGCAGGCGCCTCGAACACCGCGAACTCCCTCTGTTCGTCCACCGCGCGCACCGCCGCCCGACGGCTGCCGTACGGGTGCAGCTTGAGTGAGGCGTCCAGGGCCTGCTCCATCCCCCCGATGAAGCGCCGCGCGGTCGGCTCGTCGTAGGCGCCGGTCACGGCGGTGGGAATGCTGTGCGGGGTCGGGTTGGCCATGGCGTACGTGTAGGAACCGGCGAAGAGACCGGCAGCGGCGGCGAGGATCAGCAGCAGGACCGTCGCGGGGAAGAAGGGGGAGTCCCGGAACGCCGCGAAGCGCTCCGCCCGGGTCGGGGGCCGGCCGTGTTCTCCGTGCGGCAAATCGGACATAGGGTGCACGTTAGGTCATTCAACGTGTACCCCTCTCGCTGAGCGACGCGGCGGAGCCGCACATCGGCACGGCTGCGCGCCCCTTCGGGTCGGCCGGTCAAATCGTTCGCGTGTTTTTCGAAGGGGGTGAGATCCTGGACCGCGTATGTCTACGCATCCCGCCCCCGCCCTCGGCACCCTCGCCCCCCGACTGACCGAGCTGTCGCTGCGCGACGCGCATCGGCTCGGCCGGCGGCTCGAGGGCGCGCGCAAGATCCGTAAGCCGGAAGCCCGCGCCGCCGTCCTCGCCGAGATCGACGCCGAGGTCGCCAAGGCCGAGGCCCGCATGGCCGAGCGGCGCTCCGTCGTGCCCTCGATCACGTACCCCGAGCAGCTGCCCGTCAGCCAGAAGAAGGACGAGATCGCGGCCGCCATCCGCGATCACCAGGTCGTCATCGTCGCCGGTGAGACCGGTTCCGGAAAGACGACACAGATCCCGAAGATCTGCCTGGAGCTGGGGCGCGGCGTCCGGGGCATGATCGGCCACACCCAGCCCCGCCGTATCGCCGCCCGTACCGTCGCCGAGCGGGTCGCGGAGGAGATGAAGACCCCGCTCGGCGAGGCCGTCGGCTGGAAGGTCCGCTTCACCGACCAGGTGAACCAGGACGCGACCTTCATCAAGCTGATGACGGACGGCATCCTGCTCGCCGAGATCCAGACCGACCGCGAGCTGCGCGCCTACGACACGATCATCATCGACGAGGCCCACGAGCGGTCCCTCAACATCGACTTCCTGCTCGGTTATCTCGCCCAGCTGCTCCCGAAGCGGCCGGACCTGAAGGTCGTCATCACCTCGGCGACCATCGACCCCGAGCGCTTCTCCCGGCACTTCGGCGACGCCCCGATCGTCGAGGTCAGCGGCCGGACGTATCCGGTGGAGGTGCGCTACCGGCCCCTCCTGGAGGAGGACACCGAGGACGCCGACCGTGACCAGATCACCGCCATCACCGACGCCGTCGAGGAGCTGATGGCGGAGGGCAAGGGCGACATCCTCGTCTTCCTCTCCGGCGAGCGGGAGATCCGGGACACCGCGGACGCCCTGGAGAAGAAGAAGTACAGATTCACCGAGGTGCTCCCCCTGTACGCCCGGCTCTCGCACGCCGAGCAGCACCGGGTGTTCCAGCCGCACACCGGGCGCAGGATCGTGCTGGCGACCAACGTCGCCGAGACCTCGCTGACCGTCCCCGGCATCAAGTACGTGATCGACCCCGGCTTCGCCCGGATCAGCCGCTACAGCCACCGCACCAAGGTCCAGCGGCTGCCCATCGAACCGATCTCCCAGGCCAGCGCCAACCAGCGCAAGGGCCGCTGCGGCCGTACGTCCGACGGCATCTGCGTCCGCCTCTACAGCGAGGACGACTTCCTCGCCCGCCCGGAGTTCACGGACGCGGAGATCCTCCGGACGAACCTCGCCTCCGTCATCCTGCAGATGACCGCCGCCGGCCTCGGTGACATCGAGAAGTTCCCCTTCATCGACCCGCCGGACCACCGCAACATCCGCGACGGCGTGCAACTGCTCCAGGAACTGGGCGCGCTGGACCCCACGCAGACGGACGTCCGCAAGCGGCTCACCGACACCGGCCGGAAGCTCGCCCAGCTGCCCGTCGACCCGCGCCTGGCCCGTATGGTCCTGGAAGCCGACAAGAACGGCTGCGTCCGCGAGGTCATGGTGATCGCCGCCGCGCTGTCCATCCAGGACCCGCGCGAGCGCCCGGCGGAGAAGCAGGCCCAGGCCGACCAGCAGCACGCCCGCTTCAAGGACGAGACCAGCGACTTCCTGGCGTACCTGAACATGTGGCGGTACATCCGCGAGCAGCAGAAGGAGCGCGGCTCCAGCTCCTTCCGCCGGATGTGCAAGCAGGAGTACCTGAACTTCCTGCGCATCCGCGAGTGGCAGGACATCTACAGCCAGTTGCGCACGGTCGCCAAGCAGATGGGCATCCATCTCGACGAGAACGACGCCCCCGCCGACCGCATCCACGTCTCCCTCCTCGCCGGCCTGCTCTCCCACATCGGGATGAAGGACGTGAAGGAGGGCAACAAGAACGAGTACCTGGGCGCCCGCAACGCCAAGTTCGCGATCTTCCCGGGCTCGGCGCTGTTCAGGAAGCAGCCGAAGTTCGTCATGTCGGCGGAGCTGGTGGAGACGAGCCGTCTCTGGGCCCGGGTCAACGCCAAGATCGAACCCGAGTGGGTCGAGCCGCTCGCCGGTCACCTCCTCAAGCGGACGTACAGCGAGCCGCACTGGGAGAAGGACCAGGCGGCCGTGATGGCGTACGAGAGGGTCACGCTGTACGGCGTCCCGATCGTCGCCCAGCGGAAGGTGAACTACGGCCGTATCGATCCCGAGGTCAGCCGGGAGCTGTTCATCCGCAACGCGCTGGTCGAGGGCGACTGGCGCACGCACCACAAGTTCTTCGCCGACAACCGCAGACTCCTCAGCGAGGTCGAGGAGCTGGAGCACCGGGCCCGGCGCCGGGACATCGTGGTCGACGACGACACGCTGTTCGACTTCTACGACCAGCGGGTGCCCGAACACGTCGTCTCGGGTGCGCACTTCGACTCCTGGTGGAAGCGGAAGCGGCAGGAGCAGCCGGACTTCCTGGACTTCGAGCGGGAGATGCTCATCCGGGAGTCGGCGGAGGCGGTCACCAAGGCCGACTACCCGGACACCTGGCGGCAGGGTCCGCTGAAGTTCCGCGTGACGTACCAGTTCGAGCCGGGCGCGGACGCCGACGGCGTGACCGTGCACATCCCCCTCCAGGTCCTCAACCAGGTCACGGACGAGGGCTTCGACTGGCAGATCCCGGGCCTGCGCGAGGAGGTGGTGACGGAGCTGATCCGCACCCTCCCGAAGCCGGTCCGCCGCAACTACGTGCCCGCGCCGAACTACGCGAAGGCGTTCCTGGAGAAGGCGGTGCCCCTCCAGGAACCGCTCACCGTGACGATGGCCCGCGAGCTGAAGCGCATGGTCGGCGTCCCCTTCGAGGCGGACGACTTCGACTGGGCCAAGGTCCCCGACCATCTGAAGATCACCTTCCGCATCGTTGACGAGCGGCGCCGCAAGCTGGCCGAGGACAAGGACCTCCAGGTGCTGAAACTGCGCCTGAAGCCCAAGGCGCGCGAGGCCCTCTCCCAGGCGGCGGCCGCGACCGCGTCCCGGGAGGGCGGCGAGTCGCTGGAACGCGAGGGCCTGACCGACTGGACGATCGGCACGCTCACCCGCGTCTTCGAGACCCGCCGGGCCGGCCAGCCGGTCAAGGCGTACCCGGCGCTGGTGGACGACGGTGACACGGTCTCGGTCCGACTCTTCGACACCGAACCGGAACAGGCCGAGGCCATGTGGAAGGGCACCCGTCGCCTGATCCTGCGGAACATCCCGGTGAACCCGGCGAAGTTCGCCTCGGAGAAGCTGACGAACGCCCAGAAGCTCGCCCTGTCGGCCAACCCGCACGGCTCCGTGCAGGCCCTGTTCGACGACTGCGCGATGGCCGCGGCCGACAAGCTGATCGGGGACTTCGGCGGGCCGGCCTGGGACGAGGAGTCGTACCGGAAGCTGTACGACAAGGTGCGCGCGGAGATCGTGGACACGACGGTCCGTACGGTCGGCCAGGTACAGCAGGTCCTGGCGGCCTGGCAGGCCTGTGAGCGCCGTCTGAAGGCCGTGCGCAGCCCGGTGCTGCTCGCGAACCTGACGGACGTCCGCAAGCAGCTGGACGCCCTGGTGAAGCCCGGTTTCGTGACCTGGGCCGGCATACGGCGCCTCCCCGACCTCATGCGCTACCTGGTGGCCGCCGACCGGCGGCTGCAGCAGATGCCGACGAGCGTCCAGCGGGACACCACGCGCATGGAGAAGGTCCACGAGATGCAGGACGAGTACGCCTGGCTCCTGGAACAACTCCCCCAGGGCCGGCCGGTCCCCGCCCCGGTCCTGGACATCCGCTGGATGATCGAGGAGCTGCGGGTCAGCTATTTCGCCCACGCGCTGGGCACGGCGTACCCGGTCTCCGACAAGCGGATCGTGAAGGCGATCGACGCGGCGGTCCCGTAACCATTCGTGTACGGGGGGTGAGTTCGACCAGGCGGCCCACCCTCCTGTACAGTCTCTTCTCGCAGCGCCACACAGCAAGTCGAGCGCCGCGAAACCTGGTCCTGTGGAGCAGTTTGGAGTGCTCGCCACCCTGTCAAGGTGGAGGCCGCGGGTTCAAATCCCGTCAGGACCGCAGAAAGAGAAGGGCCCCCGCATGGGGGCCCTTCTGCTGTTGCCGCCACAGCCCCGCACCGCCGATCGCGGCCTTGACGACGCCCCATTCCGTCGGTACCCAGAAGACAGGGCCCTTCCTCCTGTGCGGCCCCTGGAGGTGGCGTATGGCGGCAACGGCCAGGCACGAGACGCGGGCGCTCCTGAGGGCGCATCTTGCGGCCGCCTCGTCCTTCGGGCACCTCACCCGCCACTGTCCCGTCTGCCATCGCCTGCTGCGGCTGGCGATGGACGCCGGCACCCAGCCCCAGGACGCCGACGAGGAGACCGTCGAGGACGAAAGTTCCCCGAGCAGGTGATCCATGCCGACGCCAACCCCCGTCGGGGCACGGGACGCTGGAACACATGCCTCCTCTAGCGCACCGGAGCCACGGGCAACAAGCGCCCGAGTGTGTGACGGGAGTCACTGCATGACTTTTTGCAGGGGTGGCATTTACCCTCGTCATACAACTGGTCAATTTAATATGTGCAATTGCACCTCGTTCAGAGGTCACGCACAAAGCTTCCGACACCCCTCCCCAGACTCCGACAAGCCCGCTCACAGAGGGCCCGCACAGCCCCGGCCGGCGCACAAAAAAGATCGCGCTGGACTCGGCGGAGTCCAGCGCGATCTACGACGCACCCTGTGTCGCTGCCTACAACGTTCTCTTCGGCCTGGGCGAGGGGCCTGTTGGGGCAGGTCCCGCGTCGCTTGGAGCTAGGGTTCCGGGCGCCTCGACAGGTTGGGGGACCAGCCGTATCGCCCGATATTCAGTTGTTCAGGCCTCGCTGCGCTGCTGCGGGATGCCCGCGAGCAGAGCGCGGACCTCGGCCTCGCGGTAGCGGCGGTGCCCGCCGAGCGTACGGATGGAAGTGAGCTTGCCGGCCTTCGCCCACCGCGTGACCGTCTTGGGGTCGACGCGGAACATGGTGGCGACCTCAGCCGGGGTCAGCAGCGGCTCGGCATCAGGGGTGCGAGCGGTCATGAGCGGCCTCCTCGGGAGAACCGAACCTTCTCGGTTCTTTCCTCTAAATTCTGCACCTTGACCCGCGTTGCCCGAAATGGCGGACGCGAGTCGAGTCGGTTATAGGACGAACGGCTTGTCCTCGGCACTACAACTACACCATCTGTCCAGCCGCGTCGGCCAAACCGATGGAATTGCCCTCCCAGGTGTTCATCAGCGACGGAAGCCGATGGACCATGCCATAGCGGACAGTCACGCCAGTGTGACGATCAGTCACAGCGGCGATCAGGAGTCACCAGACCCCCCAAAGCGTGCAATGCTGAGATTCCGCCCACAACGGAGCATAGTTGGGCGGATGGAGTCCTCCCCCGGACTCCTTGTCCTATTTTGGCATGAGGAGGGGGAAGAGGCGCAAGGGCCCAGTACGTGCGGTCCGTCACGCTTCAGCCACCCCTGACGCAAAAGCCCGGATCGGGGCCAACGCCCCGTCAGCTGGTGAAGTGCCCTTGACCGTACGCTGTTCGACGCCGTCTCAGCCGTGACCCAGGTCACTATTTCGGCGTTTCTGTTGAAACGTCAGTTCGTCAGTTGGCCGAACGACGGTCCCGTGCCGCCCGCCACCGCTCCACGAGCCGCCCGTAGGCCTCTCCGGCCGCCGCTCCGTCGCCCTGGCGCAGCGCCTCGACGCCCTCGGCCACATCCGCCGCCGAGTGATCGCCCTCCAGCTCACCGGCCGGCAGCACATGCACCAGGCCGCCGTAGTCCAGCTCCACCAGCGAGCGCGGGTGGAACTCCTCCAGCCAGCGGCCGACGTCCACCAGCCCGTCGATCAGCGGGCCCTCCTCGACGGTCTCCTTCAGTGTGCGCAGCGCCCGCGCCACCCGGCGGCGGGCCTGCACCATGGGCGTGCGGTAGCGCAGCACGGGGGGCACCTCGGCGGTCCCCTTGTCGTACCGGCGCTCCTCGTCGGAGACCAGCACGAACCAGTTCAGCGGCACCTGCCAGGTCGCCGTGCGGATCCAGGGGCGGGCATCGGGGTTGCGGGCCAGCCAGCGCTCGTAGTCCTGGGCGGCCTGGCGGCGCACCACCGGCGGCAGCACCGCGTCCAGCACCGGCTCGGGCAGTTCCTCCTCGAGCGCGTCGAGGGCCTGCCAGCCGCGCAGCCGCGTCCGCCAGGGGCACACACAGGTCACGCCGTCGACCTCCAGCACGAAGGCGTCCCCGCTCTCGTGCACCGGTACCGCGATCGGCGGGATGGGCAGCAGGTCGGCGAGCGAACGGCGCAGTTCGTCCTGGTAGGAGGGGCGGTCGGGGCGGCGGGCGTAGCGCGCCCAGTGGCCGCGCTCCGGCTCCGGGAAGGCGCCCAGCGGCTCGTACACGCGCAGGTACGCCGCATAAGGGACGACCACGGAGGACACCTTGGGCACGCCTGCTCCCTCCCCATCGGATCCGCCTCGAAACCACTGCAAATCGTGCCACGATCATGCGTGCGCGGACGGCGCGCAAGAGTGATCCTGAACACTGCGCGGATGGTGGTCATGCCGAGGCTCTACGCTCATGCCACGGCACCCGCCACCCGCACGGGCGCTGAGCCCCACCCGCCGCTATTTACACAGGAGTCACCACAGTGACCGACGTAACCGGCGCACCTGCTGATGTCCTGCACACCCTGTTCCACTCGGACCAGGGCGGCCATGAGCAGGTCGTGCTCTGCCAGGACCGCGCAACCGGCCTGAAGGCCGTGATCGCCATCCACTCCACCGCCCTGGGCCCGGCCCTCGGCGGCACCCGCTTCTACCCGTACGCGAACGAGGCCGAGGCCGTCGCCGACGCCCTCAACCTCGCGCGCGGGATGTCGTACAAGAACGCCATGGCCGGGCTGGACCACGGCGGCGGCAAGGCCGTGATCATCGGCGACCCGGAGCGCGACAAGACCGAGGAACTGCTCCTCGCCTACGGGCGCATGGTCGCCTCCCTCGGCGGGCGCTACGTCACCGCGTGCGACGTCGGCACCTACGTCGCCGACATGGACGTGGTGGCCCGCGAGTGCCGCTGGACCACCGGCCGCTCCCCCGAGAACGGCGGGGCCGGCGACTCCTCCGTGCTCACCGCCTTCGGCGTCTACCAGGGCATGCGCGCCTCCGCCCAGCACCTGTGGGGCGACCCGTCGCTGCGCGGGCGCAAGGTCGGCATCGCCGGTGTCGGCAAGGTCGGCCACCACCTGGTCCGGCATCTGCGCGAGGAGGGCGCCGAGGTCGTCGTCACGGACGTGCGCGCGGACGCCGTCCAGCGGATCGTCGACCAGTACCCCGAAGGTGTCACGGCCGTCGCCGACACCGAGGCGCTGATCCGTGGCGCCCACGTCGGCGGTCTCGACATCTACGCCCCGTGCGCCCTCGGCGGCGCCCTGAACGACCACACCGTGCCGGTGCTCACCGCGCAGGTGGTGTGCGGCGCGGCCAACAACCAGCTCGCCCACCCGGGCGTGGAGAAGGACCTCGCCGACCGCGGGATCCTCTACGCGCCGGACTACGTGGTGAACGCCGGCGGGGTCATCCAGGTGGCCGACGAACTGCACGGGTTCGACTTCGACCGGTGCAAGCTGAAGGCGGCGAAGATCTTCGACACCACGCTGGCCATATTCGCACGTGCGAAGGATGACGGGATTCCGCCGGCCGCCGCGGCCGACCGGATCGCCGAACAGCGGATGGCAGACGCCCGCGCGGCACGCTGAGGAACGGCGATCGGACGTCCGATCGCACAGGTGAGCGGTACCCGCCGGCGGGAACTTCGAGAGAACTCTCACTTCCTCCGGCGGGTCGTACCCCGATAAGTGGTTAAAATCGCCATTGACCAGCGAGGACAGGGCGCCTCGAGGGTCCTGTGCACACGCGCGTGCTGCGGGCGACGTACCGTATGGGCGCGGGCTCAGGTACCGTGGAAGCCCTACGGACCGGCCTCTCTGCGGAGGGTCCGTTCCGGATCATGAACGCGTGTCAGACTCTGGGGCCGTCGAGCCCCGTCACCGAGGGGGTCGAGCCATGGGGCGCGGCCGGGCCAAGGCCAAGCAGACGAAGGTCGCCCGCCAGCTGAAGTACAACAGCGGTGGGACTGATCTGTCGCGTCTGGCCAGTGAACTGGGCGCATCTACTTCGAGCCAGCCGCCGAACGGCGAGCCGTTCGAGGACGATGAGCATGACGAGGACGATCTCTACTCTCGGTACGCCGACCTCTATGAGGACGACGACGAGGACGAGGACGAAGGTCGGTCACAACACCGTCGCGGCGCTTGACCTCGCACTGAGCACTCACCCGGTCGGTGGCACAGCCACCGACCGGGTTCTGTGCTACCCGCAGGTTCAGACGGAGTAGTCACCGACCAGCTCGGCGCCGGTCTCCTTGTCGCCCCGGTCCGTGATCTCGCCCGCTACCCATGCCTCGACACCGCGGTCGGCCAGGGTCGCGAGGGCCACCTCGGTGGACTCCTCGGGGACGACCGCGATCATGCCGACGCCCATGTTGAGGGTCTTCTCCAGCTCCAGGCGCTCGACGTTCCCGGTCTTCCCGACCAGCTCGAAGATCGCGCCCGGCGTCCAGGTGGTGCGGTCGACCACGGCGTGCAGGCCGTCCGGGATCACCCGGGCCAGGTTGGCCGCGAGTCCGCCGCCGGTGATGTGACTGAAGGCGTGCACCTCGGCGGTCCGGGTGAGCGCCAGGCAGTCCAGCGAGTAGATCTTCGTGGGCTCCAGCAGCTCCTCGCCGAGGGTGCGGCCCAGCTCCGCGATCTCCGTCTCCAGGGCGAGGCCCGCGCGGTCCAGCAGGACGTGGCGGACCAGGGAGTATCCGTTCGAGTGAAGACCGGAGGCCGCCATGGCGATCACCGCGTCACCCCTGCGGATACGATCCGCGCCCAGCAGCCGGTCGGCCTCCACGACGCCCGTACCGGCGCCGGCGACGTCGAAGTCGTCCTCGCCCAGCAGGCCGGGGTGTTCGGCCGTCTCGCCGCCCACCAGGGCGCAGCCGGCCAGCACACAGCCCTCCGCGATGCCCTTCACGATGGCGGCGACCCGCTCGGGGTGGACCTTGCCGACGCAGATGTAGTCGGTCATGAACAGCGGCTCGGCACCGCACACCACGATGTCGTCCATGACCATGGCGACCAGGTCGTGGCCGATGGAGTCGTAGACGCCCATCCGGCGCGCGATGTCGACCTTCGTGCCGACGCCGTCCGTGGCGGAGGCGAGCAGCGGGCGCTCGTAGCGCTTGAGGGCGGAGGCGTCGAAAAGCCCGGCGAAGCCGCCGAGGCCGCCCAGGACCTCGGGCCGCTGGGTCTTCTTCACCCACTCCTTCATCAGCTCGACGGCGCGGTCGCCCGCCTCGATGTCGACGCCCGCGCTCGCGTAGCTGGCACCAGTGGTCTCGGAAGACATGATCTTGAGAACTTTCGTGTCGTACCGCGTGAACAGCGGACTTTACGGGCGACGGATCGCGTCGGAGGCGGCCGTGGCGGCGGGCCCGGCGGCCAGCTCGGTCTCCAGAAGCTGCTTGCCCAGCAGTTCGGGGTCCGGCAGCTCCATCGGGTACTCGCCGTCGAAGCAGGCGCGGCACAGGTTCGGCTTGGCGATCGTGGTCGCCTCGATCATGCCGTCGATGGAGATGTAGGCCAGGGAGTCGGCGCCGAGGCTGGTGCCGATCTCCTCGATGGACATGCCGTTGGCGATCAGCTCCGCGCGGGTGGCGAAGTCGATGCCGAAGAAGCAGGGCCACTTGACGGGCGGGGAGGAGATCCGGATGTGGACCTCGGCGGCGCCCGCCTCGCGCAGCATGCGGACCAGGGCCCGCTGGGTGTTGCCGCGCACGATCGAGTCGTCGACGACGACCAGGCGCTTGCCCTTGATGACTTCCTTCAGCGGGTTCAGCTTCAGGCGGATGCCCAGCTGGCGGATGGTCTGCGAGGGCTGGATGAAGGTGCGGCCGACGTAGGCGTTCTTCACGAGACCCGCACCGAAGGGGATGCCGGAGGCCTCCGCGTAGCCGATGGCGGCCGGGGTACCGGACTCCGGGGTCGCTATGACCAGGTCCGCCTCGACCGGGGCCTCCTTGGCCAGGCGGCGGCCCATCTCCACGCGGGAGAGGTACACGTTCCGGCCGGCGATGTCGGTGTCCGGGCGGGCCAGGTACACGTACTCGAAGACACAGCCCTTGGGCTTCGCTTCCGCGAATCGCGAGCTGCGCAGGCCGTTCTCGTCGATGGCGACGAACTCGCCCGGCTCGATCTCGCGCACATAGCTGGCGCCGCAGATGTCCAGGGCGGCGGACTCGGAGGCGACCACCCAGCCGCGCTCCAGCCGGCCGAGGACCAGCGGGCGGATGCCCTGCGGGTCGCGGCCGGCGTAGAGGGTGTGCTCGTCCATGAAGACGAGGGAGAACGCGCCCCGCACCTTCGGGAGCACCACGTGCGCGGCCTCCTCGATGGTCAGCGGCTTGCCGTCCGCGTCGACCTGGGCGGCGAGCAGCGCCGTCAGCAGGTCGGTGTCGTTGGTGGCCGCGACCCGGGTGGAGCGGCTGTTGTTGTCGTTCGGCAGGTCGGCGACCATCTCGGCGAGCTGCGCCGTGTTGACCAGGTTGCCGTTGTGGCCGAGCGCGATCGAGCCGTGCGCGGTGGCACGGAACGTCGGCTGGGCGTTTTCCCACACGGAGGCTCCGGTGGTCGAGTAGCGGGCGTGTCCGACCGCGATATGACCCTGGAGCGAACCGAGCGAGGTCTCGTCGAAGACCTGGGAGACCAGGCCCATGTCCTTGAAGACGAGGATCTGGGAGCCGTTGCTGACCGCGATTCCCGCGGATTCCTGACCCCGGTGCTGGAGGGCGTAGAGCCCGAAGTACGTGAGCTTTGCGACCTCTTCACCCGGAGCCCAGACGCCGAAGACGCCGCAAGCGTCCTGGGGGCCCTTTTCGCCGGGAAGCAGATCGTGATTGAGTCGACCGTCACCACGTGGCACGTTTCCGAGTGTAGGCGAGGTCGACCACTGGTCCGAATTGGGGATACGCGCCCGTCCCGGACCGAGCGTTGTGGATCACCTTGGGGGATTCCTCGTTTTGCCTGGTCAGGGCGGGTTTCAGTGGCTGTTCCGGGTGCCGGGCGGGCCGGCCGGCGCGGTTGCGGATCTCTTCGCCGTACGCGTGAGTGAGGTGTCGCACATCATTCGGGTGCCCTGCGGCTGAGGTGGACGCGGTCGCCGTCGCCGTCGGTGAGCGTCAGCTTCCTGTCGTCGGCCTTGGCCGTGAGCGTGCCGGTGGTGAGGGTATGGGCGAGGGCGCGCTCGAAGTCCATCCGGGCCGGGGCGCAGGCCATCCTGGTCGTCCGCAGGTCGCCGAAGGTGATCCGGTCGCCGTGCACGGTGGCCCGGGCGCTGAACTGGTTGCAGCCGAGGTTGCCGGCCGCCTTGCCGTCCTCGTCGATGCGCAGCCGGGCGGAGGCGGGCGCGTGCCGGGTCGTACCGCCGATGGTGACCCCGTCGACCCGCCAGTCGATCCCGGTCACCGGCTGCTGAACGCTCACCGCACCACTGTCCGCCTTTCCGTTGCCACAGGCCATCGCGAGCGGGACGAGCACGACGGCCGCCATCAGGGTCATGCGCTGCTTGTGCCGGTTCATACGGATTCGACGGGCCGCCGGTACGACCGGTTCCGCTATGCCATGAGCGGCAGCAGCTCCCCGATGTCCGCCCGCTCCCCGCTCGCGCTGACCTTCGCCTGCGCGACGGCGTCCTTCCAGGTCACGCGCCCGGTGGCGAGCCGGACCCAGGTCAGCGGGTCGGTCTCCACGACGTTGGGCGGGGTGCCGCGGGTGTGCCGGGGCCCCTCGACGCACTGCACGACGGCGTACGGCGGCACGCGCACCTCGGTGGAGCCGCCGGGCGCCTTCACCGCGAGGGCGTCGGCGAGCAGCCGGGTGGCGGCGGCCAGGGCCTGGCGGTCGTACGGCACCTCGAGACCCTCGACGGCGGCGGTGAGGTCGTCGGTGTGGACGACGAGTTCGACGGTGCGGGTGACGAGGTAGTCGTCCAGGGGCAGTGCGCCCGCGTTGGTCGCCAGCAGCCGGCTGCCGGGGTGCTCGGCGAGCAGGGTGCGCAGGGTCTCGTCGATGCCGGTGAGGTAGGCGTCGAGGTCGGAGTGCCGGGCCGAGAGGCCGCGGGTGAACTCGTCGATGGCGCTGGAGCTGGCGGCGGTGGCGAAGGGCCACTCGACCACCGTGACGTCCTGCCGCGGCGGGGCGGGCTGGTCCAGGGCCCGGTGCACGGCCGTGAGGGCCATCCCGATGTGCGCGACCAGCTCGCGCACGGTCCATTCGCCGAGCCGCGTCGGCCGTGCGAGCTGCTCGGGGGTCAGGCCGCGTACGGCCTCTCGTACGTGTCCGAACTGGGCGAGGACCGCCGCGCGGGTCCTGGCGGGGTCGTAGCTGCGGGCGCGCTTCCTGGCCGGAGACATGACAGTGACCCTATGCCTTGACCGCGTAGCCCTTCAGGCCGTTTTCCACCAGGTCGAAGGCGATCCGGGCGCGTTCGGCGGCGTCGGCGGCGACCTGTTCATGGCTCTCGCCGTCGGCGATACGGCGGTGGTGCTCCTCGATGAGGGGGCGGCGCTGAGCGTGGCGGCCACGATCGTGGCCTGCGTCAGGTCCCCGGTCTCGGCGGCCAGCGGGCCGGCCAGCTCCCGGGTGCCCTTCTGGGCGGCGACGAAGACACGCTCCATCAGCACCGGGGTCTCCCTCACGAGCCGGCGCACCTGGCCGGTGACGGCCTCGGGGTGCAGCCCGACCGAGGCGTCCCGGTTGTCGACCGTCTCCAGGAACTGCCGGCGTACGGCGGCCACGGGGGACTCCCCCGGCCGGCGCGGGCGGCACAGGAGCCACGCGCGTCGGTCCCGGTGTGAGCACGCCCGGTGCCGGCCGGGGCCGGGCACGAGCGAAGGCCCCGCCCGGCTGCGCGGACAGGGCCTTCACACGGCGGTGGTGACTACGCCAGCAGCGCCGGGATCGTCCCCTCGTGGGTCTCGCGCAGCTCGGCGAGGGAGAGGGCGAACTCGCCCTGGATCTCCACGGCCTCCCCGTCCACGACACCGATGCGGGTGGCCGGCAGGCCGCGCGCGCCGCACATGTCGTTGAAGCGCACCTCCTCCGAGCGCGGCACCGCGACGACCGCGCGGCCGGCGGACTCGGAGAACAGGAACGTGAAGGCGTCGAGGCCGTCCGGGACGATCAGCCGCGCGCCCTTGCCGCCGAGCAGCGCGGACTCGACGACCGCCTGGATCAGACCGCCGTCGGACAGGTCGTGCGCGGAGTCGATCATGCCGTCGCGGGAGGCGGAGATCAGGATCTCGGCCAGCAGCCGCTCACGCTCCAGGTCGACCTTCGGCGGCAGACCGCCGAGGTGGTCGTGGATCACCTGGGACCAGGCCGAGCCGCCGAACTCCTCGCGGGTGTCGCCGAGGAGGTAGATCAGCTGGCCCTCCTCCTGGAAGGCGACCGGGGTGCGGCGGGCGACGTCGTCGATGACACCGAGGACGGCGACCACCGGCGTGGGGTGGATGGCCGCCTCGCCCGTCTGGTTGTAGAGCGAGACGTTGCCGCCGGTCACCGGGGTGCCGAGCTGCTGACAGCCGTCCGCAAGACCGCGCACGGCCTCGGCGAACTGCCACATCACCGCCGGGTCCTCGGGCGAGCCGAAGTTCAGGCAGTCGGAGACGGCGAGCGGCTTGGCGCCGGTGGTCGCCACGTTCCGGTAGGCCTCGGCCAGGGCCAGCTGGGCGCCGCTGTACGGGTCGAGCTTGGCGTAGCGGCCGTTGCCGTCCGTCGCGATGGCGACGCCGAGACCGGTCTCCTCGTCCACGCGGATCATGCCGGAGTCCTCCGGCTGGGCGAGGACGGTGTTGCCCTGCACGAAGTGGTCGTACTGGGAGGTGATCCACTTCTTGGAGGCCTGGTTGGGGGAGCCCACCAGCTTCAGGACCTGGTCCTTGAGCTCGTCGCTCGTCGCCGGGCGGGGCAGCTTGTTCGCGTCGTCCGCCTGAAGGGCGTCCTGCCACTCGGGGCGGGCGTACGGGCGCTCGTACGTCGGGCCCTCGTGGGCGACCGTGCGCGGGTCGACGTCGACGATCTTCTCGCCGTGCCAGAAGATCTCCAGCCGGTCGCCGTCGGTCACCTCACCGATGACGGTGGCGATGACGTCCCACTTCCCGCAGATCTCCAGGAAGCGGTCGACCTTGTCCGGCTCCACGACCGCGCACATGCGCTCCTGCGACTCGCTCATGAGGATCTCCTCAGGAGACAGGGTCGAGTCGCGCAGCGGGACGTCGTCCAGGGTGACGCGCATGCCGCCGGAGCCGTTGGAGGCGAGTTCACTCGTCGCACACGACAGTCCGGCCGCACCGAGGTCCTGGATGCCGACGACCAGCTTCTCCTTGAAGGCCTCCAGGGTGCACTCGATGAGGAGTTTCTCCTGGAAGGGGTCGCCGACCTGGACCGCGGGACGCTTCGACGGCTTGGCGTCGTCGAAGGTCTCGGACGCGAGGATCGAGGCGCCGCCGATGCCGTCGCCACCGGTCCGGGCGCCGTACAGGATGACCTTGTTGCCCGCGCCGGAGGCCTTGGCGAGGTGGATGTCCTCGTGCCGCATGACACCGATGGCACCGGCGTTGACCAGCGGGTTTCCCTGGTAGCAGGCGTCGAAGACGACCTCGCCGCCGATGTTGGGCAGACCCAGGCAGTTGCCGTAGCCGCCGATGCCGGCGACGACACCCGGCAGGACGCGCTTGGTGTCGGGGTGGTCGGCCGCGCCGAAGCGCAGCGGGTCCACGACCGCGACCGGGCGCGCACCCATCGCGATGATGTCGCGGACGATGCCGCCGACACCCGTGGCCGCGCCCTGGTAGGGCTCCACGTAGGAGGGGTGGTTGTGCGACTCGACCTTGAAGGTGACCGCGTAACCCTGGCCGACGTCCACCACACCGGCGTTCTCGCCGATGCCGACGAGCAGCGCGTCCGACTGGGGCGCCTTCTCGCCGAACTGGCGCAGGTGGACCTTGGAGGACTTGTACGAGCAGTGCTCGGACCACATGACCGAGTACATGGCGAGTTCGGCGCCGGTCGGGCGGCGGCCGAGGATCTCCAGCACCCGCTCGTACTCGTCCTTCTTCAGGCCGAGTTCGGCCCAGGGCAGCGCGACGTCGGGGGTCGCGGTCGCGTGCTCGACCGTGTCCAGAGGCGTCCGGCTCATGCGTTGACCAGCTTCTTGAGGATCGAGGTGAAGAAGGGGAGGCCGTCGGTACGGCCCGTACCGATCAGTGGCTCGACGGCGTGCTCGGGGTGCGGCATGAGGCCGACGACGTTCCCGGCCTCGTTGGTGATGCCGGCGATGTCCCGGAGCGAACCGTTGGGGTTGAAGTCGACGTACCGGAAGGCCACCCGGCCCTCCGCCTCCAGCTTGTCGAGCGTGTACTCGTCGGCGACGTACCGGCCGTCCATGTTCTTGAGCGGGATGTGGATCTCCTGGCCCGCGCGGTAGTCGCCGGTCCAGGAGGTCTCCGCGTTCTCCACCCGCAGCCTCTGGTCGCGGCAGATGAAGTGGAGGTGGTCGTTGCCGAGCATCGCGCCCGGGAGGAGATGGGCCTCGGTGAGGATCTGGAAACCGTTGCAGATGCCGAGGACCGGAAGGCCGGCCTTCGCCTGCTCGATGAGGGGTTCCATCACCGGCGAGAAACGGGCGATGGCCCCGGCCCGCAGATAGTCGCCGTAGGAGAAACCGCCGCACAGCACCACGGCGTCGACCTGCCTGAGGTCCTTGTCCTTGTGCCACAGGGCGACCGGCTCGGCGCCCGCCAGGCGGATCGCACGCTGCGTGTCCCGGTCGTCGAGGCTGCCCGGGAAAGTGACGACGCCAATACGAGCGGTCACTTCGCCGCCTCCGCGACTTCCGCCGTGTCTTCCACCTTGACGATGAAGTCCTCGATCACGGTGTTGGCGAGGAAGGATTCCGCAAGATCGTGGATGCGGGCGAGTGCGGCCTCGTCGACCGGCCCGTCAACTTCCAGTTCGAAACGCTTTCCCTGACGTACGTCCGAGATCCCCTCGAATCCCAGGCGCGGCAGCGCACGCTGGACCGCCTGGCCCTGGGGGTCGAGGATCTCCGGCTTGAGCATGACGTCGACTACGACGCGTGCCACTGGCACTCCCGGTGTGTGGTGCTGAGCAGGTTCCTTCAGACTACCCGCACAAAATTTCTACGCGAGTAGAGTTGTAGGAAACTACGTGAGGCGCATCACGATCGGGTGTCGAAGCCACGCGGCCGTGAAAAGTTCTGGGAAAGTTCGGGAGTCCCGTCGGCGGCACCTATTGTGCTCGGACACGCGGACGGATTTAGTCGGGCTTCACAATGCATTGCCGGGCACTGTACAAATGAATTGGCAATAGCCGACACTCGGCACGTCATCGCCGTTGAGCTGTATCGACGTGCCGCACGAAGGGACCGATATTCGTGGCGCAAAAGGTCGTGGTCACTCTCTTTGACGACATCGACGGCTCGGAAGCGGCGGAAACGATCGCCTTCGGCCTCGACGGCAAGTCGTACGAGATCGACCTGAACGAAACCAACGCCAAGAAACTGCGCAAGGCGCTCGCGCCCTACGTCGAGGCCGGCCGTAAGCGGTCGCGGTCCGGCAAGGCGTACAAGCAGACGGAGGTCGCCCCCGACCCGGCGGCCGTCCGCGCCTGGGCCCAGGCCAACAAGATGGACGTCCCGGCACGCGGACGCATCCCCAAGAAGGTCTACGAGGCGTTCAGCGCCGCGCAGTGAGTGCCCGCGAAGGGGCGAGTCCTCAGGGTCCGTCAGCGGGCCCTGAGGACCGTGCACTTGGCGCATCCGGGACCGCAGGAGGGACCGACTTGCGCTACCCCCCTGCCGATCAGCTAATGTCTGGGACACGCCGAGGGGCGAGGCCGAGAGGCCGGATCCCGAGGACGATGCGGGTGTAGTTCAGTAGTAGAACATCCCCCTTCCAGGGGGAAGGCGCAGTGTGCGATCCCTGTCACCCGCTCTGGCATCGGCCGTCACGACCACATCTGTGGATCAGGTAGGCTGGTGCTCGCACCGATCGGTGGAAGCCGGTCGGGAGCAGTGCGGACGTAGCTCAGTTGGTAGAGCGCAACCTTGCCAAGGTTGAGGTCGCGAGTTCGAGCCTCGTCGTCCGCTCGGGAATGAGACCCCGGTCCACTGGACCGGGGTCTTTTCGTGTGCGCTGCGGTTCTCTGACATTTGTCATGCCGACCCATGACACCGCGCACTGCCGGGCCGCCCCCGCCGCCGGGACGCTGGCGTCATGGACAAGGACGAACACGAGCACGTGATCGAGGTCACCGACCTCAGGCGGGTCTACGGGGGCGGGTTCGAGGCGGTACGCGGAATCACCTTCTCCGTGGCGCGCGGGGAGGTCTTCGCTTTGCTGGGCACCAACGGCGCCGGCAAGACCTCCACGGTGGAACTGCTGGAAGGGCTCGCCCCACCGGCCGGGGGCCGGGTCCGGATCCTCGGCCACGACCCCTACCGCGAGCGGGCCGCCGTGCGCCCCCGCACCGGCGTGATGCTCCAGGAAGGCGGCTTCCCCTCCGAGCTGACCGTCGCCGAGACCGCCCGCATGTGGGCCGGCTGCACCAGCGGCGCCCGGCCGGAGCGGGAGGTGCTGGAACTGGTGGGGCTCGCGGACAAGCGCGGGGTACGGGTCAAGCAGCTGTCCGGCGGCGAGCGGCGCCGCCTGGACCTGGCGCTCGCCCTGCTCGGCGAGCCGGAGGTGCTCTTCCTCGACGAGCCGACCACCGGGCTCGACGCGGAAGGCCGCCGGGCCACCTGGGAGTTGGTGCGGAGCCTGCGCGACGCCGGTACGACCGTGCTGCTCACCACGCACTACCTGGAGGAGGCCGAGGGCCTCGCCGACCGGCTCGCCATCCTGCACGACGGCCGCATCGCCGTCTCCGGAACCCCGGCCGAGGTCACCGCCGGCCGCCCCTCCCGGATGTCCTTCGAGCTGCCCGACGGCTACTTCCTCGGCGATCTGCCGCCCCTCGCCGACCTCGGCGTCTGCGCGCACGAGAGCGACGGCAGGGTCGTACGACTGCGCACCACCCAACTCCAGCGGACCGCCACCGGGGTACTGGCCTGGGCCGATCGGGCCGGCGTCGAACTACGCGGGCTGGACGTGCGATCAGCCTCCCTGGAGGAGGCGTTCCTCGGCATCGCACGGGATCGGGAGGTGGCGGTATGAGCGGGAGTGGTGCGGAAACGGGGGATCGCGGCATGAGCGGTGGCGGTGCGCGGGTGGCAGGTGGCGGCAGGAGCGAGGTGGCCCAGGGGGCTTTCGGTGTGACGGGGCGGCGGTTGCGGGCGTTGGCCCGTGCCGAGGTCGCCCTTCTCGGCCGTAACCGAGGTGTCGTGTTCACCGCACTGGTCGTCCCGCTCACCCTGCCGGTCGCCGTGCGGCCGGCCCTCGACGAGCTGGAACTGACGAAGGCGGGCCTGAACATCGGCACCGTGATGGTGACCAGCGCGATCGGCATGGCCTTCCTCTTCGCCGTCTACACCTCCCTGGTCAGCTCCTACGTCGCCCGCCGCGAGGAACTCGTCCTCAAACGGCTGCGCACCGGCGAGCTGTCCGACACCGAGATCCTCACCGGCACCGCCCTGCCCGCGATGCTCCTCGGCCTCGCCCAGGCCGCCGTGCTGTGCGCCGGCTGCGCCGCGCTGCTGCACACCGGGGCACCGAAGGCGCCGTATCTGCTCCTGCCCGGGGTGCTCGCCGGACTCGTGGTCAGCGCAGCGCTCGCCGCGCTCACCGCGTCCTTCACCCGGACCGCCGAGAGCGCCCAGGTGACCGCCCTGCCCCTGGTGTTCCTGTCCATGGTCGGCTCCGGGATCACGGTCCCCACCGAGGTCATGCCCGACCGGTTCGCCTCCGTCTGCGCACTCCTCCCGCTGTCGCCGGCGATCCGCCTGTTCCGCGCGGGCTGGAGCGGCCAGTTGAGCGCGTACGAGACGCTGGGCGCCCTCGCGACCGCGCTGGCCTGGACGATCGTGGCGGTGTTTGCTGTACGACGGTGGTTCCGCTGGGAGCCGCGGCGGTGAGGCGGGGGGGGGGGGAGCACACATGCTGGGGCGGATACGGCGGTTGCAGCAGCGGCACTGGCGTGAGCGCAGCAAGGCCGAGCGGGTGGAGCTGCACAGCGTCGTCACCTGGTACCTCACCACGTGGTTCTTCTCGCTCAGCTGGCTGCTGTTGCCGCTGGTCGGCGGCCTCGACCACCGCCCGGTGCCGCTCGTCCTCGGGGGGCTGCTCCTCGTCGTCGCGGCACTCCAGTGCGCGGACGCCAACCGGCTCACCCGGCCCGTGCTCGACCACTACCTCGGCCGCGCCGAGCTGCCCGCCCGGGCGCTGCGCGGCTCCTCCGCCCTGCTCGGCCTCGCGCTGACGCTGGTCGTGGCGCTGGCCATGACGAGCGGCGCCGACGCGGTGACGACCAGGCTCGCCATCGGTGCCTCACTCCTGCCGTTCGGCCTGCTGTACGGCCTCGTGGTGCCCATCCCGGTGTTCCTGCGCCGGTCGGCCCTGCTCGCGGTGCTGCTCATGGCCGCCCTCGGGCTCACCCACCCGGACGGGCTCGGCATCCTCATGACCGGCGTCATCACCGCCTTCGGCACGCTCTTCTCGCTGCTCGCCTGCCGCTGCGGCGCCTGGACCCTGTCCGTGCTCTGGGAGGCGGAACGGGCCCGCGAGGTCGAGGCCCGGCTGGCCGTCGCCGAGGAGCGGCTGCGGTTCGGGCGGGATCTGCACGACGTGCTGGGACGGAACCTCTCCGTCATCGCCCTCAAGAGTGAGCTGGCCGTGCAGCTGGCCCGGCGGGAGCGGCCGGAGGCGGTGGAACAGATGATCGAGGTGCAGCGCATCGCGCAGGAGTCCCAGCGCGAGGTCCGGGACGTCGTACGCGGCTACCGTGAGGCCGATCTCGAAGTCGAACTCGCGGGCGCGCAGGGGGTGCTGACGGCCGCCGGGATCGACTGCGAGGTGCGCGTGGAGACCGGGAAGCTGCCCGCCGAGGTGCAGTCCGCGCTCGGCTGGGTGGTGCGCGAGGCGACCACCAACGTGCTGCGGCACGGGGACGCGAGCCGGTGCGGTGTGGGATTGCGGATGCAGGAGGGGCATGTGGTGCTGACGGTGGAGAACGACGGGGTGGCCGGACCGAGCGGCAGCGCCGGCCCCCGAACCGACCGGCGCGGGGGCGCGAGTGGCGGCGGCTCGGGGCTGCCCGGGCTGCGGGAACGGCTGGCCGCGGTGGACGGGAGCCTGACGGCGGGGGCCGTCGGCGAAGACCGGTTCCGGCTGGTGGCGGAGGTGCCGGTGGGCGGCAGCGAGGCATCCGCAGGGTCCGCGAGGGAGAAAGTGAGCGAAGCCACGTCATGAGCGATCCCGTACGGCTGTTGCTCGCCGACGACGAGCATCTGATCCGGGGTGCGCTGGCCGCCCTGCTCTCCCTGGAGGACGATCTGCAGGTCGTCGCGGAGGCCGCGAGCGGGCCCGAGGCACTGGCGATGGCCCGGGCGCACGAACCCGATGTGGCGGTGCTCGACCTTCAGATGCCGGGCGCCGACGGTGTGAAGGTCGCCACATCCCTGCGTGCCGAACTGCCCCGCTGCCAGGTGCTGATCGTCACCGGGCACGGACGTCCCGGACATCTGAAGCGAGCCCTCGCGGCCGGTGTGCGGGGATTCGTCCCGAAGACCGTCAGCGCCCGGCGGCTCGCCGAGATCATCCGGACCGTCTACGCCGGAAGCCGTTACGTCGACCCGGAGTTGGCCGCCGACGCGATCTCCGCCGGGGACTCCCCGCTGACCGCGCGGGAGACCGAGGTGCTGGAGCTGGCCGCCGACGGCGCGCCGGTCGCGGAGATCGCCGAGCGGGCCGCGCTGTCGCCGGGGACCGTGCGGAACTACCTCTCCTCGGCCGTCACGAAGCTCGGTGCGGAGAACCGTCATACGGCAGTGCGTCTCGCACGCGAGCGAGGTTGGGTATAGTTGCTCTCGCGCCACGGCGCAACGCGGACGTAGCTCAGTTGGTAGAGCGCAACCTTGCCAAGGTTGAGGTCGCGAGTTCGAGCCTCGTCGTCCGCTCCAGTAAGGCCCCCGGTTCCCCGGGGGCCTTTCGCGTTACCGCCCGGTTTACGACCAGCTCGTGCCCGTCAGCCGCTCGTACGCCTCCACGTACTTCGCCCGGGTCGCCTCCACCACCTCCTGCGGCAGCGGCGGCGGCGGCTGCTCGCTGCGCCGGTCCCAGCCGGACTCGGCGGAGGTCAGCCAGTTCCGGACGTACTGCTTGTCGTACGACGGCTGCGCATGGCCCGGCTGCCACCGGTCGGCCGGCCAGAAGCGGGAGGAGTCCGGGGTGAGGACCTCGTCGGCGAGGACGAGGGTGTCGCCGTCGAAGCCGAACTCGAACTTGGTGTCGGCCAGGATGATCCCCCGGTCACGGGCGATGTCCCGGGCGCGGGAGTAGACGGCGAGGGTGGCCTGGCGCAGCTGGGCGGCGGTCTCCGCGCCGACCTGCCGGGCGACCTCCTCGTAGGAGACGTTCTCGTCGTGCTCGCCGACCTCGGCCTTGGTGGCCGGGGTGAAGATGGGGGCCGGCAGCTCGGAGCCGTCGACCAGGCCCTCGGGGAGGGCGAGGCCGCAGACCGTGCGGGCCTCGTTGTACTCGAGCAGGCCGGAGCCGGTGAGGTAGCCGCGGGCCACGCACTCCACCGGGACCATCTTCAGCGACTTGCAGACGAGCGTGCGGCCCGCCCAGTCGGCCGGGGCGCCCGCGGGCAGCTCGGTGCTGAGCACGTGGTTGGGCGCCAGGTCACGCAGCTGGTCGAACCACCACAGGGAGAGCCGGGTGAGGACGCGGCCCTTGTCGGGGATCTCCGTGGGCAGCACCCAGTCGTAGGCGGACATGCGGTCGCTGGCGACCATCACGAGGTCGCCCGCCTCGTTCCGGTACAGCTCGCGCACCTTGCCGGTGTGCAGGTGCACCAGGCCCGGAACCTGGATGGGCTCGGGCTTTTCTACGAATCCGGACACGGTTCCTCCCCGTGGTTCTGTCCAAGTGCCTCGATTCTCCCTTATCGGGGCGATCGGTTTCGGCCAGGGGGTCGGCCGCGCCCCGCGGAAGGATCAGTCGCGCTTGCAGATGCGGTCCAGCAGGTTCGCCGTGGCCCGCTGGATACGGGAGTCCACATGGCCGGGACGGTCCAGGGCCGGGGACCAGGCGAAGGTGCCGGAGGCGAACACCCAGGCGCCGGAAGGGGCGCGGTACAGGGAGGTCTCCTGGTGACGCAGGGCGCCGTCGTTGTCGGTGTAGGGGGAGTGGGCGAGCAGGATGCGCTCGTCGTGCTCGGGCAGCGGGGTGCGCGGGAAGTACCGGTCCGCCTCGCCGGCGACGAGGCCCTCGATCCCGTCGCCCTCGTGCGCCCCGGTCGCCTCCCACAGCCAGTGGCCGGCGTTGCGGACGATCAGCGGGTGCGGCTCGGGCACCCGGCCCGCGTACTGGATGCCGACCAGCTGCTGCTCGGGCCGGTCGATCTCCCGCCAGAGCACCGGCTTTCCGGGGCCCTTGCGCTTGCGGCAGGTCAGCAGCCGGTCCGGGACACCCGACGGGGAGGGCGCCAACTCCACCTGCCAGTACATGGTGTTGGCGGAGAGGAAGACCAGCGAGGTGCCGCGGTCCCGGGCGTCCTCGACGGCGCGGCGCATCGGCACCGACCAGTACTCGTCGTGCCCGGGGAAGACCAGGCCCCGGTAGCGGGTGGGGTCGACACGGCCGGCGTGCAGGTCGCGGGCGTCGGCGTAGGCGAGGTCGTAGCCGTAGCGCTCGGCCCAGCGGATGAAGTCGTAGGCATGACCCACGTGCAGGGGCAGGCCCGCGCCCGCGTAGGGGCGGTCGAAGGAGACGGTGGTCGCCGCGTCGGCCTCACCGAGCAGCCGGCCCCGCTCGTCCCAGGCGTGGTAGAGGCTGGCGCCGGTGTGGCCGTCCTCCGGGAAGAGGTTGTACGCCTGCCAGGTGATGTCCGGCAGCAGCAGGAGCAGATCGGCGGGATGGTCGTCGCGGACCGTGAACGGCACGTGGGAGCGGTAGCCGCCGGCGGTGGTGAGGACGGCCACATAGGCGCCGATGCTCCAGTGGGAGGGCACCTGGAGGCGCCAGGACAGCCACCAGTGGTGACAGGAGACCGTGCGGTCGGCGGTCAGCGGCGGGAGCTGGACGATGCCGGACAGGCGCGGGCTGGTGGTGATCTTGGCCGCGCCGTCGCCCCCGTAGTGGCCGATCCGGTAGATGTCGACGCTGAACTCCTGCGGCGGGTCGACCGTGATGTGGAAGTCGATCGCCTCGCCGGGCGTGACCGCGCCGGTGGAGGTGAAGCCCTTGATCTGGCGGTGCACGTCGTCCGCCGAGCGGGGCCCGGAACCGGCCGAGCGCGGGGCGGGCACGCGCGGGCGCCCGTCGGTGCGGGCGAACGGCTGCGGGCTCGGGTCGACATACCAGGGCACCACATGGCCCGTGTCGTCGAAATAGGTCTCACTGCCGCGCAGCCAGGGCACCGGGCCCAGGCCGAAGGGGTCCGTGACGGCGTGCGCGAGTGCTCCGGACTCCCAGCGGCGGATGTGGTCCGAGGCCATGATCGCTCCCCTCCCTCGTGCCCCCGTGTCCCTGTCTCGGCGGTGTTCGGTGTGCCCGGTCGTCGTGTCGTATGTCGCAAGCCTTTGCCAAAGGCGTGGTCGGTCCCAGCACATCACATAACGCACGGGCTCGGTCACTACTCGTTGCGAATTGACCTGAAGTGGAAGTCGCTTTTCCATTACGGCGGTTGCGACGGCGGCGTACTGCGGTGTCCCGCGGGTCAGACGAGGCGTACGGGCTTCTCCGGCCGTATCCCCAACGTGCTCAGCCAGTCGCGCAGCGGGCCGGGGTCGCCCTGCTCGATCAGGCTGCGGACCTTGGGCGTCAGGTCGGCGGCCCGTTCACCGCCCAGCAGCAGGGACGGACCGTCCAGCCAGTCCAGGGCGGGGACCGCGCCGGCGGTGTCGACGGCCGCGCAGCACACCATCGCCGTGACGTGATCGGCGAGAAGTTCACGGCCGGTGCGCGCGGGCTGCAGGGGGAACAGCGGCAGGCCGCCGTCGTCCCACAGGGCGCTCGGGGGGCTCTGCCCGGCAGCGCTCGCGCCGCTCGGCACGCCGGCTTCCTCCCGGGCCACCGCGGCGCTCAGTCCGGCGGCGAGAGCGGCACTGCGCTCGGTCCCGGGGTCGGCGTCTTCTTCGTCGTCGTAGGCGGGGGAGTTGGGGGGCGCGGGGGCGGCCTGGGACGCGGGGAAGGTGCCGGCGGAGGCGTCGGAGGCCTTGGGGGCGCCGGATGCCTCGGCGGCGTCGGACACGTCGAGGGCGTCCAAGGCGTACTGGGGGTCGGCGGCGTCGGCTCCGGGATTCGCCGCTCCGGGGTGGCCGGTCACGGTGTCGTCCGTCGTGGTGGGCACCGTGAGGTGGTCCAGGACGCGGGCCAGGGTGGGGCCGCCGGGGTCGGGGGCCGTGGGGTCGAAGGAGGGGCGGACGCCGAGGGAGTCCAGGACGCGGTGCAGGCGGGCCGCGTCGGCGCGCCAGGTGCGGTCCACGACCTCTTCCGGATACGCCTGCCAGTCCACCGGCGCCCAGTCGGGACCGGACTCGGCGGGGCCGCCGTGGAAGAGGCGTGCGGCGAGCAGCGAGGCCGCCTCGTCCACCGCACCGGGCTCCTCCAGCAGGTCACAGGCGGGCCGCTCGCCGAGGCGCGAGGTGAAGCCCTCGGCGAGACGGTCGCGCCGGGACAGCTCGGTGAGCGCCGCCACCACGCCCGCGTCCAGCCGGGCGGGCCAGCGGCCCATGCGCCAGGCGGGCAGCGCGACCCTGGTCAGCAGCCGGTCCCAGCCGGCGTAGGCGAGGCCTACCTGCTCCTGGGCGACGATCCGCAGGCCGTAGTCCACCGCCTGCGCCCGCTCGGCCGCCGCCGCGGCGACCCCGCGCTCCATCAGCGTCGCGTGCTCCCGGCAGCCGTGCAGCAGAAGCCGGGCCACCCAGCCCAGGGCCGCGCAGACCCCGCGGGTCGGCAGGCACCGGCCGGGCGTCGAGGCCACGGCCACCGCCGCGTCCAGCCCGCGGACGAAGCGACGGGCAGCCGCTATGTCCGGTTGCGCCGAGGGGCCCGTACCGGCGATGACCGGGGCGAGGACCGCGCGCAGCTCGCCCACCCGCATCCACCACAGGAACGGGGAGCCGATGACGAGGACCGGCGCGACGGGGGTGCGGCGGTGGGCGCGGTGGCCCGGGCCGGCTATCTCGTCGGCCGCCGGACGCGGGGGCGGGCCGTGGGCCGAATGGGTGCGGTCCTCCAGCCAGCTGTCGCAGTCCGGGGTGAGCGCTATGGCCGACGGCGCCGGCACGTCCAGGCGGTCGGCCAGGTCGCGCACCATCCGGTACAGGTCCGGGGCGGACTTCTCCGGGACCGGCACCGTGGGGCTCACGGCGGGGCGGGCCCGGGCCACGACCAGCGCGATACCGGCGGCGGCCAGCAGCACCAGCACGGCGAGCACGCCCACGCCCCAGCGGGCGGCGTCCCAGCCCGGGCCGACGAGGTGGCCGGTCGGACCGCCGGCCAGCAGGATCACCGCGGCGCCCGCGGGCAGCAGGGCCACGGCCAGTGCCCGGCCCCGGACCCGCAGCACGGCCAGGGCCCGGGAGCGCGCGGCCTGCGCGCCCATCTCCACACCGATTCCGGTCACGTGCCGACCTCACCCCCTCCCTGTCGATGCCGTGCTGTCCTGGTCCTGCTCACTCCCCCACTGTGGCACCCGCCACTGACATCGCAATGCCGGAGGGCCAAGTGCCGGAACGCTTGCGCGGCACCCTAGTTGGGGCCTCGGCCCTCGTCAGCCGGATAGGCGATCGCTCACTCGATGGAATGGCTTTGGTCAGAGGTGGGTGACAGAAAGCAAAGATCGGGCCCCGGATTCCGTCCGGGGCCCGATGGGGTACGAGAATGCGCGCGACCAGCGCGTCCAGGCGTGTGTCCTGCTGTCGCCCGCCTACGCCTGCGCCGCCTTCGCCGCGATGTCCGTGCGGTGCTGCGAGCCGTCCAGGCCGATCCGGCCCACGGCCCGGTACGCCCGCTCGCGCGCCTCTTCGAGATCCTTGCCGGTGGCGGTGACGGACAGAACCCGCCCGCCGGCGCTCACGATCGCGTCGCCGTCCCGCTTGGTCCCGGCGTGCAGCACGTACGCGTGCGGGGCGTCCTCGGCGGCCACCTCGTCCAGGCCGGTGATCGGGTCGCCGGTGCGGGGCGTGCCGGGGTAGTTGTGCGAGGCGACGACGACGGTGACGGCCGCGTCCTCGCTCCAGCGCAGGGGCGCCAGATCGGCGAGGTTGCCGGTGGCGGCGGCCATCAGGACACCGGCCAGCGGCGTCTTCAGGCGGGCCAGCACGACCTGGGTCTCCGGGTCGCCGAAGCGGGCGTTGAACTCGATGACCCGGACACCGCGCGAGGTGATCGCAAGCCCGGCGTAGAGCAGCCCGGAGAAGGGCGTGCCGCGGCGGCGCATCTCGTCCACGGTCGGCTGCAGCACCGTCTGCCGTACCTCGTCGACCAGCTTCGGGTCGGCCCACGGCAGCGGCGAGTACGCGCCCATGCCGCCGGTGTTCGGGCCCTCGTCGCCGTCCAGGGCCCGCTTGAAGTCCTGGGCCGGCTGCAGCGGGACGACCGTCACGCCGTCGGTGATCGCGAACAGGGACACCTCGGGGCCGTCGAGGAACTCCTCGATGACCACGCTCCCCCGCTGCCCGGAACGCGTGGTGGGTGCCCCCACGCAGGCGGCGGCGTGCGCCTTGGCGGCCTCGATGTCGGAGGTCACCACGACGCCCTTGCCGGCGGCGAGTCCGTCGTCCTTGACGACGTAGGGGGCGCCGAAGGCGTCCAGCGCCCCGGCGACCTCCTCGGCGGTGGCGCAGACGTAGGAGCGGGCGGTCGGCACCCCGGCCGCGGCCATGACGTCCTTGGCGAAGGCCTTGGAGCCCTCGAGCTGGGCGGCCTCCCCGGAGGGGCCGAACACGGGGATGCCCGCCGCGCGGACGGCGTCGGCGACACCGGCGACCAGCGGGGCCTCCGGGCCGACGACGACCAGATCGGCGCCGAGGCCGGTGGCCAGCTCGGCCACCGCGGCGCCGTCGAGCGCGTCGACCGGGTGCAGCTCGGCGACCTCGGCGATGCCGGCGTTGCCGGGGGCGCAGTGCAGCGCGGTGACGTCGGGGTCGAGGGACATGGAGTGGCACAGGGCGTGTTCGCGGGCGCCGCTGCCGATGACGAGGACCTTCACGGGGTCAGCCTAATGGCAAGGTCGCCGAAGGTCGGGGGCCGGGGAAGCTGTACGTTCCTACCAAAGGCGCACGGTGCGGGTGTGACCGTCCCTGGGGGCCGCCGCCCGCGCACCCCCTCCGCGGCCTGCCGGACACCTCGTCCGCGAACGCCGGACAGGCTGTTCGCATCCCCGGTGCTACTCGTTGGAGAGCTCCTCCACCACCGTCGCCCCCAGCTCGCGCACGATCAGTTCGTGGCCGGACAGGGCGGACTCGTCCAGGTCCGGGTCGTCGTCCTCCGGGATGTCGTCCTCGGGGGCGATCGGTGGCGGCTGGGGGGCCGCTGCGGGCCGGGGGGCGGGGGCGGGGGCCGCCGGTGCGGAAGCCGGGCCGCCCTGCGCGGAGGCCGACGTCTGCCGGGCCGGCGGGGAAGTCATGGGGGAAGGTGCGGGCGGGGCGCCGTAGCCACCCCCGCCGGCCGGAGCGCCGCCGTAGCCACCGCCTCCGCCTCCGCCGAAGCCCGACGAGCCGCCGGCCGCGGGGGCGGAACCGCCGCCGGACGGGTCGACGACCGCCTCGATCTTCCACTGCACCTGGAACTGCTCGGCCAGCGCCTGCCGCAGCACGTCCTCGCTGCCGCTGCTTGTGAAGTTGTCACGCGCGCCGGCGTTGACGAAGCCGACCTGGAGGGTGGTGCCGTCGAAGCCGGCCACCTGGGCGTTCTGGCTGAGCAGGATCCAGGTGAAGCGACGGCGGTTCTTGACGGCCTCCAGGATGTTCGGCCAGAGCACGCGGGGGTCGAGGCCACCGGCGGGAGCAGCCGGGGCCACGGGCGCCGTAGGGGCGGCGGGCGGCTGGTGCTGCGGCTGAGCCGGGGCCGGGCCGGTGGCCTGGCCCTGCTGGGCACCTGTGGGAGCGGCGGCCGTGGGCCAGCCACCGGGACGCCGTCCGCCACCGGCGGAAGCGGCGGTGGGCCAGGCACCGGGGGCCGGGCCCGCAGGGGCCGCGGGGGCAGCTGGGGCGGCCGCAGGCGGCACCGGGGCCTGCGCGGCCGGAGCGGGAGCCGACGGGGCTGCCAGGGCGGGAGCAGACGCCGGCGGTACCGGGGCCGCCGGAGCCGGCTGGGCCGCCGGAGCGGCAGGGCCGGCCGGCAGGGCCGGACCGCCGGCTCCGCTGCCCGGGCCACCCACGGCGCGCACCGCCGCGCGCGCCGCGGCCGGGCCGGCGCTGGTGGGCACCGGCGCGCCGCTGTGGGCCTCGGGACCGGGGACGTAGCCCATGGCGGGCGCGCCGCCACCGGCCGAGAAGCCGACGCCGCGCTCGAGACGGTCGAGGCGGGCCATCACCGACCGCTCGTCGCCGTAGGCGGCGGGGAGCAGAACGCGCGCGCAGATCAGTTCCAGCTGGAGGCGGGGCGAGGTGGCACCGCGCATCTCGGTCAGGCCCTCGTTGACGAGGTCGGCGGCGCGGGTCAGGTCGGCCGCACCGAAGGTGGAGGCCTGGGCCTGCATGCGCTCCAGGACGTCGGCGGGGGCGTCGATGAGCCCCTTCTCGAGGGCGTCCGGGACGGCCGCGATGATCACCAGGTCCCGCAACCGCTCCAGCAGGTCGGCGACGAACCGACGCGGATCGTTACCGCCCTCGATGACCCGGTCGACGACCTCGAAGGCCGCGGCCCCGTCACCGGTGGCGAACGCCTCGACCACGGAGTCGAGGAGGGAGCCGTCGGTGTACCCGAGGAGAGAGGTGGACATGGCATACGTCACACCCTCCTCTCCGGCGCCGGCGAGGAGCTGGTCCATGACGGACATGGAGTCACGCACGGACCCGGCGCCCGCACGCACGACGAGCGGAAGCACACCCTCCGCGACCGGGATGTCCTCCTGCCGGCACACCTCGGCGAGGTAGTCCCGCAGGGTGCCCGGCGGCACCAGCCGGAAGGGGTAGTGGTGGGTCCGCGACCGGATGGTCCCGATGACCTTCTCGGGCTCGGTGGTCGCGAAGATGAACTTCAGATGCTCGGGCGGCTCCTCGACGACCTTGAGCAGCGCGTTGAAGCCGGCCGACGTGACCATGTGGGCCTCGTCGATGATGTAGATCTTGTACCGGCTGCCCGCGGGCCCGAAGAAGGCCTTCTCGCGCAGCTCACGGGCGTCGTCCACGCCACCGTGGGAGGCGGCGTCGATCTCGATGACGTCGATCGAGCCCGGCCCGTTCCTGGCCAGGTCCTGGCACGACTGGCACTCCCCGCACGGCGTCGGAGTGGGACCTTGCTCACAGTTCAGGCAGCGGGCCAGGATGCGCGCGCTGGTGGTCTTCCCGCACCCACGCGGCCCGCTGAACAGGTACGCGTGATTGACCCGGTTGTTCCGCAGCGCCTGCTGCAGCGGGTCGGTGACATGCTCCTGCCCGATGACCTCGGCAAAGGTCTCCGGGCGATAGCGGCGGTACAGCGCGAGAGACGACACGCATACGAGGTTAATGGCGCCCACTGACAACGGGCTCCGCCCACGGCCCCCGGGAACGCAAGCGCCCCCCACGCACCCGCCAGAGCCAACCTACCCTTGCTGCCTTCCGGCCCTGGGGGAGTTCAGTCAGATAGCGCCGCGTGAGGGGCTGCGCCCACAGTACCCGATGGCGGCCTGCGGGAACGAGTTCGCGAGCACTCCCCTCGGTCATGTAATGTTTCCGGCGGAGGATTCGCCTAGAGGCCTAGGGCGCACGCTTGGAAAGCGTGTTGGGGGCAACCCCTCACGAGTTCGAATCTCGTATCCTCCGCCAGTGCCTCACCGGGCACGATGTCGAAGGGCCCCACCGCTTGCGGTGGGGCCCTTCGACGGTGCTAGCCCTCGTTGTCCTGGTTTTGTCCACAAGGGGTGTGTCCGGGGGGCGCAGATGGCATCGGCGATCTTCCGGGCCCGTCCTTGAGCATGGCGTCCGGCATGTGCAGGTACGCAGGGAGTCAGGGCGCGGGATCCGGTCGGGCCTCTCGCGCAGCAGTTGAGGTGAACCACAAGCCGCCAACGCTCGCCGGGGGGAACCTGCCCCCCATGCGCACCCCCTGATCATGGCGAGACGCCATTCTTGAACCCGGCGCCGAGACTCCGGCCCCGCTGCGACTCCTGCTCTGACGAGGTGCATCCCACGTGAAGTCCCGATCAACGCTGACGACGTGGCTCGGCAGCCTCGACAACTCTCGTCTGACACGCGTGCTCGGAGCGCGAAAGGATGCCCTGTCCCCTCCGGAGCCACGCTCAGTGGGGGAATTGGCGGACCGTCTTCAGCGTCCGGGATCGGTGGCACTGGCCCTGCCGCTGCTCGCGCTGCCGCACCTCCAGGTGGCCGAGGCGCTGGCGGCGCTGGGTGTGCCCGCGTCGCGTGATGCCCTGGCGAAGCTGCTGGGGGCGGCGGACGACGAACCCACTCGCGAACTGGACGCCGCGCTGGAAGTGCTGGCCGATCATGCTCTGGTCTGGCCGGACGGCGCGGGGAAGCTCCGCATGGCCGGACCGCTGCGGCAGGCGTGGGACGCGCCCCTGGGGCTGGATGCTCCGCTGGAGCAACTGCTCGCGGGCGCGACCTCCGACGAGCTGCGCGGCATGCTGGCGGCACTGGGCGTCAAGCCACCGGGGACCAAGCCGCAGCGACTGGCCGCACTGGTGGAACACCACAGCAACGCGGAACAGGTTGTCTCGGTGGTCGCGAAAGCCCCTGCGACGGCCCGGAAGCTGCTCGAACGCCGCGCGGAGGGTGGGCCAGGGCAGCCGGACATCGTGTTCGGCGCTCCCGGTCCCGGCCTCGAACCGGGTGCCCGGTGGGCGCTGGACCGGGGGCTCCTGATCCAAGACCGTCACGGCTACGGTCCGGCCCGTATGCCGGCCGAGGTGGCGCTCGCGCTGCGCGGGCCCGGCTGGCACGCTCCGTTTGAGCCCGTCCCGCCTTCCGTGCGATCGGCGTCCGTCACCCCGGCGGAGGTGGACCGCGAGGCATCAGCTGCAGCCACGGCGTTCGCGTCCCATGCCGCCTCGGTCCTGTCGGCCTGCTCGGCGACCGCGCCGGCCCGGTTGAAGTCCGGCGGGATCGGTGCGCGTGAACTGGCCCGCATCGGCAAGGCCGCGCAGGCCGACGATGCCGTCGTACGCCTTGCCCTCGAGACCGCGTACGCCGCCGGGCTCCTGGGCTGGGACGGCAGTCGCGTGGCGCCCACCGAGGCGTACGACGCCTGGGCGGAACAGGAACCTCCGGAGCGGTTCGCCGTGCTGCTTCAGGCGTGGCGGAACCTGCCGCTCACCCCGACACAAGCGCGTGACGGGGACAACAAGGCCCTTCCCGCTCTCGCGGGTGCACCGCCCTGCAATGGCTGCGTGCAGGCCCGCCACGGGCTGCTGGCCGCAGCCGCACGGCTTGCGGCAGGGCAGGGCATGACGGTCACCTCGGATCTGGGCCCCCTGATCGCCTGGCACCGCCCGCTCGCCCACTCATCCCCCTCGGACGGAACCCCGTTCGCCCCGGTGATCCGTGAAGCCGAGATCCTGGGCGTGCTCGCTCGCGGCGCCCTGTCCGCCTTCGGCATCCATCTGCAATCCGGCGACACCGAGGGGCTGGGCATCGAGTGCCGGCGGCTGCTGCCCTCGGCCACCACGACGGCCCGGATCGGCGCCGACCTCACCGCCGTCGTCACCGGCACACCGTCCGCGCGACTGGCCTCGCTCCTGGACTCCCTCGCCGACCGCGAGAGCACCGGCACGGCATCGGTGTGGCGGTTCAGTCCTGGCAGCATCCGCCGGGCCCTTGATGCGGGGCACTCGCCGGACGGCCTCGCCGCCGACCTGGCCGCTGTCGCCGCCGGGCCGCTGCCGCAGCCGTTGTCGTATCTGATCGCCGACACCGCACGCGGCCACGGACGCGTGCGCATCGCCCCCGCCGCCTGCGTCCTCCACTGCGACGAGCCCGCACTCTTGGCGGAACTCGCTGCTCACCGCAAGCTCGCCAAGCTTGGGCTACGGCAGCTGGCGCCGACGGTGCTGATCAGCCGCAGCCCGATCGACACGACTCTCGCCGCGCTCCGGGACGAGGGGTACGCCCCCGTCGTCGAGACTGCCGAGGGCGCGGTACGGATCGAGAGAACCCGGCCTCAGCGGGCCCCCGCTCCCGTGCCGGCTCCGCGCGGCATCGCCGCGAGGGACAGTGGCCGGATCGTTGCCACAGGCGTGGCGAAGGCACCCGCCCGAGTGGACCCGAACATCTTGGCGGACCAGCTACTCAAGGCGCCTTTGACCCCTGCCGAACCCGCGCCGTTCGACGGAGGAACGGCCTTCGCCACGGACACCGAGGAGATCGTCGCAGGGTGGGCGAAGCGCCTGCCCTACAGCGACGTCCGTCAGCTCGCCCATGCCATCGATACCGGTGAACCCATCACCGTCGAGTACGTCGCCACCTCGGGGAACCGGACGGTGCGCACTCTCAGCCGCCTCATGCTCGACCCGCCCTACCTCGAAGCCTGGTGCCACCTGCGAGACGACGAGCGCGTTTTCACCCTCTCCCGTATCCACAGCGTCATGAGCCTCATGCCCGAATGAGAGCGAATGGCAACAATGGCGACGCACCGTCCACTACTTGCCCTCAGCTCCATTCCGCCAGGCCCCGCTGCTTGCAGCGGGGCCCTTCGTCGTGGTCCGCACAGATCTCTCCGCGAGGTTCTTACGGGACTCTGACGCGGCAGCCGGAGCACTTCTCCCCCACCGGCCTCATGGGTGACTCTGGTCCCGCGGTCACCGACCCCGGTGATGGCGTCGCCGCGGTGCAGGGAAGCGGCCGCCGCGGTCCGGTGCCCCGGAGTCCCTCCGGGGCACCACGCCGAGCGGGACCCGCGCGGGGGTGGGGCTACCGCGTCACCCGTACCGGCCGGGACACCGTCACCTGGTCCACCTCCGACACCCGCACCGTCGCCTTCACCGTCCAGGTCCCCGGGATGGGCAGGTCGAAGGAGTCGGTGGCCCAGTAGCCGCCGTGGTCCGTGACCTTGGTGTCCAGGGGGCCGAGCCGCTGGGCGGGGAGGGTGAGGGCTATGCGGAGTTCGGGGACCGTGGCCAGGCCGCCGTCGGGGCCGTAGACCACCGCCTGGACGGAGTTCCGGCCGACCCGGCCCGGGTCCAGGGTGATCTGGACCGTGCCGCGGCCGCCGGGTGTGCCGACGTCGAACGGGATCGTGGTGACGGACGCCGTCGGGATGCCGGCCGTCGGCGCGCCGGAGTCCGCTGCCTCGGTGGCCGCACGGCCGGGCAGCGTGCTGGTGAGGAGGGTCGTCAGGACCAGGACCAGCACGCCCACCGCCGCTTCGGCCAGCACCGAGCGGCGCAGGAGGTGCAGGGCGGTCGCGGGGAGCGGGACGGGAGGGGAGGGAGGCCGGAGAGGATCGGACCGGGGCGGGACGGGCGCGGACGGCTCCGGCGGGAGAGGGGGTCCGGTGGCCGGCTCGGGGACGCGGACGGGGGCTGTCGTCCTTGGCGCGGTCGCCCGGACCAGGCGGGTCGTCCAGGTGCGGGAGCAGGCCGCCGCCAGGAGCAGCGCGGTCACCGCCGCCAGTTTGGCCAGCAGGGTACGGCCGTACGCCGTGTCCGTGAGCGCCTGCCAGGAGCCGAGGCCCCGCCAGGACTGGTAGACGCCGGTCAGGGCCAGGACCGTCACCGAGGTGAAGGCCAGGCGGGAGAAGCGGGTGAGGACCGTGCCGGGCACCGGTGAGGTGCGGTGCAGCGTGCGCAGGAGGGCGGCCAGGCCGCCGAGCCAGGCCGCCATGGCCAGCAGGTGCAGGGTGGCCGAGGTGATCGCCAGGGGCACCTGGATGCCCGCCGAGGCGTGCTCGGCCGCCGCCCAGGTCAGGGAGAGGGCCAGGGAGAAGACCGCGGCCGCCGCCAGGGCCGCGGGGCGCGGGAGCCTGGTGCGGCGGGTCCTCCTGAGCACCGCGAGGGCTCCGGCCAGCAGCAGCAACCCCGTCCGGACGAGGAGGAGTTCGCCGGGACGGGTCGTCGCCGTGTGGGTGAGCGAGGAGACGGAGAGGGCGTCCGCCGGGGAGGTGCCCTCCTCATACGGGGCGCGCAGCAGGAGGAGAGCCGTCGTCGAGGCGAGCAGCGTGCCCGCGGCGGCCAGGACGGGGGTGCGCAGCGGGGCCGTCGTGGGTGGGCGGCAGTACGCCGCGAACGCCTCCGCCCCCAGCAGGAGGGCCACGGAGAGGTAGGCGAGGTAGCGCGCGATGTTGTACAGAGCCGTCGTGGCGGGGTTCTCCGTGCGGTCCGGCGCCGGGCTCGCCGTCATCGTGCGGGTGCCGACCGAGAAGGTGAGCGCGCCGGACACCGGGTGGCTGTCCGCCGACACCACCCGCCAGGCGACCGTGTAGGTGCCCTCGGCCGGCTTGGCGGGGAGGGCCACGCGGGCCGTGTCGGAGCGGCCGGGGGCGTGGTCGGCGGGGCCGGTGCGGACGCGGTGGTTCCCGGGGTCGTAGACCCGGAAGGAGTCGGTGAGCAGGCCGACCGACTCGGTGAAGGTGAGGGTCAGGTACCGGGGTGCCGTCCTGAGGACCGTCCCGTCGGCGGGGTCGGTCCCGCGCAGGGCCGCGTGGGCGGAGGCGGGGGCCGCCGCGCCGAGCAGTACCAGCAACAGGCCCGTGCAGAGCAGTGTCAGCCGCCGCAGCCATCGGTGTCCGTCGCGCACCTCGCCCCTCCCGTCGTCGCCGTTCGCCGGCGGGCCCTTCCGCATACGTACGGAGAGATCGGCCGCCGTGCTCACCACGTCGGCCGGGCCGTCACCCCGCCGTCCACCACGAGGTCGTGGCCGGTGATCCAGGAGGCCAGCGGTGAGGCCAGGAAGACGCAGGCGTCGGCCACGTCCTCGGGGCGGCCGAGGCGGCCGGTGGGCGCGGCGGCGAGCCAGCGGCGCACGCCGTCCGGCCAGGCCTCCGCCAGGCCCTCCCGCTCGACGAGGCCGGGCGAGACCGTGTTGACGCGGATGCCGGCCGGGCCGTACTCCAGGGCCGCCGCGCGGGCGTGCGTCACCACCGCCGCCTTGGCCGCGCCGTAGTGGGCGTGGCCGGGGGCGGGGTGGCCGGCCTCGATGGAGGCGATGTGGGTGATGGTGCCACCGCCGTGTGCGCGCATATGAGCGGCGGCGGCCTGGGTGCACGCGAACACGCTGGTGAGGTCGGTGTCGACCACTGCACGCCACTCGGCCGCCGTCATGCCGGGCAGGGGCTGGACGGGCTGGACGGCGGCATTGTTGACGAGGGCGGTGAGGCGGCCGCCGGACCAGTCCGTGGTCGCGCGGACCAGGCGGTGGCAGGCGTCCTCGTCGGTCAGGTCCGCCCGGAGTACGACCGCCTCGCCGCCCATGTCCCGGATGCGCGCGGCCACTTCGCCGGCCGCGGCGGACGCCGTACGGCAGTGGAGGGCCACCGCCGCGCCCTCCTGGGCGAAGCGCAGGGCGATGGCGCGGCCGATGCCACCACCAGCGCCGGTCACCAGCGCGGCCTGTCCGTCGAGCAGGCTCATGGGCGGCACAGTGCCCTGATCGAGGCAGCCTCGGAGGGGTAACGCGCCGTGAGGTCCGCAGCGTTCCCGTGTTCGTAGTCCCCGTAGGTGAATCCGGGCGCCATCGTGCAGCCGAAGAAGGTCCACGCGCCGCCCGGGGCGACACGCGCGCCCATCCAGGTGCGGGCCGGCACGGTCAGCTGGACGTGCTGTCCGGACCGTGGTGCGGGGCCCAGGACGGCGGTCCGGGTGGTGCCGTCGGGGGCGAGGAGAAGGAGGTGGAGCGGGTCGCCCAGGTAGTGGTGCCACACCTCGTCGGTGGGCAGGCGGTGCAGGGCGGAGAAGTCGTCCGCGGTGAGCAGCGCGACGATGGCCGAGCCTTCGGGCCGGCCGTCCGGCCGCTCGGGACCCGCCCACGTGCGCAGGAACAGGCCGCCCTCGCGCGGAATGGGTTCGAGCCCGTAGTGAGCGACCAGCTCCTGCGGTGTCGTCCCGCCAGGCTGTGCCTCGCCAGGCGATGTCTGGTCAGGCTGTACCTCGCCAGGCGATGTCTGGTCAGGCTGTACCTCGCCAGGCGGTGTCTGGTCAGGCGATGCCTGGTCAGGCGGTGTCTGGTCAGGCGTCGATTCGTCGGGCCTCGTCACCCGGGGAAGGCTACCTCCCGGTCCAAGAAGGCCAGTTGAGCGTGCTTTGCGGGCAGGTGGACGTCGGGGAGGTCCACCTCGGGGAGGACGACCGCCGGCCCGCGCCGGAAGCCCTGGCGTTCGAATCGGGCGATCGCCTTGGTGTTGCGGACGTCCGGGTCGACCACGATCCGGCGCCGGTCCAGGGCCAGCAGTGCGTACGACGTGATCACGGTCAGCAGGGCCGTGGTCCAGCCCGGCCGGGGGCCCTCGGCTCCGGCGGGGGCGAGGAGGAGGTGGATGCCGAGGTCGCCGGGGCGTACGTCGTAGCACTCGCCCACCCGGTCGGCGGCGGGTTCGTACGTCTGGAGCAGAGCGGCCGGTTCCCGGTCCTTGGTGACCAAGTAGGCGTGGTGGGTGTCGAGCGTGGCCAGGTGGGCGTAGATCTCGGTGACTTGGGCCCTGGTGAGGCCGTTCATGCCCCAGAAGACGGCGCGTTCCTCGCTCACCCAGGCATGGATCACGTCCGCGTCCGCCTCCGGGCCGAGGGGTCGGACGCGGACGGTGCCGTAGCCGTCGACGGGCTGTTCGTACAGGTCAGTCATGGGTTTCCTCGATGCGTTCCAGCAGGGTCCAGTCGGTGACGACGGGGGCCAGTCCTCCCTCGAGCCACAAGGGGAGTTGGTCGTGGTGGTGGGGGGCGCCGGGGACGCCGTCGGCGCCGAAGGGGACCGCCCAGCGGCTGCGGGCGCGGTCGGCCAGGTCCCAGACGTAGCGGGCGGCCGGGCCACGGGCGGCGCGGTCGGTGAGGCCGGGGACGGCCGAGGTGCACAGCACGCAGTCGTGGTCGCCGGCCAGGCCGGGCCCGGCGTACGGCTCCCCCGGCTCGTCCGGGAGGGCCCGCCAGGGGGCCAGGCGATGGGTGTCGGACCAGGTGCCGGTGGGCGGCTCGGTGGCCACTTCCTCCAGGGCCGTACGGACGATCGCCGGGCGGTCGATGCCGTACAACTCTTCGGCGCGCAGCAGGTGTTCGAGGGCGTAGCCGATGCGCGGGACAAGGGCCAGCCACGGGAGCAGGACCGCCGGGTAGGCCGGGGGCTCGGTGAGCGGGGCGAACACCGGGTGGGCGGCGAGATGGCGTACGACCGCGCCGCGCACCGCCGCGTAGGCCGCCGCGCCGGTGCTGTCGGCGTCCATGCGGCGGTTCCAGGCGAACAGGCGGTCGCGCAGGCGGGAGGCCGCCGGGGTGAGGCCGTCGAGGACGGCGAGGTGGTCGAGCAGGGGGCCCGCGGAGGCGAGGTGTGTGTCGGTGTGGATCGCGGGCATGCCGTCGGCGGTCCAGGTGCGGCGCGCGTCGAGGAGGGCGCGGATGCGGGCGGCGCGGTGCGGTGGGGCGAACTCGACGCCCAGGGATGCGGCGGGGCCGCGCTGGTTGGCCATCACGGCGATGCCGTCGGTCAGGCCGGCGTACGGCGTCTCGTGCGCGCCGTGCCAGTCGTGGCCGGGTTCCCAGGCGGGGACCGGGTGGACGCGGTTGGCTTCCGCGCGGACCGGTACGTAGCCGGCGACGCGGTGCAGGGTGCCTCCGGCGGTGTCGGCCGCCTGTACGACGTTGACGGGCTCGGCCCAGCGGTCGAGGGCACGGTCCACGTCGGCGACCGTGCGGGCGCGGAGGAGGGGAAGGAGGGCGCTGAAGCCGAGGTCTTCCGTGACGCGGGGTGGGTAGCGCAGGGCGAGGGCCCCGGGAACGGCGGTGCCGGGATGCCGGTCGTCCCCGGCCTCCGGCCCTGCCGGTTCCGCCGGTCCCTGCAGCCCTACCGACTCCTCCAGCCCCACCAGCCCTACCGGTCCCTCCACCCCTGTCGGCTCCTCCAGTCCCGCCGGTCCCTCCACCCCTGTCGGCTCCTCCAGTCCCGCCGGTTCCTCCACCCCTGCCGGCTCCTCCGGGCCGCCGGCGATCACCGGGCCCCGCCGCGTTTCGATGACCTCGATCTCGGTGGCGGGCTCTCCCGCCGTCTCCACGGTCTCGGTGTGCCGGGTGGCCCGCTGCCAGGTGCCGTCCGGGTCGAGGGCCTCGACGCCGGCGCCGGTGCGGCGGAGACGCTCGCGGTAGAGGTCCTGGTAGTCGGCCATGGCGTTGGTGATGGCCCAGGCGACCGTGCCGGTGTGGCCGAAGTGGGCGATACCGGGGACGCCGGGCACGGCGAGGCCGACGACGTCGAACTCGGGGCAGGAGAGGCGGATCTGCTGGTAGACGCCCGGGTCCTCGATGAAGCGGTGCGGGTCGCCCGCGATGAGGGCGTGCCCGGTGCCGGTGCGGTCGCCGGAGACGAGCCAGCCGTTGCTGCCGGCGGTGCCGGGGCCGTCGGTGGCGAACAGGCGGACGGCGTCGGGGCCGAGATGCCGTATCGCCTGCTCGCGCCAGAGCTTGGCGGGGAAACCGGCGAAGAGGAGGTGGGTGGAGAGCCAGACGCCGAGCGGCGTCCAGGGCTGCCAGCGGCCGGGGGCGAGGCCGGTGCGGGCGAATTCCGGGGCGCGCCGGGCACCGGCGGGCAGGCCCTCGTTGACGCCGTCGACGTAGGCACGGACCCAGTCGGCCGTTTCGGGGTCCCGGCGTTCCAGCGCGGCGAAGCAGCGGCGGGCGGTGTCGTCGAGGCGGGCCCGGCGGACGAGGACGTCCCAGGAGAGGGCGCCGCCGAGGAAGGAGGCCGAGGTGCCCTGCGCGCGGTGACGTTCGACCTCCAGTTGCCAGGCCCGGTCATGGGCGGTCACCCGGCCCTGGGCGTGGGCGAGTTCCCGGGCGCCGGACGCGCGCAGATGGGGGATGCCCCAGGCGTCACGATAGGTCTCGGTGGTCACCCGGGACACCCCTTTGCTTAGGTTAGCCTTGCCTAATTCTCTGGAGGGATCGTACGCCAGGGCGGAGCAGCCGTGGGGCGAGGCCGGTCGCCGGGAGGGCGAGGCCGGCTGGGCGAGGCGGGGCAGGGCGAGGCCGGCAGGCACGCGGGCCGAGCGAGCGGGGACCGAGCGAGCGGGGACCGGGCGAGTGTGCGACCCGTCGGCGCGCGGGGCGAACGGGCGTGGACGGAGCGGGCGCGCGGAGCGAGGCGGGGCGCGGGATCATCGACGCATGGACGTCACCCTGCATCTCGCCCAGGACCCGGAGGCCGACGCGCTGCTCGGGCGCTCCCCGCTCGCCGCGCTGGTGGGGATGCTGCTCGACCAGCAGGTGCCGATGGAGTGGGCGTTCAAGGGCCCCCGGACCATCGCGGACCGGCTCGGCGGCGCGGACCTGGACGCGCACGAGATCGCCGCGACGGACCCCGAGGCCTTCGCCGCGCTGCTCTCCGAGAAGCCCGCCGTGCACCGCTACCCGGGCTCCATGGCCAAACGCATCCAGCAGCTGTGCCAGTACCTGGTCGAGCACTACGACGGGGACGCGGAGGGCGTCTGGCGGGGCGCCGGCAGCGGGGCCGAACTGCTGAAACGGCTGGAGGACCTGCCGGGGTTCGGAAGGCAGAAGGCGCAGATCTTCCTCGCGCTGCTCGGCAAGCAGCTCGGGGTCGCGCCCCGGGGGTGGCGGGAGGCCGCGGGTGCGTACGGCGAGGCGAATTCCTTCCGGTCCGTCGCCGACATCACCGGGCCGGAGTCCCTGACCAAGGTGCGTGCCCACAAGCAGGAGATGAAGGCGGCGGCGAAGACCGCCAAGGCCGCCGGCAGGTAAGGGACATGCCGGGTGCGCCGGATGCGTCACCCGTAAGGGATACGCCGGTCGGCCCACCCGGGTGGCGGGGCCCGCTCCCGCGTTCCCAGCATGGACCATGACCGAGGCACCGAACAGCGGCCCGGAATGGGGCCGCGAGTACGACGACCGGCACGTCCACGCCGCCCACCCGCCGGGCGGCGGACACCACGAGCCCGAGCCGCCGCTCGAGGGCCCCCTGCACGCCCTCTCCCAGGCCGCCTGGCAGGTCGTCCTGGTCACCGGGATCGCCTCGCTGATCCTCGGGATCCTGGTACTGATCTGGCCCGGCGCCTCCCTGCTCGCGGCCGGTGTCCTCTTCGGCCTCTATCTCGTGATCAGCGGCGTCTTCCAGCTGGTGTCCGCGTTCGGCACGCACAAGGCGACCTCGCTGCGCGTGCTGGCCTTCATCAGCGGTGCCGTGTCGATCCTGCTCGGCCTGTTCTGCTTCCGCGGGCCCATGCAGTCGATCCTGCTGCTCGCCCTGTGGATCGGCATCGGCTGGCTGATCCGCGGCGTCACCCAGACGCTGGCCGCCGCCTCCGACTCCCGGATTCCCGCCCGGGGCTGGCAGATCTTTCTCGGAATCCTCACCTTCATCGCCGGCATCGTGCTCATCGACTCGCCCTTCGAATCCGTTGCCGTGCTGACCCTCGTCGGCGGCATCTGGCTGGTGGCGGTGGGGATCGTGGAGACCATCACCGCGTTCCGCATCCGCGGCCGGGCGAAGCGGGTACCGCAGACGGTGTGACCGCCGGGCGGACACAGATCCCGCGTCCCCCGAACGCCGTGACTCCGGCAACTGCCGTAACCCGCAACCGCCGTAGCCGCGTCAACCGCACGGCCCCCGGCTACGCCGAGCAAGCGAATCTCGCGCCCCGGGTGCTGCACTCCCCGCCCGCCCCGGGCAGACACCTGCCGTGAGCAGGACCACGAGCATCCCCCGGAGCCGTACCTGGCTGCGGGTGCTCGTGCTGTTCCTCGCCCTGTGGGTGCCCGGCGCCCATGTCCAGGCCCAGGCGGCCCCCGCACTCGGCGCGACCGCCGAGACCGCCGAGCACGACGTCCTCGGCACCGTCCCGCGGCCGTCCGCCCGCGCCGTGCACCGGGCCGACGTACCCGAGCGCCCCGCTCCGCTGCCCGACCCGGCGGCCGCCCGGCTCGCGGCGCCCCGTCACCCCGCGGGGGCCGTACGCCCCGCCCCTGCCGCGCACGGTGGTCCTGCGCTGCTGACAGACCCGCGCCCCCGCACAGGTCAGTCGGCTCGACGCAAGGAGCACAGCCATGCCCAGGGACCCGTACGCCGTCCTGCGCGCCCTCCTGCGCGCGGAGGCCCGTCGCGGTACGGCAGCCAAGCCGGACCAGCGGCGACCGGAGCCGCAGCGGTCACCCGAGGAACGTGACCGCTGAATCTGAACCGGAACCGGAACCGGAACCGGCGGGGGCGGGCTACCGCCTCCGCCGGGCGGTGCCGCACAGCAAGCGGGGGTTCTCGCGGCCGATCCGGATTCCGGCCGAGGGGCCAGGAACCTGAACATCCCGCTGCTCACGACTCGCGGTCCACAGCCTGTGCACAACGGTCGTGGAGCGAGGACCCGCGGGCTCCTCCAGGTCGTACGCCACCCCCGGTAGTAGCCCATATGACTGTTTTGTGGCACCTTTTCAAGCGGTGCACTCCGCCACCATGGCTGCGCCCGGAACGTCTGGGCCGGTAGGCTTTCCGTGTGATCTTCAAGCGCATCGGAAACGGCCGGCCGTACCCCGACCATGGCCGGGAAAGCACCCGGCAGTGGGCGGACGTCGCGCCGCGCCCGGTCCGCCTCGATCAGCTCGTGACCACCAAGCAGCAGCTCGATCTGGAGACACTGCTGGCGGAGGACTCGACGTTCTACGGGGATCTCTTCGCGCACGTCGTGAAGTGGCAGGGCGACCTGTATCTGGAGGACGGTCTGCACCGTGCGGTCCGCGCGGCCCTCCAGCAGCGCCAGGTGCTGCACGCGCGCGTGCTCGAGCTCGACTGACGCGGCGCGACACGACGGTTGACCCTTTCGGGTTCCGCTGAGCGGCATCGACTGATCATCAGATAGGCATCGCCGCTCGGGCGCACTACGCTGCGCCCATGAGCATGCTGACTCCCCGGGGCATGGGCGGCAAGTACCGGATCACGGGGGACAAATACCCTCGGATGCGACCGCCCCGGCGCCGCGGCAGGCTCATGGGCGCCGTGGTGGCGTCCGTCGCCGTACTCGGTCTCATCGGCTGGGGCACTCTGCAGCTCATCGACGTCTTCACGGGCGGCGGCAAGAAGTCCTCGGCGTCCGGCTCCACGCTGAACTGCCGCACCGAGGCCGCCCACGTCGTGCGGGCCGAGGCGCTGCCCGAGCCCGGCACGATCACCGTGAACGTCTACAACGCCACCAAGCGCGGCGGGCTGGCCAAGGACACCGCGGACGAGCTGAAGAAGCGCGGCTTCAAGATCGGTGACGTGGGCAACGCCAGCAAGGAGTTCGACAAGAAGGTCAAGGGCCCCGGGGTACTCCTCGGCCCCGCCTCCGCCGCACACACCTCGCTGCCGGTGCTCGCCACCCAGCTCGCCGGCGCCGAGCGCCGCACCGCCGCCGGCCGCACGGGCGCCGACCTCGACCTGATCCTCGGCGACGGGTTCCGGAACCTCACGCGGCGGACGGCCGCCGACCAGGCGCTGGCCGAGCTGACCGCACCCGAGCGGACGCCCGCCACGAAGAAGAAGAGCTGCTGAGAGAGAGTTACTCCGCCGCGCCGTACAGCCGGTCGCCCGCGTCGCCGAGGCCGGGGACGATGTAGCCGAGTTCGTTGAGGTGGTCGTCCACCGCCGCCGTCACGACCGTCACCGGGGTGCCCGCCAGCTCGCGTTCCATGATCTCGACGCCCTCGGGGGCGGCCAGCAGGACCACGGCCGTCACGTCGTCGGCACCCCGCTTGATCAGCTCCAGGATCGCCGCGACCAGCGTGCCGCCGGTGGCCAGCATCGGATCCAGGACGTACACCTGGCGGCCCGAGAGGTCCTCCGGCATGCGCGTGGCATACGTGGAGGCCTGCAGGGTCTCCTCGTTGCGGATCATGCCCAGGAAGCCGACCTCGGCCGTCGGCAGCAGCCGCATCATGCCGTCCAGCATGCCGAGACCGGCCCGCAGGATGGGCACGACCAGCGGGCGGGGCCGGGCGAGCTTGACGCCGGTGGTGGCGGCCACCGGCGTCTGGATGTCGACCGCTTCGGTGCGCACGTCCCGTGTGGCCTCGTAGGCGAGCAGGGTGACCAGTTCGTCGGCGAGCCTGCGGAAGGTGGGGGAGTCCGTGCGCCGGTCGCGCAGCGTGGTGAGCTTGTGAGCGACCAGGGGGTGGTCGACGACGTGGAGACGCATGCCCATAACGGTACCTGCGCTCCGCACTCCATGACGCTGGCGTCAAACCGTCCGTCCGAGGGAAGGTGGGAGGGACGGACTGGGGTGGTGAGACGTGCCTGACCTGCCTGATCTTCCTGAGAACGCGCCCGACGACACCGGGGACGCGGCCGCGCCCACGACCGCCGGCTCGGTGCTGCCCGAGGCCGGGCGGCACGATTCCGCGGCACCTGGCCCCCCGCATCCCGAGACGGACGCCGAGCGCCGGCGCCGGCGCGCCCAGTTCCTGCGCGACCTCGCCGAGGCCCGCGCGCTGCGCGCCCGCGTCCAGCCGCGACGCGCCAAGGCCGCACGGCTGCGCCAGGCGATGCGGATGCGGACGTTCCGCCGGTAGGGAGGGAAGCCGTGAGCTAGGCCCGCTAAGGAAGTTGGCGATCCGGAAGATCCACGCCCGCACCGGTGTTGCCGAGGTGGGGGTGCGTGAGCGACGGGAAAAGCCGCGTACGATCCGCAGGTGGCGGCAACGAGTGCGCTGCTGGGTCGATGACGGATCCGCGATCGAAACAGCCAGACACAGGGAGCCGAAGACGTCCCCTGGACGCCTTGTTTCTGCCACGATTCCGAGTGGGTGGGGCTCGGAGCCCGAGCTCTCCCCGCTCATGTACCTCCGCCGGGGGGACCCCCAACCGGCACGCCTATGACCAGTGGGAGAGTCACGGTGTACTTCGCCGCACTGCTCGCGCGCACCGAAGACGGGTGGGAAGCGAGCGACACAGAGCTCGACGATGTGGAGACCCTGTCGGATCTGGCCGACCTGGCCCGGGAAGCCTCTCCCGACGAGGACACGGTGCTCGTTCTGATCGAGCAGGAGGACGCCTGGTTCGGCGTCGTCCGCGTGGACGGCGAGGACGACCCTCGCATCTACGTCTCGGACGCCGCCGCCGCCCAGCGCAGCTCCTACGGTGAGCTGCTGCTCACCGACGAACTGCTCGGCCGGGAGCCCGGCGCCGACGACGGCCCGGACCTGGACGCCCTCGACCTCGACGGCACGGAGGACGGTGAGTCCGAGGAGGACGAGGAGGAGGAGGAGGAGAGCGGCTCCGCCGACGCGGTGCCGCACAGCCCGGTGGGCGACAGCGAGATCCTCGACGACCTGGGCATCGGCGAGAAGCAGCTGCGCGCCCTGGACGCCGTGGACGCGCTGAACACGATCGCCGAGGCCCTGGGCGCCTCGGAGGTGCTGGAGACCGTCCGCTGACCGCCCAGGACACCGGCGGCACGGCCGGCTTCCCGGACCCGGTACGCGACCGCTGGCGGGCGGCGATGCGGCTCGCCCTGGACGAGGCCGGGCGGGCCGCCGGGGGCGGGGACGTCCCCGTCGGCGCCGTCCTGCTGTCCCCGGACGGTACGACGGTGCTCGGAGCCGGGCACAACGAGCGCGAGGCCACCGGTGATCCCACGGCCCACGCGGAGGTCCTCGCGATCCGGCGGGCCGCCGCGAGGCTCGGGGAGTGGCGGCTGACCGGCTGCACGCTGGTGGTCACCCTGGAGCCGTGCACGATGTGCGCGGGCGCGATCGTGCAGTCACGGGTGGACCGGGTCGTCTACGGCGCCCGGGACGACAAGGCGGGCGCGGCCGGCTCCCTGTGGGACGTGATCCGTGACCGCCGGCTCAACCACCGGCCGGAGGTCATCGAGGGCGTTCTCGCGGCGGACTGCGCCCATCTGCTCACGGATTTTTTCCGGGACCGCTGAATACCGATTTCAAACCATGCTCCACCGTGCTGTAAGGTCTCCCTCGGTAGCGTGTCCGAGCGGCCGAAGGAGCTCGCCTCGAAAGCGAGTGTGGCGCAAGTCACCGAGGGTTCAAATCCCTCCGCTACCGCTCGAAAAGGGGCCCCGTCGCGAGACGGGGCCCCTTTCGCTGCCCGCACCGCCCGCGGGGGCCCGGCAAAGGGCACGGCAAAGAGCCCGGGGCAGCGGACCGTTGGTCCCCGGAAGAGACGGAAGAGACGTGAAGGTTACACTCGCCGCCGGCAGCAGGGCCCACGGGACAGAGGCACAGGGGAGGCCGCGGTGGCGGTGAACGCCAAGAAGATCGCCGTGTACGTGCTCGTGGTCTTCGCGCTGTACGTGATCATCACGGACCCGGCCAAGGCGGCCGACTACGTCCAGATAGGCTTCGAGGGCATATCGGACGCCGCCAAGGCGATCGGCGACTTCATGACCTGGGTCGCCCACGGAGGAAAGAGCTGAGGCACCCCCCATGATCCGCCACCTGGTCCTCTTCAAGCTCAACGAGGGCGTCGAGCGCGACGATCCGCGGGTCGTGGCGGGCGTGGAGGCCTTCAGGGCCCTCGGCGGCCGGATCGAGGAACTGCGCTTCTGGGAGTGTGCCTGGAACATCAGCGAGCGGCCGATCGCCTACGACTTCGCGATCAACTCGGCCGTCGAGGACACGGACGCCCTCAAGCGCTACCTGGAGCACCCGGCGCACCAGGCCGGCGTGGCGCTGTGGCGCGGGTTCGCCACGTGGGTGATCGCCGACTACGAGTTCTGAGCCCTTCCGCCCGGAAGCCCCCCGCTGGCACGGCGGGGGGCTTTCGTGCGTCTCAGGCCCCAACTTGTCGGAATATGAACCCAACACGGCGTTATGCGGTGCTTGCACACAGTGCACATGTCTTGTGATGCTATGACCGCTTTTGACGGATGATTGATCGAAGAAGAGGTGGCGTTGACCGTGTCGGCCAGTACTGCGCCGCCCCAGGAGGAGGCGCCCGCCCCGGCCCCTCCGGCTCCGGAGAAGCGCCGCGGCGCCGACACCCGGGCCCTGACCCAGGTGCTCTTCGCCGAGCTGAAGCAGCTCGAGCCGGGCACGCCGGAGCACAACCGGGTACGGGGAGCGCTGATCGAGGCGAACCTCCCGCTCGTGCGCTACGCCGCCGCCCGCTTCCGCTCCCGCAACGAGCCGATGGAGGACGTGGTCCAGGTCGGCACCATCGGCCTGATCAACGCCATCGACCGCTTCGACCCCGACCGGGGCGTACAGTTCCCGACCTTCGCGATGCCGACCGTGGTCGGCGAGATCAAGCGGTACTTCCGGGACAACGTCCGCACGGTCCACGTGCCGCGCCGGCTGCACGAGCTGTGGGTGCAGGTCAACAGCGCGACCGAGGACCTCACCACGGCCTTCGGGCGCTCGCCGTCGACCGCGGAGATCGCCGAGCGGCTCCGGATCGGCGAGGACGAGGTGCTGTCCTGCATCGAGGCGGGGCGCTCGTACCACGCCACCTCACTGGAGGCCGCGCAGGAGGGCGACGGACTGCCCGGACTGCTGGACCGGATCGGTTACGAGGACCCGGCCCTGGACGGCGTGGAACACCGCGACCTGGTCCGCCATCTCCTCGTCCAACTCCCCGAGCGGGAACAGCGAATCCTTCTGCTGCGCTACTACAGCAATCTCACCCAGTCTCAGATCAGCGCGGAACTCGGCGTCTCCCAGATGCATGTCTCGCGCCTGCTCGCCCGTAGCTTCCAGCGACTGCGTTCCGCAAATCGGATCGACGCATAGCGGCCGTCGGACCGATGCACAGCCGGCGTCCGGCCGGTGCATAGCGGGCGCACGGAAGCACGACCCGAACAGCACTGCATCGCAAACCCGAGCGATCGGTAACCGGCACGAGCGAATCGCTCACCAGGGCGCTTCCCGACAGTTGCGGCCCGAAATACCGTCAGACCCCTTCTTTCCAGGGCGGATTCGCACCCCACGTGTCGACATGTCACTACAGCGTGTTGCCGACATGTGACATTCTGCGGGAAGCGCGTTTGCCGTGGCTCCGGCTCCGGTATTCAGGTGGAGGCTGCGTTGCTCGAATGGCAGCACCGCCGCGACCGTCCCGCGACCCAAAGGGGGTGGCATGTCCGCAGACCAGGGCAGCTCGAAGGTGCTGACGCCCACGCACAGCGAGGCAGCACCCAAGAAGCTCGACGCTCTCGACGTCCTCGACGTCGTCACGGCCCTCGACGCCGTGCCGGCCCCGGCCGACCCCGCCGCCGTGCCCACGGAGGCTGTCCCGGCCGTGCAGGCCTCGGGGGACATCGACACCCGCACCCTGTCCCGCTCCCTCTTCCTGCGGCTCGCCGCCCTCGACGAGAACAGCCCCGAGCGGGCCTACGTCCGGGACACACTGATCGAGCTGAACCTGCCGCTGGTCCGCTACGCGGCCGCGCGCTTCCGCTCCCGCAACGAGCCGATGGAGGACATCGTCCAGGTCGGCACCATCGGCCTGATCAAGGCGATCGACCGCTTCGACTGCGAACGGGGCGTGGAGTTCCCGACTTTCGCGATGCCGACGGTCGTCGGCGAGATCAAGCGGTTCTTCCGTGACACCTCCTGGTCGGTGCGCGTCCCGCGCCGGCTCCAGGAGCTGCGCCTGGCCCTCACCAAGGCCAGCGACGAACTCTCCCAGAGGCTGGACCGCTCGCCGACGGTGACGGAACTGGCCGCGGTGCTCGGTGTCTCCGAGGAGGACGTGGTCGACGGCCTCGCGGTCGGCAACGCCTACACCGCCTCCTCGCTCGACTCCCCGGCCCCCGAGGACGACGGCGGCGAGGGCTCGCTGGCCGACCGGCTCGGCTACGAGGACAGCGCGCTGGAGGGTGTGGAGTACCGCGAGTCCCTCAAGCCGCTGCTGGCCAAGCTTCCGCCGCGCGAGCGCCGGATCATCATGCTGCGCTTCTTCGCCAACATGACCCAGTCGCAGATCGGCGAGGAGGTCGGCATCTCCCAGATGCACGTCTCCCGGCTGCTCACCCGGACCCTGTCCCAGCTGCGGGACGGCCTGATCGCCGACTGAGACTTCTGTTCTGACGGTCCGTCAGCCACACTGGCCCGATGCCGCGAGCGACAGGGTCGAGCAGGGCCGCAGGGGCGACGCGTACGACATGGACTCGTGGCCGCCGAGGCGCCGTTACGGCAGCGTCGGCGGCCGTCGTCTGTCTGGGCGGGGTACTGGCCGCGTGCGGTGGCGGCGGCCCGGGCGGCGGTTACGTCGCGGTCGGCGCGGGAGGCGGGCCGCAGCGCGGTCCGGGCGCCGTCACTCCGACCGGGCCGGTGTCGCTGGTTCCGCTCGACGGGCGCGAGGGCGCGGGCCGGGACGGCGACTCCGCGCCCGCCACGACGGGTCCCGGCGGCGTCGGCGCCCGGGAAGGAGCCGGCGACTCCGCCCGGGAAGGGGCGGGCGTAACGGAGCGGACCGGCGGCCGGCAGCGGACCACGCGGGACCGCACGTCCGGCCCGGGCGAGGGCACCTCCACCGGCACCTCGGCCCCGGCCGGTGACACGGATGACGGCGGGCCCGGTCGTACGACGCCGGCGCCCGCCTCGCCCACCCCGGCTCCCGGCCCTGCCACCACCCCGCCCGCGGCACCGGCCGACCTCTCCTGGGGAGATCCGGCGACGGCGAACACGGACCGGCGCTGGTGTCAGCGGGTGACCGTCGCCTTCCACAACGCCGGTGGTACGGCGGTGCGTTCGGGCACGGTGACGTTCGGGACGCACATCATCGGCGCGCTCGGCATCGACTGGGGGACGGTCGAGTCGACCGAGGACCTGCCGGTGCCGATCGGGCCGGGGGCACACCCGGACCATACCTGGACGGTGTGCGTCGACGCCTGGCGTGTGCCGCTGGGCATGCGTGTCGAGACGCGGGACGTGTCCGTCCGGTGGGAGTAGCTCCTACTTGAGCGCCAGCCAGGCGACGCCCGCCACCACGACGAGGGCGACGACGATGCCGACGATCAGGCCGATACGGGGGCCCGAGGAAGCCGCCTGCTGCTGCCGTCCCTGGGGAGTCTCGTCGACGAACGCGCGGAACATCTGGGTGCTGCCGGCGGGGTCGTAATTGCCCTGGGGGCCCTGGGTGTTAGCCATGCCCCGAGACCCTAGCGAATCACGGCGACCGACCCAAGTGCGGGGCCACCGGGACAGACGGGGGCACGCCACCCGCGACCCACCTGCATATTTACACTCGCAATACTTACCTTTGCCAAGTTTTTGCGTCACTGGAGGCCGATTTGTTTGCCTGCAGCAACCAAACATATCTATGGTTGCCCCAAGCAACGACTACGGGAGGTGTGATGGCCGAGCAGGCGCAGTTCGAAGAGCTGGCGCGTCAGCTCAGTGCCGTCGGAGCCGTGAAGCGGGACATGGGGCGGATCCTGCCGCCCGACTGCCCGGCCGGCTCGGCCGCCGTGCTGACGCTGCTCGGCCGCCACGGCGACATGCGCATGAGCAAGCTCGCGGAGCTGCTCGCCGTGGACATGTCGGTGACCAGCCGGCACGTCGCGCACGTCGCCGCACGCGGCTGGATCGAGCGGTCCCCGGACCCCGCGGACAAGCGCTCGCGCATCCTGCGCCTGACGCCCGAGGGGCTTGAGCAGCTCGACGAGCTGTCCCGGCGGACCACACATCTGCTCGCCGAGCGGCTCGCCGACTGGACCGACGAGGAGGTCGGCCAGCTGATCCGGCTGATGACGCGCCTGCGCGCGTCCTTCGGTGACTGCCGGTCCGTTCCGCGGCTACCCGCACCCGTAATCGAAGAGACCACCCGTACACCCGCAAGCACGTAAGAAAAGGAAGCCCATGGCAACGACCACACCAGCCGGTGTGCGGGCTCACGCCAAGCACGGGGGAGGCTCCCACGGCGATGCCCCGATGACCCACCGGCAGATCATGGAGGCCCTGTCCGGGCTGCTGCTCGGCATGTTCGTGGCGATCCTGTCGTCCACGATCGTCTCCAACGCCCTGCCGCAGATCATCGGGGACCTCGGCGGCGGTCAGTCCGCCTACACCTGGGTGGTCACCGCCGCCCTGCTGTCGATGACCGCGGCCACTCCCCTGTGGGGCAAGCTCGCCGACCTGTACAGCAAGAAGGCGCTCGTCCAGATAGCGCTGATCATCTACGTGGTCGCCTCGATGGCGGCCGGTCTGTCGCAGAACCCGGGCATGCTGATCACCTTCCGGGTGTTCCAGGGCATCGGCGTCGGCGGTCTGTCCGCCCTGGCGCAGATCGTCATGGCGGCGATGATCTCCCCGCGCGAGCGCGGCCGGTACTCCGGCTACCTCGGCGCCACGTTCGCCGTCGCCACCGTCGGCGGCCCGCTGCTCGGCGGTGTCATCACCGACACCTCCTGGCTGGGCTGGCGCTGGTGCTTCTACGTCGGCGTCCCCTTCGCGATCATCGCGCTGATCGTGCTGCAGAAGACCCTGCACCTGCCCGTGGTCAAGCGGGAGGTCAAGGTCGACTGGGGCGGCGCGAGCCTCATCTCCGCCGCCGTCTCCCTGCTGCTGGTCTGGGTCACCTTCGCCGGTGACAAGTACGACTGGATCTCCTGGCAGACCTACGCGATGGTCGGCGGTTCGATCGTCCTCGGCGCGCTGTTCGTGCTCGTCGAGGCCAAGGCGAGCGAGCCGATCATCCCGCTGCGCCTGTTCAGGAACCGCACGATCACGCTGGCGTCGCTCGCCTCGCTGTTCGTCGGTGTCGCGATGTTCACCGGCACGGTCTTCTTCAGCCAGTACTTCCAGCTGGCCCGTGACAAGTCCCCGACCATGTCGGGCGTCATGACCATCCCGATGATCGGCGGTCTGTTCGTCTCCTCGACCGTCTCCGGTCAGTTCATCACCCGCACCGGCCGCTGGAAGGCGTGGCTGGTCAGCGGTGGCGTCCTGGTCACGGCCGGTCTGCTGCTGCTCGGCGGCATCCGGTACGACACCGACTACTGGAAGATGGCCATCTACATGGCCCTGCTGGGTCTCGGCATCGGCATGATGATGCAGAACCTGGTGCTCGCCACGCAGAACCAGGTGGCGCCCTCCGACCTCGGTTCGGCCAGCTCCACGGTGACCTTCTTCCGTTCCCTCGGTGGTGCGGTCGGCGTCTCCGCGCTGGGTGCCGTGATGGCGAACAAGATCACCGACTACGTCAAGGACGGCGTCTCCGACCTCAGCCCCAAGTACCAGGCCGCCCTGGCCGGGGGTTCCGGTTCCACCGACACCATCCCGGACATGGACAAGCTGCCGGCCCCGATCCGGACGCTGCTGGAGAGCGCCTACGGCCACGGCATCGCCGACGTCTTCCTGATCGCCGGCTGCCTCGCCGCCGTCGCCTTCCTGATCACGCTGTTCATCAAGGAGGTCCCGCTGAAGACCAAGGGCGCGCTCGCGCAGACCGCCCACGCCGAGGCCCCCGTGACCGACCCGGCCGCCGCCCCCGTCGTCGCCGAGGCCCAGGCCGCCGAGCCGGTCCCGGCCGCTGTCACCGCCACCCCGGTGTCCGACGGAACGGCCACGGGGACCGCCACCCGGCAGCTGACGGCCGTCGCCACCGTGGCGGAGCCCGGCACCGGTGGCGGTACCCCGGTGCACGGCTTCGTCCGCGGCGCCGAGAGCGCCCCCGTCCCGCAGGCCGCGATCACCCTGATCTCGCTGTCCGGCCGCCAGCTCGGCCGCTCGGTCGCCCAGGCCGACGGCTCCTACCGCCTGTCCGCCCCGGGCGCGGGCAGTTACGTCCTGATCGCCTCCGCCGACGGCTACCAGCCACAGGCCTCCACCATCGTGGTGGGCGAGGAACCGCTGTCGTACGACATCCTGCTCAGCGGCACCAGCGGACTGACCGGCGTGGTCCGGGCCGCCGAAAGCGCGCTGCCGGTCAAGGACGCGATGGTGATCGTCACCGATGTGCGCGGTGACCTGCTGGCCACCGCCGCCACCGGGGAGCAGGGCGAGTTCGCCTTCGGCGAGCTGGTGCCGGGCGTGGTGACCGTCGCGGTCAACGCGATCGGGTTCCGGCCGCGCGCGCTGCCGGTCGAGGTCGGCGCCACCGGGGTCACCCGGATCGAGGTCGACCTGGACGCCGGTGCCCGGCTGCAGGGTGTCGTGAAGGCCCCGCACGGACCGCTGGCCGACGCCCGCGTGACGCTGGTCGACCAGGCCGGCAACGTGGTCGGCACGGCCACCACCGGCTCGGACGGGGCGTACGCCTTCACCGACCTGGACAGCGGCGAGTACACCGTCATCGCGACGGGCTACCCGCCGGTGGCCACGGCCCTGACCGTCTCCGGCGTCGGAGCCGACGGCCACGACATCGAACTCGCCCACCCCGGCGAGTAGTTCGGCCACGGCCCGTGGCGCGCGCCGCTCCTCAGGTGCGGCGTGTGCCACGGGCCGGTTTCATACGACCATTTTGTACTGTTTTGCAGGGAGAAAACGGGATGGGACTGACCGCGAAGATCCGTACGCGGGACGGGTGGGCCGTGTCGCACGCGGTCGTCACGGTGACCGACATGACCGGTACGCAGGTGCTGCGGGCCGAGGCGGACGCCGAGGGGGCCGTACGGGATGTCACCGAGCTGGCACCGGGGCCGTACACCGTGATCGTGACGGCCGTCGGGTACGCGCCCGCCGCCTCCAGCGCGATCGTCACCGCGAGCGGCCGGGCCGAGGTCGGCACGGTCACGCTGGCCCGGCAGGGCGGCACCGAGCTGCCGCCGCCCGGCCCGTGGACCATCGACCCGGTGCACTCCTCCGTCGTCGCGGTCGCCCAGCACCTGGGCATCTCCAGCGTGCACGGCCGGTTCACCGAGTTCGGCGGCACGATCGAGATCGCGCCCGACGACGTCACCAAGTCCCGGGTGGAGGCGGTGGTCCGGGCCGCGTCCATCGACACCGGCAACGGAATGCGTGACACCCACCTGAAGTCCGCGGACTTCCTCGACGTGGAGCGGCATCCGGAGATCACCTACCGCTCGACGGGTCTGACGCAGGCCGGTCCGGACCGCTGGACGGTGCACGGCGAGCTGTCGATGCACGGAGTGGTGCGGCAGGTCGGCCTGGATCTGGCGTACCTCGGCAGTGGCGCCGACCCGTGGGGCGGCACCCGGGCCGCCTTCCGGGCCACCGCCGAGCTGCACCGTGAGGACTTCGCGATGAACTACAACCAGGTCCTCCAGGCGGGCATCGCCGCCATCGGCACGACCCTGAGGGTCGAGCTGGACATCCAGGCGGTGCAGGGGGACTCACTGCCGACGGTCTAGTGCCGCGGCAGGCAACGTTTGCCCATCAAGAAGCGGCGTCCGGTGCGTGCTCTGGGGGTCCCCCCGGCCGGAGGCTGGGGGAGTGCCGGCCGGAAGTCCTCGTACTGGATGTACTTGGGCTTTCGGCCGGTGCGGCGAGTGGAGGGTCCCCCCTGCTCGAAGAGCTTGGGGGAGCGTGCCGGGCGTCGCGACGGGGCGAACGTTGCCTGCCGCGGCACTAGTTCCTCGGCTGCCAGGAAACCCGAGGGGCCTCGGGGCGTGCGGCCGCGCGTGCGCCGTGGGGCCGGCCGCGCGGTTCCCCGGCCCCTCGGCCGACTGTCCCCAGCAGGGTCAGGACGGCCGACCCCACTCCCCCTAGGCTGCGGTCATGGCACCGAACATCGCGACCAACACCCGTGTATCGCTGGACGAGCTGCTGGACTTCGTACGCCCCCGCCACCGCGCCCTGCTGATCACCCGCCGCGCCGACGGCAGCCCGCAGGCCTCCCCCCTGACCTGCGGCGTGGACGACTCGGGCCGGATCGTGGTCTCCACCTACCCCGAGCGCGCCAAGACCCGCAACGCCAAGCGGGACTCACGGGTCGCCCTGGTCGTCCTGAGCGACGAGTGGAACGGACCCTGGGTGCAGATCGACGGCACGGCCGAGGTCATCGACACGCCCGACTCCGTGGAACCCCTGGTGGAGTACTACCGCAACATCGCCGGCGAGCACTCCGACTGGAACGAGTACCGGGAGGCGATGCTCA